>CANGWH010000017.1 GCA_947457565.1 Flavobacteriales bacterium
ACGACGAAATAGCAATTTTACCCCCATTTTCAGGAGGATAAACGTGGATAGATTTTACCGTCAAATATTACTTCCCGAAATTGGTCTAATCAATCAATCTGTTATTCAAAAAAGCAACGTCGTTATCGTTGGAGTGGGTGGGCTGGGGTGTCCCGTAGCGCTTTATTTAGCTGCAGCGGGTATTGGAAATATCATATTGATAGATGCTGATACCGTGAGTTTAGACAATTTAAACAGACAAATTCTGTTTGGGATTGATGACATTGGTAAAAACAAAGCCATTACTGCAGCCCAGAAGTTGAACACACAATTTAACGATATACTAGTAACAGGAATAGAAACCCTACTAACCGATGATAATGCTACCCAATTACTAGATAAAGCCGATTTGATTATCGATTGTTCCGATAATTTCTCTTGTCGATATGCCACTACCCACACTGCCGAAAAGCTGCAAAAAACCATAATCACTGGATCTATTTATCGAAACGAAGGACAAATTATCTGTTTCAATAACCGCGAAGAAGGATATAAACCATACAGAACAATTTTTCCTGAAGAGATAACCAGACTCAATTCCAACAACTGCGAAGAGGCAGGTGTACTTGGAGCAACCGCAGGTTTGATAGGTAGTTTACTATCCATGGAAGCAATTCATCAAATCATCGGAAACCCCGGAAAACTCGTTAATGAAATGATTATTTTTAACCAACATGGGTATTCCATGTTTCGAATTAATATATAAAGTTTATATTTAAGTTAAATAGTATATAATGCTTTTAAATAATGAGTTACAAAAATATATTTATTGAAGGACCCATATCAACAGAGAAAATCGCAAGCTCTATTGCCGCTCATCAAAGTAAAACCAACATTGGAGCCCATTCTATATTTTTAGGACAAGTTAGAGCCGATGAGACTGAACTAGGCGTTGTAAGAGCCATTGAATATACTGCCTACAAAGAGATGGCGCTAGAATTAGCGCATGCTATTAGAGAAGATATTTTTAGCAAATATGACCTTACTTGCATGCATATTTATCACAGCTTAGGAAGAGTAGCCGTGGGAGAGATGTGCTTATTTGTTTTTACTTCTTCCAAACGTCGCAAAGCGGCCATGGATGCTTGCTCTGAACTGGTAGAAAGAATCAAAAACGAATTGCCCATTTGGGGTAAAGAAATCTTAGATACCGATCAAGAAAACTGGAAAATCAACCAATGATAGATATCACCCACAAAGCAAATACGTATCGCAAAGCCATTGCATCGGCCCAAGTTGTTTGCAGCAAAAAGGAAACCATTGAGGCTATCAACAACAACACTGTTCCCAAAGGAAATGTGCTAGAGTCGGCAAGAGTAGCAGCATTGTTCGCCGCAAAAAAAACATCGGAGATGATCCCCGATTGTCACCCGCTTCCCATCGAGTATACACAAGTGCGCTTCGTATTGAAGGAGGTTACCATCCACATTGAAGTAGAGGTGGCAACTATCTATAAAACGGGGGTTGAGGTAGAAGCGATGCACGCAGCATCGGTTGCGGCATTAACGCTGTACGATATGCTCAAACCTATCGACAAAGGCATCTGCATCGATCGCATTCAACTGCAAGAGAAGCAAGGGGGTAAATCCGATATTAAAAAGAAACCGCTACCCAATTTAACGGCCAAGGTGGTTGTTTGCTCCGATTCCATTTCCAAAGGAAGTAAAACAGATACGGCAGGATTGAGTATTAAAAATCAGTTAGAAAAACTTGGAGTAAATGTGAAAGACTACACAATCATTCCAGATGAAGTTTCTGATATTCAACAATCGGCCATGCAAGGGGTAAAAAACAAAGTTGACCTAATCATTTTTACGGGTGGAACAGGACTATCCAACAGGGATGTTACTCCAGAAGCGTTAATTCCAATTATTCAACGCCGTGTTCCAGGCATCGAAGAAGCTATTCGAAGTTATGGTCAAAACCGCACTCCCTATGCCATGTTGAGCAGAAGTGTGTCCGGATTTATTGAAAATTCCTTGGTATTGGCTTTACCGGGCTCTAGCCGAGGAGCAAGCGAATCTATGGATGCGGTATTCCCTCATATTTTGCACGTTTTTAGCATATTAGGCGGTCAACGTCACGATTGATATTGTAATAATTTACACAGGGTATTCGTATATTGCATAACTTCTACTATCGTATATGAAAAAACAAATACTCCTACTAGCTGCATTGCCTATTATTTTTTCGGCCAATGCGCAAACCTTTTCCGATGATTTTGAAACTTACACTGCGGGTGAGTTTATCGCACAAAAAAGCAACACTTGGGAAACTTGGACAAGTAAGACTGGAGGCGGTGCAGACGATGCCAAAGTAGTTAATAACAAAGCAAAGAGCGGGAGTAATAGCCTGTATTTTAGCTCAACGGTAGCCGCTGGAGGTCCCCAGGATATTATTTTGCCTTTTGGCGGTCAATATACAACTGGCGACTTCACTTTAGGAATGAATCTTTTCGTAGAAACAGGCAAATCGGCCTATTTCAATTTTCAAGAACAGACGGTAGCGGGTAAGGGCTACACCTTCGACGTTTACTTTGAAACAACCGGTGATCTTTCCATCACAAACACCAAAACCGGATTGGTATTCTCCGGAAAATTCCCTCATAACCAGTGGTTTAATTTAAATATCAAATCCTTTTTAAACACAAATACCTGGGAAATTTTAATAGATAATATAAGTCAAGGCACCTTCCAAAACGGATCTTATCAAATTGCCACTATGGACTTATTCCCCTTACAAGGAAGTAGTTTTTGGGTAGACGATGTTACTTACGAGTACACAGCCCCTGCTAGTACCTTTACCAAAAATGCAGCCATCAGTGCCATTAATGACGTTTTGGGATACTTATCCGGAAGCAGTGTAGTTCCTAGTATTCAAATAAGAAATATCGGAACTGAAACAATAACCGAGGCCGAAATTAAAATTTCGTATAACAACCAAACCGAACAGTTAACGTTCTCTGGATTAAATATTGCTAAAAACACAGCCACGCTATTAAAATGGCAAAATCCCTGGACGATTGCCGCCGGTAGCAATACCTTTATCGCTGAAATTGTGAGTGTAAATCAGTCTAGCGATGAAAACAACTTAGATAATATTAAACAAATTACCGTAGATCCTGTGGTACCCGCAACAGACAAAATGGTTATTGGAGAAGAGGCTACTGGTACATGGTGTGCTTGGTGCCCTAGAGGTGCTGTTTCATTGAAAAACATGGATGCTAAATACAAAGGTTATTTTCAAGGAATTGCCATTCACAACAATGACCCGATGGAAGATTATACTTGGGATGCTGGATTAAATAATAAGATATCGGGCTATCCCAGTGCCATAGTAGACCGCGGAAGCGACGTTGATCCATCAGCCATGGATAAGGATTTCTTGAAACGTATAGTACAAGCACCCAAGGGTGTTTTTTATTCGGCCGCCCAATGGAATTCTGTAACCAGAGAACTGAAAGTTTGTTTGAAAACTACGATAAAATCGGACATTAGCGGAAACTACAAATTGGTTTGCGCATTGGTAGAAGATAGCGTTACTGGTACAAGCAGCGGCTACAACCAAAGCAATGCCTACGCCGGAGGAAGCAACGGGGTTATGGGTGGATTTGAGTTACTTGCAAATCCCGTACCCGCTTCAAAAATGGTTTACGACCATGTTGGCCGATATATTTCACCCAGTTTCAATGGATTAAATAATGCGTATGGAAGCAGCGCAAAACAAGGCGATACCTTTATTCACAACTTCACTTTCCCCGTTAACGCTGATTGGAATTTCAACAAGATGCATATCGTTAGTATGTTCATAGATCCAAGTGGGGCGATTGATAATGGATTTTCAATTGCAACCACAGAAGCCTTAAACAATACCTTTGTAACGGGTACAGAAGTTTTAGCTACCAAAAATTTAGCAAAACCTAGCTTTAAAGTTACTCCTAGCCCGGCACATGAGTATTTAACTATTTCTTTAAACGAACCCATTCATCTAATTACTATAATGAATGTTAATGGGGCCATTATTCAAACTAATTCAGCATCCGTTTCAGGAGAAACTACAGTTAATATTTCTTCATTAACTCCTGGAATTTATTTGGTTTCTGTTCAAACTGAAAACGGCCTAAGCACGAGAAAATTTATTAAAGAATAATGCGTTTGGTAATACAACGAGTATCAAAAGCCCAAGTTTCGGTTGATGGTACATTGATAAATGCCATTGAACAAGGATATTTGATACTCGTTGGTATTGAAAGTGCTGATAATGAATCCGATGTTGCTTGGTTGGCCGATAAAGTTGCCGGTTTAAGAATATTTTCGGACGATAATGGAAAAATGAACCTAAGTATCAAAGACATTTCTGGTTCTATTTTGGCCATTTCTCAATTCACTTTACATGCTCAAACGGCTAAAGGAAACAGGCCATCATTTATTCGAGCCGCTGCACCTGCATTGGCTTTAGAACTATATCAGCGTTTTTGTCAATTATTAATTTCCAAACACAACATCCCTACGTATACAGGCGTTTTTGGGGCCGACATGAACGTTGAATTACTCAATGACGGTCCTGTAACCATTATTATCGATTCAAAACAACGAGAATAAATAACATCACTGCACTTGCTATTTCGATTAATTAGAGAAAAAACAAAAATCACTTTAATCGAAATCCAGCCGGAAATTAATGGATTAGAATTCAACGACTATTATTGCATACATAGGGCAGATGCTTCTGTAATTTACAGATTCCACTTCGTCTAAGAATTCACAACTTCAAAGACTAAATTATCAATTAGGCGTACTCCTTCTAAATATCCGGCAAAAACAAGGGCTTGTTGATTATGCTCTTTATAATTATTAGCGTTCACAGGTACCATATCTGGAAGTGAAACCCACGCTAAATATTCAGTTTCTATGGTGAACTGCTTTAACAGATTAATCATTGTATCGGGTTGAAAAACACCCAGTTGGCATTGCTGCTTCAACATTAACAAAACCTTGTAAATTTCCGATGCCTGTTGCTTACCAAAATCCGTTAAACGTTGATTCCTCGAACTCATTGCTAAGCCGGATGATTCCCTAACTGTTGGAACTTGAAAGTACTGAATATTTGCAAAATACTGATTAAGCAACTTTTTAACCACCATGCATTGTTGTAAATCTTTTTCTCCAAAAAATACCGCTTGTGGTTTAACCTTTTGAAAAAATCGATATAACACCTGAACAACCCCATCGAAATGTCCGGGTCTGAAATGTCCTTCTAAAACAGTATCCAATTCTCCCAAATCCAAGGTAATATCGCTAATCTCTCCGGAGTAAACATCCTCCAACTGAGGGATAAAAACTGCATCCACTCCGGCCGCTTCTAATTTCTTTTTATCAGCGTCTATGGTTCGAGGATACTTGTCGAGATCTGAGGGATTATTAAACTGCCTTGGATTTACAAAAATACTCACTAACACATAATAACCGAGTTCTTTGGCTGTTTGGGCTAACTGCAAATGCCCATCGTGTAATGCCCCCATCGTTGGCACCAAGGCCAACGTATTAGAGTGCAACATTGTTTGAATTGAATCCAAATCCTCAGAATGTGTAACAACTTTCATCAATGAAATTGATTGCAAATAAAGGTTTTTCAAAGGTTTTTAGCCATGTATTGTTTTAATTTCCAAATTTTTTGTTATACTTTTGTAAATGGTTTCTATTGAAACTACCCTACCAACTATGTTTCCAACAAAAAAACGAGTTCTCTTTGTGAGTTCCGAAATGTCTCCCTTCTTAGAGACTTCTCCAGTAGCCACCATCGCCCGAATGCTGCCTCAAGCATTACAAGAACAAGATAATGAAATTCGGATACTAGTCCCTAGATTTGGGGTAATCAATGAGCGAAGAAACAGACTACACGAAGTAGTTAGACTTTCGGGAATAAATATCTCAATTGACGATAATGACAACCCATTAATTATCAAAGTTGCTTCTATTCCTAACACCAAAATGCAGGTGTATTTCTTGGATAACGAGGACTATTTCCACAGAAAAGCCATTTTTAACGACGAAAACGGGAACTACTTTTCTGATAATGACGAAAGAACTATCTTCTTTTGCAAAGGAGTTATGGAAACGGTAAAAAAATTGGGATGGGCACCCGATATCATTCACTGCCAGGGATGGATGACAAGCTTAGTTCCTTTGTATTTGAAAACGTTGTACAAAGATGAACCGGTATTCAAAAATGCAAAAGTAGTATACAGTGTTTACTGCGATAGCATGCCGATCAACCTAGGGAACGACTTTGCAAGAAAAGCCAGCTTAAATAGCATCGAAGATAATTGCTTGGAATGTTATGAAAATGCCGATGTTGATAGCATGAATATAGGTGGGGCAAAACATGCGGATGCCGTGGTTACAGGCTGCGAAAAAGCGCATAGAATAGTGGAAGAACACATAAGCGATAAAATTAATATGATGCACACCGAAGACGATTCGGCGGTTGCATATGGGGCATTTTACCAAAAACTGTTAGGATAATTGTGCGAAACTACATCTTAGCAATTGCCTTGCTAAGCCTAGCTGTAGGTAATTGGTCGTGTAAAAAACAGACTGGAAACGTTATTGTGGAAGGTCAAAACACAAATTCTTTACAGCCCTTTCAAACCGATACCTTTACTTTATTTTCCAAGACAATCGATGAAGACTCCATGCCGGGTAACAATCTAAGTTACCTATTAATTGGAGCAATGAACGATCCATTGTTTGGATATTCGAGAGCAACCGCATTTGCCAAATCAAAGATCATAGAACCACTAAACAATTTCCCAAACACCTTAGAACCTGATTCCGCATTATTATTCATTCCAATGGTTGGGAATAATAACTTTTACGGAAATCGTTCTACGGTTCAAAAACTATTAATCAGTGTTTTGGCGGAGGGGTTTAATTCCAACAAGATATATTACCAAACGGATAAATTGACCAGTAAAGCGGCGATAAATACGATATATACCGGACGCATTTTTCAAGAAGGCATCGATTCCATCGGCTATAAAAAGCAAAAAATAAAATTACCGAACGGTTTATTAATCAAGTTATCAAAAGACTTTGCTCGATACTTACAGCAAATGCCAACTGCTGCCTATCAAACAACGGACGGCTTAAACAAATACCTACCGGGTATTAGCATACAACCCATTGCTGACGATTTACAACCGGGAGAAGGTGGATACGGAGTTTTCGATTTTAAAAACGAGTTTTCAATTGGTGATCGCGCAAAAATTCTATTGTACTACAGCGATACCCAAACCTTCGTTTTTGGGTTTGATGATCAAACTAAAACCTTGAATTACTCAGAAACCGGCCCTTACAAAGAAGAAATTGTTAGACAATTAGTTAGTAAAGAAAAATCACAAGAATTTTCCTATGTACAGAGTTTAAGCGGTACAAAAAACAAAATCGAAATCCCCTACATCTACAATCTAATTGCCGATGGTAACATAGCCATTAACAAAGCAGAAATAGTATTCCATGTAGCTGATAACACGGCAACCCCTAATTATTATGCTCCTCCGCGTTTAAACTTGTTTCAACCCCTAAGTAGCAGCAGTAATCGCAATTCACTCACCAAAGATGGAGGTTCTAGCACATTCGGCGGACTCCTCAATGAAAAAGGTTACTATTACAAATTTGATGTTACTAGGCAAATTCAAGGTATCCTGTCTTCTAAAGTCAATCTAAATAAAGAAATTAACAACGGACTTTTGCTAACTATCCCTACCGATGTGCCTGTTTCAGGGTCTCGTGTGGTAATCGACAACAAAAAAACCCGTTTGATTGTTACCTATACCAAACCCAATTAATCCCTAAATTCATGAGCCACAGAAAACCATACCAATTGGTAAGCCGAGAGTGGAAAAAAGAAAACACTGAGTTTGAAGTTAACGGTGTAATATTTGGTAAGGATTTGGTATTAATCGCTGGTCCATGTGCCATTGAAAATAGGGAACAAATATTTACGATTAGCGAATATTTATCAAAATTAAACATACGTTTTATCCGCGGTGGTGCTTATAAACCACGAACAAGTCCTTATTCATTTCAAGGTCTAAAAACAGAAGGCTTGAAATTGATTAGAGAGGCCGCTGACAAATACCAATTGGGTGTAGTTTCAGAGGTTATGAGCGTTGATAAAATTGAAGAATTAGAAGAATATGTAGATATTCTGCAAGTTGGTACCCGCAACATGCAAAACTATCCACTGTTAAAAGCGTTGGGCAAAAGCAAAAAACCCGTATTACTAAAACGCGGCATGAGCAGTACCATTGAAGAATGGTTATTAGCCGCTGAATATATTGTTAGCAGTGGAAATGAACGAGTAATCTTGTGCGAAAGGGGTATTAGAACATTCGAAAACGCAACAAGAAACACTCTAGACATTGCTGCAATTCCCTTAATTAAATCCTTGAGCCACTTACCTATAATTTTGGATCCAAGTCAGGGTACAGGGATCAGAGATTTGGTTTCACCCGTTTCTGCAGCCGCGATTGCTGCGGGTGCTGATGGATTAATCATTGAAGTCCACAATCAACCCAATGAAGCATTAAGCGATGGGGATCAGAGTTTGTATTTGGATCAATTAAAAGATTTAATGCCAACGCTCAAACAAATAGCGCATATCAGAAACAAGCATTTCGATTTTGAGAATACGCTATCTTTCAGTCCGAACTTGAGTTAAGAACAACTCAATTATAGCCGAAATATCTATAAAGACTTTAAAATTTATTGGGTTTTATTGTGCTTATTTCGCTGGAAAAAATAATAAATAGGCCAGCCCAACGCGACAATTGCAATACCGGTGGCGGCAATCTTAAACTTACTAATTAAAATTCCAACCGCAACTACCCCAGCTAACAACAGATACACTACTGTTGAAGTTGGATACGCCCATGCCTTGTATGGTCTTTGTTCATTGGGTTCCCGTACCCGCAAAATTATCACTCCCAATACGGTAATTATATAAAACAATAGGGAAGCGAAGGTGCAATAATTAAGTAAATCCCCATAGGAACCGCTTAAACACAGCACGGATGACCACGCCGCTTGCATCCATAATGCCTTTGCTGGAACATTGTTACGGTTTAATACCGAAGCTTGTTTAAAGAATAAACCTTCATCGGCCATGGCTTTATAGAGTCTACTTCCAGCAAGTATTAGTCCATTATTACAACCGAATGTACTAATAACTACCAAACCGGCCATTAATAGTAGTGCCATAATTCCAGACTCACTGCCACCCACCCATCCCTGCAATAATTTATCTGCAGCAGCAACACCCACACGATCCGCATTAGCATTAGCTATTGCATCTATGGGTAAAATAACAAAATATGCCAGATTAGCTAGTATGTAAACAATTGTTACGATCAATGTACCAAAGAACAATGCTCGAGGAATGGTTTTAGTAGGGTTCTCAACCTCATTGGACATAAACGTAATACCTTGCCAGGCATCAGAAGAAAAAAGACTCCCAACCATTGCCCCTGCAAAAGCCAAAAACAAGGTATAACCGCCAATTTTTACCCAGTTAAATGACTCAGTTAAGGTAAAGGATGAATTGCTAGCGTTCAATTGATAAACAACCTGTTTTTTAGCAACAAAAAGTTCCGTTCCATTGATGGTGAAATTTGATGTTAACGATGGAAAAAAGTTCGCTAAAACCATTACTCCGCCAACAATAAGAAGAGCCAATGCCAACAATTTGGCTAAAGTAAATATTCGTTGCACCCACTTACTCTCGGAAACACCCCGTGAGTTTATGTAGGTTAATGCGATAATTGAAATAATGGCCAATAACTGAATACCATAATTTTCTGATAGTCCAGGGTAGAATACGGCTACATGTTTGGCAAATGCCATGGCTACTGCGGCAATTACACCCGATTGAATCACTGTAAATACAGACCACCCATAAACGAAACCCATAGTTTTACCGTAAATCCTAGAGATAAAATTGTACTGTCCGCCCGCCTTAGGCATCATTGCCGCTAACTCACCAAAATTTAATGCAGCTAATAGTGTAATAATACCTCCTAACAACCAGGCTATCATTACATAAAAGGGACTTCCTAAATCCCTAGTCATTTCTGAAGTAACTAGAAATATACCACTTCCAATCATACTCCCCGAAACCAAGAGTATAGAATCAAATAAGCCTAATTTTTGTGTTTGCATAAAAAAGGGCGGTTTCGCCGCCCTAAATAAAATTATAAATTGTTTAAATTGGAATGTCTACGACTGTATAGGAAGTAAACCAACACACCAATAGTACCCCAAATTAAAAACGCATACCAGGTATTTTCCTGTACGTTTGTCATTAAGAAAATATTGAATAGGAAACCAGCAGGAGCAACAAAATATACTGCAGGCGTGCGGTACGGCCTATCCAAATCTGGTTCTTTTATACGTAATACTAAAACCGCAACACAAACCATCGCAAAAGCCAACAACGTTCCCATTGAACACATTTCCGATACCTTTTCAATGGGCGTTAAAGCTGCAACTAAAGAAACAATGAAACCCACTAAAATGGTACTTTTATACGGAGTTTTAAATTTAGGATGCAAGGTTCCAAACATTCCCTTAGGTAAAAGACCATCTTTTGCCATACCCAAGAAAATTCTTGTCTGACCTAACATCATCACTAACATAACGGACATTAATCCAGCTGTAGCAGCAATGGTGATTAAATAGGTAGCCCAATTAATTCCAGCACCAGAAAAAGCAGATGCAACGGGAGCCTTAAGATCTAATTGATCGTACCTTACCATTCCTGTTAATACTAAAGAAACTAAAATGTACAAAATGGTACAAATTACTAACGACGCAATAATTGCAAACGGTACATCCTTTTTCGGGTTAATTGCCTCGCCAGCTTGAGTAGACACAGCATCAAAACCTATATATGCAAAGAAAACAATGGTAGCCGCAGTAAGTACCCCCCCAACACCAAAATGCATTTTACCATCATCACCCATCTTCTCAGCAGGTATAAAGGGTTCCCAGTTATTGGTGTCAACATAAAACGACCCAACAATAATTACGAATAACACAACAGCAACTTTAAGAATAACAATGATGTTATTGGTAGATGCAGCCTCTTTAATACCTTTTATCAAAATTGCTGTAATCACCCACGTAATCAACAATGCCGGAAGGTTAAAAGCAAAATTCCAAGAACCAAATTCCAAACCATGATTGAACGTAGCCGGATCATTAACCAAAAACTCTGGCAGATTAATATTAAACAAGTGTAATAGCTTATTAAAATAGCCACTCCATGCTACAGCCACGGTGGTTGCTCCCATCATGTATTCTAGTATTAAGTTCCAGCCAATAAACCAAGCAAACAACTCACCTATTGTACCATAAGCATAGGCATAGGCTGATCCTTCTACGGGTAAAACCGAAGCAAATTCGGCATAACATAACGACGCAAACAAACATCCAATACCGGCGATTACGAATGCTAATGCTAGCGCAGGTCCTGCATGGTTATGTGCAGCAATACCGGTTAAGGTAAAAATACCTCCGCCAATAATTGCTCCAATACCCAATGAGGTTAAACCCCATCTTGTAAGTACGCGATTCAAATCGCTTTTGTTTGCTTCAGCTTGATATAAAGCTACCGGTTTCTTTCTCCAAACAGACATAAATTAAGTGCAAAAGGCAAATATAATCAGTTTAATAAGGAATTAAATAACTCCCAGCGATTTACCTACTTTAGTAAATGCCTCAACGGCTTTATCGATATGTTCAAATTCATGAGCGGCACTCAACTGAACCCTAATTCTCGCTTGGCCTTTAGGAACTACTGGGTAGAAAAATCCAATGACGTAAATGCCTTCTTTTAACAGTGCATCCGCCATGTCCTGACTCAATTTTGCATCAAACAACATCACGGGCACAATCGCTGAATCTCCATCTTTGATATCAAATCCAGCGGCTTTAATGCCTGCCTTGAATCGTTTAACGTTGGACTCTAATTTATCTCTTAAATAGGTAGTTTCGTTAAGCATATTGAACACCTCTATGGATGCACCAACGATGCTAGGAGCTAACGAATTACTGAACAAATAAGGTCTCGAACGCTGACGTAGCAATTCAATAATTTCTTTTCTGCCCGTTGTATAACCACCCATTGCACCCCCTAAAGCTTTACCTAAAGTACCGGTAATAATATCAACACGACCCATCACATTGCAATATTCTGGAGTTCCTCTTCCCGTTGCACCAATAAATCCGGCAGCATGACACTCATCGGTCATTACCATTGCACCGTATTTATCCGCTAGATCACAAATTTTATCCAATTGGGCTACATAACCGTCCATGGAAAACACTCCGTCGGTAACAATTAGAACAAAACGAGCATTGGCTTCTTTGGCTGCAATCAACTGCTTCTCCAAATCTTCCATGTTATTGTTTTCGTATCGAAAACGCATTGCCTTACACAATCTCACTCCATCAATGATTGAGGCGTGGTTCAAACTATCAGAAATAATAGCGTCTTGCTCCCCCAGCAACGGTTCAAAAACACCCCCATTAGCATCGAAAGCAGCCGCGTACAAAATGGTGTCCTCTGTTCCATAAAAATCGGCAATTCTCGCTTCTAATTCCTTGTGAATGTCTTGGGTTCCGCATATGAATCGAACACTGCTCATACCAAAACCGTGCGTATCTATAGCACGCTTTGCGGCTTCTACCACCCTTGGATGACTGCTTAATCCCAAATAATTATTGGCGCAAAAATTGATTACTTCTGAGCCATCGTTAAGTGTAATTACAGCATCTTGTGCCGAGGTAATAATTCTTTCTTTTTTAAACAATCCGGCTTCTTCAATGGCCGATAATTCCTGTGTTAAGTGGTTTTTTATTTCTCCGTACATGGTTGAATTGTTATTTAGCAAATTTAGGTTTTCAGGTCGATGGTTAGCAAATAATTAATGAATCATACCCAGTATTTCATCCAAAATACGGCGATCATTGGCCAATCGAGGTACTTTATTTTGTCCACCTAACTTACCTTTACTTTTAAGCCAAGCTTCGAATGTACCGTTGGGGACAGCCTCAACTTTGGGGAACTTCATAACCATATCGGCATGCCGTTTAGCTGCATAATCGGAATTAATTTCCTTTAATTTATCGTCCAACAGCAAAGCAAACTGCTTGATATCGTTGGGTTGTGTAGAAAACTCAACCAGCCATTGATGACCGGGATTTTCTTGGGACATGAAAACGGGTCCTGCGGTATAATCGTTTACAACGGCATTTGTTTCGCGAGAAGCAAAGGCAATGGCCTTTTCAGCATTTTCAATCACCAGCTCTTCACCAAAACTATTAATAAATAATTTCATCCTACCGGTAATAATGAACAGGAATGGTTTCACGGAGGTAAATTGTATGGTATCGCCAATTACATATCGCCACAACCCCCCTACGGTAGAAATAACAACCACATAGTTAACACCTACCTTTACATCCGCTAATGGAATCGTCTTCTCCGGGCCTTCATTTACTGGATAAAATTCGTAGAATATACCAATATGGGTTAAAAGAACTAAATCCGTGGAATCGACGGATGCTTGAACCGCAAAAAAACCTTCACTGGCATTATAGGTTTCCAAATACTTCATGTGGGATTTGGGCAACAACTCCTGAAACTGTTCTCGATACGGTAGAAAACTAACTCCACCATGAATAAATAATTCCATGTTGGGCCAAACTTCATGAATATTCGATTTTCCGGTTATTTCTAAAATCCGTTTAAACAAAACTAGGGCCCATGTAGGCACGCCACTTATACTTGTTACATTCTCATTGATGGTTGCCTGTGCCATCGCCTCCACCTTTTTCTCCCAATCGGGCATGGTAGAAATCTCAATATCGGGTGTGCTTTTCCAATTTACCCAGGATGGAGCGTGGTTCATGAGTATTGCACTCAAATCCCCTGTAAAGGTGTCGCTAGACATTCCCGAAATACTCTGCGAACCACCAATCAACAACCCCTTACCTTCAAAAATATTACTGTTTGGAAATAAAGTAGTAAACTGCGTTAATACCTCCCGATTGCCGGTATAGTGATTATACTCCATACTCTCGTAACTGATGGGTATGTATTTCGATACGCTATTTGTTGTACCACTGCTCTTAGCAAACCAAGTAATATCACCGGGCCACAACAACCCTTGCTCTCCCTGAAGATTTCTCTCTATCCACGGTTGAATGTCTTCGTATTGAACTACGGGCAATTTAGCCGCAAATTGGGCATAGGTTTCGCTGCCATCGATACTATAGGCTTCTCCATAGTTGGTCTTGGATAGATTAAACAAAAGTTCTTGAAAAAGCTCATCCTGCTTAATTAACGATAACTGCAAGTTATCCTGCAATTCTTTGGATCGCTGTTTAAAGTACCAATGTATTACGGGGGCAATCATTAAAACCGATACAATTGTATAAAAAATGCAGGGGATACTAACTATTGTAATCTACTCTTCCATCACGAAGCCGTATGATTCGTTTGGCATTCTGAGCAATATCTTCCTCGTGAGTAACCAATACAATGGTATTACCCAATTCGTGAATTTCATGAAACAAGTCCATAATTTCGTGCGATGTTTTGGTATCCAAATTTCCCGTAGGTTCATCGGCTAACAATAAACTCGGATTATTAATTAATGCTCTAGCCACTGCAACCCGTTGCCTTTGGCCACCTGATAATTCGTTGGGCTTATGCAACATTCTGTCTTTTAATCCTACCTTTTCTAAAGTAGCAGCTGCTTTTTCCATTCTTTCTTTTTGGGAGATACCTGAATACACCAATGGTAAAGCTACATTTTCTTGTGCTGTTAATCTACCAAGTAGGTTGAATGTTTGAAAAACAAACCCTATTTCATCGTTTCTCACAGTGCTCAATTCGGCATCGGACATACTGCTAACCAGTTTATTGTTTAACCAATACTCACCGGAAGTTGGTGTATCTAAACAACCAATTATATTCATCAACGTAGACTTACCCGAACCGCTTGGTCCCATTAAGGCTACGTATTCTGTCTTTATTATTTCAATATCTATTTGTTGTAAAGCATGCACTATCTGCTCTCCCAACGTGTAGGTTTTGGTGATTTCCTTTAAATAAATGAGTGCTTTACTCATTGCCATCAATTACCTTAGGAACACGAAAAAAATCACTATCCTTCTTGGGTGCATTTTTCAACGCTTCTTCTTTTGAAATTTCTTGTATAACTCGATCTTCTCGCAATGTGGTTTGTTGATTCCCCATATAAATGAGCGGTTCTTTTCCTTCAGTATCTACACCGTTCAACTTCTCACACATAACCAAAATATTCTCGAGATCTGCTTGCATTTTGGTTAACTCTTCACCTTCAAACTGCAAGCGAGCAAGCTTAGCCAATTCTCTTACTTTATCTTCGGTAATTCTCATATTATATGGTGCTTTCTTAATTGTAAAGATAATACATCGTAAACTTTTTGCTGCAAAGTAGGAATATCTTCTATCGATAATCCAATTGTTTCAATGGGCGCATGCACAAACATTCTCATTCTACCCGGACTGCCGTTCATTGTATTGCTATCGAACCGCTTTAAATTATCCAATAGTGTTACGGGCACAATTGGGATCTGTTTTTCAACTGCGATTCTAAAGGCACCTGGTTTAAACGGAAACTTAATGTTGGGAGTATCGTCTGGTATTCGTCCTTCCGGATAAATTATCAAATTTGCTCCCAATCGGTCCATTTGCTCGCTAGCCTTTAAGAATGCGCTATGGGAGTTTTTTATGCTTTCACGCTTTACAGGGATATCTAAGGATTTAAACCAAATATTAAACAATGGAACTTGGGTTAATTCCATTTTACCCATAAAAAAGTTAAAGCCAGGAAGGTAGGTGCCGCAGGTTATTATATCCAAATACGACATATGATTGGGACAAAAAACCATTCGCTGATTTTTTGAAATTTCCGTTTCATAGTTTACAATTGGGATAATAAAACCCGTAATCGATGCCAACCTTCCCCATAATTTCCGTAAACCATGGGCATATCTAAACGTTGCCTGTTTTTGCAACAATAAATAAAAGAAAGGGTACAATAATAAAAACCAGATTGCAAACCACAGTCCAGCCCATACTAGCCAAATTCTACCTAAAATTTTCAAAACTACATTCGATGATTACGAACAAAAACTAATAGTGCCACAACCATTCCAGTGCTTAAACACATCCAAATTTGGTTAACACCGAATGAGGATACGGAGAAATTATCTTCGAAATTATCGACTTTTTCTTTGATTGCTTTTGCCTTGTCCGATTCAGGAATTGATGAATCTGATTTTACATATTTTTCAATGCTGGCATATTGTAATCCCCTGTATTCTTTCATTATCTGTGGTTCATTGCTGTAAATATGTCGGAATGCAGCAATATTACACAAAGCCACTAACAAGGAAACAACCAACGAACCGAACAGAGCTTTTCCCATATTAATGGGTTTATCAAATTTTACTGACATCAAACTTTTCACAAACAAGTAGACGCCAAAGGCAGGGATTAGCAAATTAAAAATAACTGGCAAAGAAGCCACAAACGAGCGGGTTTTATACAATCCATTGAAGTATTGTACCAAAAGCATTGCTGCACTTAATGAGCCAAATGCGATTCCGTATATAGTAATTCGTTTAAACACGGTACAAAAATAAAAAAGAGGTTACCAAAATGATGACAACCTCTAATAATAAGTTTATGGGGAGAAGAATTAATCTTCCTCCGGTCTTTGATATTCGTCGAAATTGTATTCAGGCAACAAGTTAATTTTTACGTGCCCAATGGTTTCATTAAGGGCATCGGTAAACTTGTTAAAATCCTCCTTGTACAAATGAATTTTGGTTTTTACAAAACTTCCATCGTCATACTTACTTCTTTTGCTCTCGGTGATAGTAACGTAGTAATCGTTGTTGCGAGTGGCTTTTACATCGAAGAAATAGGTACGTTTCCCTGCACGAATCCTCTTTGAGAAGATTTCTTCCTGCGACTGACTATTATAGTTATCTTCTTGCATACGGCAATTGTTTTTACAACAAAATCTTACGGCAAATATGCAAAAAATAACATCAGATTTTGTGAAATATTAGGACGAATTTTTTAAACAAAATTAACTAATTGATTTTCAATCAGTTATTGTAAAAAAATATTTTCAATGTTAGAAAAAAATATAGTTAGGACGAGGTTTCAAGTATCTGGCTTTCATACAAATAGCGGTAGTAGTCGTTAGAACTTAAAAGTTTATCATGGGTATTAACCTCTAAAACTCTACTATCACCAAGTACTACGATCCTATTTGCTAACTGAAGCGGAGCAAGGCGATGAGAGATAATGACCGCTGTTTTATTGTTAAGTTCTTTGGCTAAGTTATTTATTATCATTCGCTCTGTTTCAGCATCAACCGCACTTAATCCATCGTCAATGATCAGGAATTCAAAATCCTTCAATAAAGCTCGTGCAATACTCACTCGCTGTTTTTGTCCGCCAGAAAGCGACACGCCTCGTTCACCTATAATTGTTTCAAGACCATTGGGCCATTGATCTATATCCTTCGTTAAACAAGCCAACTCAATTACGTGGTTTAGTTTTTCTTCGGACACCTCAGGATATTCAAGACCAAATAGAATATTCTCTCGTATAGAATCTGAGAACAGGAACACGTCTTGAGGTATGTAGGCAATATTTCTTCGAATAGATGCAATATCTAATGAATCTGTAGGGTTATTATCGTAGATTATTGAGCCAAAATCTGGGAAGTATTGCGCTGATAGCAATTGTGCGAGGGTGGATTTGCCGCTTCCTGTTCTACCAGTTACCCCAATTATTTCTCCCTTATTTATGGTTAAATTAATATCGGACAATGCATTTTCCACTTTTCCTGGATAGCGAAAAGAAACATCTTTTATGTGAACAGAATGCTGGAATGTAAACGATTGGTTGCCGCCAACCGCATGTTCTTGCATAAGGACAAACTCATTTATCCGCTTCTGACTCGCAGCTGCTTTTTGCACTAACGCTGTTGTCCAACCTAAACTTGCAACTGGCCAAATCAGCATATTCAAATAAATCACGAATTCAGCCAAATTACCAGGAGTAAAATCGCCTTGCTCCACTGCTTTACCCCCTAAATACATCACCAACAAGGTAGACAGACCCATGAGTAGGAGCATGAGGGGAAAGAACAAGGAGTTAATTTTCGCCAAAGCCATACTTCTACGCTTATATTCTTTTCCTTCTTCATTAAACTTATCAATGAACTGTTGTTCAACCCCAAACGATTTTATTATTCGAATTCCCGCAAATGTCTCTTGAGCACTTGCCGTTAACAAGGAAAGTTGTTCTTGAATTATTCTATTACCGGTGTTCATTCTAGCACTCACGTAATAAATAGATAGACTTAAAAAAGGAAGCGGCAACAATACCCATAGTGTTAATTGGGCATTTACTTGGGTCATTTGATAAATAACTACAACGAATGTAAATAGCATATTAGCAAAATACATGATTGCGGGCCCGATATACATTCTAACATTACCTACATCTTCACTCATCCTATTCAACAAATCACCGGTCATGTGTTTTCGATAAAAATCTTCGCCCAATTGCTGGTATTTATTAAAAAGAAGGTTTTTTAAATCGTACTCAACCTTTCTGGAAACCACAATTAACGTTTGGCGCATATAGTACATAAAAACACCCCGCAACAGCGAAACCAATAAAATCAGTGCTCCAAAAAAAGCGGCTGTCTTATAAATATTAGACGCAAGATATTGATCTGCAAAACCACTCACCCATCCCGATTGCGTTAAAGCTTCATCCAGGCCCACACGAACCAAATAGGGCACAGATGCAGAAAAGACATTGGTAAGTAAGACGCACAATAGCCCTAACAACATCCAATATTTATAACGTACAAGATATTGATTTAGGAAAAATAACTCTCTCATGATAAACTAAGGCAAAGTTACAGGGCTGGTCGAGAAATTGAGTCTATAAACTTTTTGTTTTACGGGAAAACTATTTTTTACTTTGATGGTTTATTGTTGGGGTAGATTTAAGTTTTCATAGCCAGCGAGGCCGGGGGTAAAACCTCGGCTTTGTTGTTTTAACTGAAAAAATAACCTTATGTGAAAAATCTTTTTAAATGTTTCCACAAATTATAACAAATTCGTTATCTTTGCGTCCCATTTGAGAATACCATGCATTTAACTGCTGAAAGAAAGAAAGAAATTTTTACGGCCTTCGGAGGTAATGAAGCCAATACAGGAAGTACCGAGGCCCAGGTTGCGATGTTTACGGAAAGAATCAACTTTATCAGTAATCATTTAAAGACCCAGCGTAAAGATAAGAGCGCTGAATTATCATTGATTAAGTTGGTTGGTAAGCGCAGAAGCTTGTTGAATTATCTTGCAAAGAAAGATATCTTCAAGTATCGTGCATTGATTAAAGAATTGGGATTACGTAAGTAATTTCAACCATATATTACTAAAGGAAAGCCCCGTTCGCCAGCGCGAATCGGGGCTTTTTATTTAAGATAATTTAAAAAATATATACAATGTTTAATATACAAAAAACACAATTTGATTCCGGTGATGGTAAAATCATCGAAATCGAAACAGGTAAACTTGCCAGACAGGCACACGGAAGTTGCGTTGTTAAAGTAGGCAAAACCATGATTTTAGCTTCTGTAGTTTCTAACTATGACGCCAAAGAAGGAGTAGATTTCTTACCTCTAAGCGTAGATTACCAAGAAAAGTTTGCTGCTGTAGGAAGAATACCGGGAAGCTTTCATCGAAGAGAAGCAAAACTATCAGACTATGAAGTGCTAATTTCAAGATTAGTGGATCGTTGTTTACGTCCTCTATTCCCTGAAGATTATCATGCCGATACCCAAGTAATGTTAACCTTGATATCCTCTGATGAAAATATTCTTCCGGATACTTACGTTGGTTTGGCTGCTTCAACTGCGTTAATGCTAAGCGACATTCCTTTTAACGGTCCTATTTCTGAGGTAAGAATTGGTAGAATTGATGGGCAGTGGATTTTAAATCCAACGAAGGAAGAATTAGACAAATCGGATGTTGATTTGTTGGTAGGAGGTACAGCTAACGATTTAAATATGGTAGAAGGCGAAATGCAAGAAATTTCTGAGGAAGAATTTTTATCTGCATTGCAATTTGGTCATGATGCTATCAAACGTCAGTGCGCTGAACAAATGGCATTCCTAGAACAGATGGGCGGTAGAAAGCCTGTACGCGAATACAACCATGAAGATAATGATGAAGAATTACGCCAACGTGTTATCAGCGAAACTTCTGCTGCTATTCGCACGGTTGCTGAAAGTGGTGTTTCTAAAAAGCAACGTTCTGAGCAATTCAAAGCCATCATCGCTGAATACGTAAAACAATTTGAAGGTCAAGAAAATGAGAGTCGATTGGTTCGATTAGCGAAGAAATATTTTCACGAAGCGGAATACAACCAAATGCGCGCCATGATTCTTGAGAGCGGAAAACGTTTGGATGGAAGATCTACTACGCAGGTTAGACCTATTTATACTGAGGTAAACTATTTACCCGCTGCCCATGGTTCTGCCGTGTTTACGCGCGGAGAAACCCAAGCTTTAACTACGGTAACGCTTGGCGGTAAATTGGACGAACAATTGTTGGATGCTCCAATGTTGCATGGTAAAAGTCGTTTGTTATTACACTACAACTTCCCTGGATTTTCTACCGGTGAAGTAAGACCTAATCGTGGACCTGGAAGACGTGAAATTGGACATGGAAACTTGGCTCTTCGCGGATTAAAAGCGATGTTACCCGCTGATGTAGCGTATGTAATCCGAATTGTGAGCGATATTCTTGAATCCAACGGTTCATCATCCATGGCTACGGTATGTGCGGGCTCAATGGCCTTAATGGATTCAGGTATCCAATTGGGTAAACCCGTGGGTGGTATTGCCATGGGTCTTATCACCGATGAAACAGGCAAATACTCTGTACTTACTGATATCTTAGGTGATGAAGATCATTTGGGTGATATGGACTTTAAAGTAGTAGGAACTAAAGACGGAATCACGGCATGCCAAATGGATATTAAAATCAACGGTCTTAAATGGGACATGGTATCTCAAGCTTTGAAACAGGCAAAAGATGGTAGATTACACATCCTTGGTGAGATGGAGAAAACCATCAGCGAAGCAAGCACAGATTTGAAACCGCATACTCCAAGAATTGAATTAATCATCATTGATAAAGAATTCATAGGCGCGGTAATAGGCCCAGGTGGTAAGATTATTCAAGAACTTCAAGCTCGTACCGGAACAACAATTTCTATCGAAGAAAAAGAAGGTAAAGGGTATGTAGAAATTTTAAGTAATGATGCCGATGGAATGAACGCTGCTAAAGCTGCAATACAAGGCATTGTTGCCATACCTGAGGTTGGTGCAACTTACAAGGGTAAAGTAAAAACAATTACCGACTTCGGTGCATTTGTAGAATTTATGCCTGGAAAGGACGGTTTATTGCATATCAGTGAAATATCGTGGGAAAGAATCAACTCCATGGAAGGAATTTTCACCGAAGGCCAAGAACTAGAAGTTCAATTGGTTGAAGTGGATCAAAAAACTGGAAAATTCCGTTTAAGCATGCGTTCATTAACACCAAAACCCGAGGGTTATGTTGAAAGAGAAAGCAGACCTAGACCCAGCAATAATGGTGGTGATAGAGGTGATCGTCGCGGTGGATTTAACAAAGGCAACAAACCCAGATATTAATTCTATTAATACTTGAATTAGGCCACCTCCTAAAAAGGAAATAACCATCAATTCTAAGTAAAACTAATAAAAAATAGGCTGTTTCTTATTGAAACAGCCTATTTTTTTGCCTCCAAAAGAGAGGAATTATAAACCGATTGGACCAACAAATACATCCAAAAAGCGATGCAAGGAAATGCCTTTAACTGGTAGGTCTCCACAATAAGTTTTCTCCAATATAAAGGGTATATATCCGTAGGACCTAGAACAGTAAAAAGTAGCACCAATATACCTAAACCCCATTCCAGCGCATTTATTCTATCAACGTAGGCCAACCAAGCCGCAATAGGTACAACTGCAATAATATAAGTTGCCGACTCCGCCATGTGGTTAAAAACAACCATCCATATTAACAAAGAAATTAAATATGGCCAATAAAAGGAAGGCCTCTCAAGGGATTTCCATTTTAATAATAATGGCAATAATTGAACTGCCAAACCCAATAAAATAACCAAATTCTTAGATAAATTAAGTCCAAACCAAGATTTTATCCAACCCATAACACTGTACTTTACGTGTAGACTAAAATCATTTTCAAGTAACACGAACCAATCTCGATAGTGTTGAACTAAGGCATCAAAACCTCCTATAAATCCTGGAACTAACAAAAAGAAGCCGAATATCCCTAATGCATAAAGAGACGCTTTAATCCGTTGTTGATCAAACATCAAGAAAATCAAAAAAAACAAGACCCCAAATATTTTAATAAATGCAGATAACCAAATAAACAATACCGATTGAAAAGTATTCTCTTTTAATGCTGAACTAAAAGACAATAACAACAATCCAATTACGATCCCATTACTCTGAGAATTAAGCGCGGCAGTAATAGCTTCAGATAAAACTATCAGCGCTAAAACTAAACCTCGATTTGTATTTAATAACCCCAAATTTCTTAAACCATAAATAGGTAATAAGATATTAATACCCGTCCAAATGCCATACCCTAACCATACGGGAAGACAATAAAATGGTGCCATAAGCAGCGCAAAAAGGGGGGGATATTTATATAAATCAAAATATTCTGTTGGATACGGAATATAAAGATTCACCGAATGGAGTAAATGACCGAAAGACTGCCTAAAAATCAAGTAATTATTATAGTGGGAGTAATTCCCGTTACTGTTAAAAACATCGCCCCAGGGACTATAAAAATTGCGTATTACCACAAAACAAATCGCGAGCAAGTAGGCAATAATTACAAAGCTATTTAAGCGACTTGTTTTCATAACTTCAAAAATAACAGGAACAATTGACTTTGGCTGAGGATTTTTAATAACTGCTCAATAACTGCTCTTAAGCTCAATGGACTTACGATAATTCTTAAGAATAAACCCTATAAACCATACGGAAGTCTAACCAAGTGGAGATAATAATATAAAAGGGCGTCTATTGGACGCCCTTTTATATTATTATCTGCTAGAAATCGATTGAATTATCTATTTTTTCTAACGGTTATACAATTATTATTTCACTCGTATACCGTTTTGGAATAGGACAACAAAAGCGTCTTGATAGCCTAAAGACCGCAATCTCGCTTTTTCGTTAGCCGCTTCTTCTTCCGATTTAAACACTTTATCGGAAGTGTACTTATAATAACCACCTTGAGAGTATTCAAACACACTTCCCACACCTTTATCTGTAAACTCCTTAGTATTCATGCGTTGTTTAGCAATTATAAACTGTACTCGATATTCTAATTTTCCATTATAATCAGCAACTGTGTTGGTTGAATTATTACTAACAGTATTGGATTTAGTAGGTGCATTATTAGTTACTACAGGGGTAGATCTCACTTCTGTAGGTGCAGAGGTAGGCAAACATGCTGGAGCCTCTAATTTATCGGCAATGCCGTCACCGTCGCTATCGTAATCGATATAATCAGGTCTACCATCTTTATCAGTATCTACAGGTGTTTGACCATTTCCTCTTTCCACAGAATCAGGAATGGTATCCCCGTCGCTATCAGAATCCAGGAAATTCGGTTTACCATCTTTATCGATATCCATTCTGCCTTCAAGCTTATCAGAAATTCCGTCATTATCACTATCCAGATCTAAATAGTTTGGTGTTCCATCACTATCAAAGTCTTCTACACCATCGTATCTATCAGAGATACCATCATTATCGGAGTCAGAATCCAAGAAATTTAATACTCCGTCTCCGTCACTATCTATTACACCTTCATAAGAATCTTCGATACCATCACCATCGCTATCTAAATCAATATAATTAGGTTTTCCATCTCTGTCTGTATCAGTAGCTTTCTCAACCGCATCGGGGATGCCGTCATTATCACTATCTCTATCGATAAAATTGGCTAGACCATCGTTATCTGGGTCACCTTTTCCTTCAATAGCGTCATTCAAGCCATCATTATCGGAATCAGAATCTAAATAATCAGGTATATTATCACCGTCTGCATCACCGCAAATCATTGGACCTTGATTAGCGGCAGAATTACTTGCATAACCTTTGTTTCCAGCTGTTGTAGAAGGATTTGTTTTACCTCCTCCACCTGTTGTATTAGTATTAGACGCTGTAGAGGTAGACGCACTATTCTTTCCTGTACTTGAAGTAGTACCGCTATTGTTTTTCGAACTTCCAGAACCCACTGCACCGGCAGAGGCAGTTGTATTGTCTGTGGAAGGTTTATCCGTATTATTCGCTGCATTATCCGCTAAAACCTCTGCCTGATCGCATGGCACAATACGTTTTACCACATACTCCGTTCTTCGATTTTCTGAATGCTGTTGTTCTGTACAATTAACTCCATCCGCACAAGCATTCTTTAATCTACTTTCACCATATCCACGAAAACCCATTCTTGAGGAATTAACACCTCTCGAGATTAAATAGTCGTACGAAGATTTCGCACGGGATTGCGATAATGTAAAATTGTTTTCCGCACTTCCACGTGAATCAGTATGAGAACCCAATTCAACATAAAGACCTGGATTATCCTGAAGAATCGCAACCAATCTGTCTAATTCCATTTTGGAAGCGATAGTCATTTCGGATTTCCCTTTTTCGAAATAAATTGGTTTTATATCAAACAAGGAGCCTAGCTCATCCCCAACAGCATATGGGATTGCGGCTATTTTTATTTTACGATCATCACCGGTTGCTAAAGTGTCTTTTACGATTGCGTATCGGTATCCACAAGGATGTGAAGACAATTGAAAAACACAGTTCTCACCATCGGGTATTTCGTAAGCAAACTTGGCAATACCTTGATCATCCGACTTTACATTTATTGCAGGTTCAGCATCATTAATATTATCGAATGCAACCATTTCGTTAGCTATAGGCAAGCCAGTTTTTGAATCTACTAATTCTGCTTCAATTCCGTCACCTGAGCTTTGAGCACCTTCTAATAATTCAGACCATCTAAAGAAATAATTGTCATCATTACCCGTTCTATTGGAAGTAATGGTTCCCCAACGTTGGATATCATGTATTTGTGCACTGAAGTCATCATAATTAGAGTTTACTGGTAAACCCATATTAATTACTCCTACAGCAGAATCGTAATAGAATAGGTCTAATCCACCGTATCCAAAATGACCTTCGGAAGAGAAGTACAATATTCCTGAATCACTAAAAGCAGGGAAGTTATCACGTAAAGCTGTATTTAACTCTGGGCCTAAATTAACCATTTCACCTACTTTTAAACCAAGTTCATCATCTTGAATTATTGGAGCTTCCCATAAGTCAGATTTTCCATATCCGGCAGGGTTATCCGATACAAAAACAACACGTTTTCTGTCTGGTGATATAACCAAATTCGCAACAGAGAATTGAGAATTATTGTATTGAAAAGGCACTTCTTTCCATTCTTTGGTAATTGGATTTTGTCTAATTGCATAAACCTCCAATACTCTTTCCTTTTTGCTATTTAATTTCTTTGCATTTCGAGTTATATAAATCCAGCCGGTATTAATATCTACGTAACTTACATATTGATTCAATTTAGGATCATTTACCGTAGATCGAACAGGCATTGTATAACTACTATCTCCGTATTTAGCAGAATATATTGCGTAATTTGGTTTACCTGTCCATGCAGAAATTGATAATTTCAAACCACTTTGTTTCTGTGCAGAGTAGTATACATTTCCTTTTTGGTCGGGTATTAATGCAAACTCACCATCTGTAGAATTTGCGGCAAAAGGCTTCACTACAAAAAATGAGTCGAAATTATTTTCAGACCAATACTCTTCCTCCGAATGCAGTAACTCAAATAATTCAGAACTTAATTCTGGAAAAAAGGGCTTGTCTTTATAGGTAGTATTTTTCAACTCTAGCAATACACTGTCTGAAAAGCGATAGTTCTTATTCTTTCGGGCATTCAATGCATAGAATAATCGATCATTATCGTCTACCTGACCAGCGTATTTACTAAATAATATCTGATAGGATTCGTTAGCTTTTGAAACCTGATCAGTTTGGTAATAAGAAAAAGCCAAGGCTCTTTGATTATTATAATCTTTTTTAGTTGCTTCAAAATTACCCCCATTCATTTGAATGATTTTGGAGTAGTTATTGTTATATACTGCTTTAACCAAAGATTTCTGGCCAAACAAATTGATAACCGCTGAAAACGTGACAACTAAAGCTAAATATGACTTCGAAAATTTCATTGTTGATGTAATAATTAATTAGAAATATCTTGGAACTCGAACCTTACTATTTTCATAATATGGAACCATGAACTGTACACCTATTTCGTGCGATCCACGAACGTATTGGCCGATATCACCTAAAACGGTATCGAACGAATAGAATATAGTAAAGTTATCATTAGCGATAGCATTAGCCATTATTCCAGCTGTGTTTGAGGTACGATAAAAAGCGCCTAAACTAAATTTATCCTTGTATATAGCATGTACGTTAAAGTCTGCCAAAACGGGTGCTCCGTCTGTAAATTTAATTTGCGTAGTAGGTTTAATTTTCAAATCTGTTCCTGCGTCCAATACAACTCCCCCGGTTAAATAATAATGAACTTGTGCTGCGTACTCAACATTATAGTTGTTTCTAACATCTGGATTCACAAAAACCATTCTAGGCGCACTCACTCCTACAAAATACTTTGTAGAATATAAATACGCTCCGAAACCTGTCATCGGACTTGATATGGAATAGTCGTTATTAACAAATCCAATATCATTGCCGTTGTTTAATCTAATTTTTGACAATTCTGCTTTGTAGTTATAAACTCCCAATCGCAGACCAACGGATAGGGTTAAGTCGTTTGCCAATTGTTTATGATAGGCAATATTACCAGCTATCTGGGTTTCACTAAATGGACTTGCTGTTTGAAATTTTCCTATTTTTCCTGTTTGAAAATTTAGACCTACTGCGAAATCGTTAACCAATGGAGAATGCACAGCAAAATTCTGATATCTTGGTGCTCCTGGTAATTCCGTCCATTGTGTTCTTGACAAAGCATTGGCAACCAATGTTCTTTTAGAACCCGTATAACCTGGATTCATCGCCATGGAATTGAAATCGTAATGGGTATACATCTGTTCTTGCTGCGCACTAGCTGTAGAAATTACAACTAACGACAACAGGATTAATCCGTATTTCATTGTTTTAATATTATTGATAATCATCCGTTTTTATAGCATTAAGGTTTGATGTAAATATTGCCTGTTACATTGGGCATGTTAAATTTATTGGGTTTAAAGACGAAGTAATATATTCCTTCTGGTACTACGCCACTGCCAAACTTGAGTCCTGAACCACCGAATGTTCCGTCCCAATTATTGGCGTAGCCTAAATCCGACTCAAATACAATTTGACCCCACTGATTGATTACAATAAATTGTGCCTCTTTGTATACACGTAATCCGGTGATATAGAAAATATCATTGATACCATCGCCATTGGGAGAGAAACCTTCAGGTAATACGTATTGTGGATCAAGGAAATCTTTTTTACCGTTTTTATCTAAATCCAGTTCTCCTTCTGTGGCATCCTTCAATTCATCGTCGTCACTATCGTCATCCAAATAGTTTTTAATACCATCACCATCATAATCTGCATTGGTTTCATTTAAATCGGAAATACCATCGCCATCACTATCGTCGTCTAACCAATTGCCTTTGGAATCACTGTCTGGATCTGCGGTACCTTCTTCTTGGTCCAAAATACCATCATTATCAGAATCGGTATCTAAATAATTAGGATCTGCATCTCCATCTTGATTGGCATCGGTTTCGATTTTATCCGAAATACCATCGCCATCACTATCATCATCTAACCAATTGCCTTTTGTATCGCCATCTTTATCAGCGGTGCCTTCAGTTTTATCTAAAATTCCATCATCATCCGAATCGGTATCAATATAGTTACCTTTAGTATCCAAATCGGTATCCGTTGCAGTTTCAATTAAGTCACTTATTCCATCATCATCCGAATCAGTATCTAAATAATTAGGCGTTAAATCACCGTCTGTATCTACCACACCTTCTGTTGCGTCCAGAATTCCATCATTATCTGAATCGGTATCTCTCCAATCTTCGGTAACATCGTTATCACTATTTGCTGGTCTTTTATCGGCGGCATCGGCCCAACCACTCAATCCATCGGCGGCATCTTTTATACCATCTTTATCCGAATCAACACCATCCACTTTGCCATCGGAATCCGCATCGGTATATTTCGACAAACTTTCAACTATATCAAAAATTCCATCACCGTCTGAATCCAAATCCAAGTAATCGGGCTTACCGTCTGCATCTTTGTCACTTGGAAGACCTACAACAATTGGGTTATCGGTTTGACCGTTACCTGTAGCATCCATATCACCTAGGTCAACTTCAACAACATCATTAATACCATCGTCATCTGAATCTAAATCTAGGGCATTAGGAATACCATCATTATCGAAATCCTGACCAACGTAGGATTTCATGCTATCGTTTTCTACCAAATCTGAAATCGCGTCATTATCTGAGTCTACGTCGAGATAGTTCATAGTACCATCCCCATCCGTATCTAAGTTTTTCTCGATATAATCTGGAATACTATCTTTATC
>CANGWH010000018.1 GCA_947457565.1 Flavobacteriales bacterium
ACTTGAATGGCTTCTTTTCTTAAATCATATCGTTCAAATAGATTGGCAGCATATAAATAGGGTGATGGATCTTGAAAATAGACATTGGAAGTCCCTTGTTTTAGTTTTTCAATAATCAAATCCATAATTTTAGGCAACTTCTGATTGTCATTTGATCTTGTGGCTACCCAATAATCATCAACAATAAGAGACAGTGCATTTGGGTCGGATTTTTTAATTTTTTTTCTTAGGTATTTGGATGCTTTATCAAATTGACTGGATTGGACTAGACATTGTATATAACGGTGGTGAAACAGTTCATTTTGAGGTTGTTGTTCTACCAATTCTTCGTAAATAATGCTTGCTTTGGTAAAATCTTTTTGTTGATAAAGGGAATTGGCTAAATTTTCTTGGGCTTGGCCCATTAATGTTTTGCCTAGCAGAATAAACAGCAGATAAACAATTGTTTTTTTTGATCGAGCCATAATGTTCAGCTAGAATTAGATTACAATTTATCGAAAAATTCTTCTGGATTTAGTTGTTGTTCCACCATTTTTCGATAAACGGAATTTTCAAGGTTCATTAGCGTTTCGTGCGAACCGATTTCGTGAATTCTTCCTTGTTTTAACAGTATTATAGTATTAGCGTTACGAATAGTTGATAATCTATGCGCAATAACCAAAGAGGTTCTGTTTTGCATAAGCTTAGACAATGCTTTTTGAACTTGCAGTTCGCTTTCAGAATCCAGGGCCGAGGTTGCTTCGTCTAAGATCAGAAAGGCGGGATTTCTAAGAATTGCGCGTGCAATGGCAATGCGTTGTTTTTGGCCGCCTGATAAGAGTACACCTCTATCGCCAACTACGGAATCAAAACCTTTAGGAAAGGATAATATAAAGTCTAAAGCATTGGCTAATTTGGCAGCTTCTTTAACTTCTTCATCGCTTGCATTAGGCTTGCCGTAGCGGATATTTTCTAAAATCGTACCACCAAAGAGAAGAACTTCTTGAGGAACTAGGGCGAAATGGTTACGATATTCGTTCAGGTTAAAATCGGATAACGGTATGTTACCTAAGGTGATACTACCTTGGGAGGGTTGATAAAATTGGTAAACCAGATTAACGATGGTACTTTTGCCTGATCCGGAGGAACCCACCAAAGCAACAGTTTCACCCGGGTTAATGGTGAATGAAAGATTGTTTAACACAACTGGATTGTGTTCGCCAGGATAAGTAAAATGAAGGTTATTGAACGATAGCGATTGTTTAAAATCGGGTTTAGTTTGATTGTCTGGGATTATCGCATTGCTATCTTCTCCTGGCGTATCAATCAATTGCAATACGCGATCAATACTACCCAAGGTTTTTTGAATTTGTACAAATTGTTCGGCCATTCCGCCGATACTGCTGCCAACAAAGGCAGTAAGAATCATGAAATTGAACAACTCGCCGATTTTCATATCACCGTGTTGAACCATGGATAATCCTTGATATATAAGCCAAACGATTACACCAAACATGCATACTATGATGAAGGAGCTGAAAGCGCCTCGCCAGTATCCACGAGTTATAGCATAGTTTTTTAGCGAGAATGCATTATTTGTATATCGTTGAATTTCAAATGATTCATTCGTAAATGCTTTTACTGATTCTATACCACTTAGAGTTTCTTCAACAATGATGTTATTTCCCGCCGTTAAGTCCTGAACTTCGGTAGATTTTTTTCGAATAAATCTTCCAAAAACTAGGGCGATTCCAATCATAGCGGGTAGGGTTGCTAACATTAGCCAGGCTAATGTTGGCGAGGTTGTGAAGAGTACTACAATACCACCAAGAAGTACTAGAATCTGACGAATAAACATGGCTAAATTAGTGGTAAAAGCATCCTGTATTTGTGCTATATCGGCAGAAAATCTACTCATTAAATCACCTACTCTAGAACCATGAAAAAACTGCATGTTTTGCTTAATAATTGCGGAAAACAGGTCTTTTCTTAATCCAAAAGTGAGGTCTTCGGTAACGCGCACATAAAGAGCAATTCTTCCAAAAGAGAATACTGCTTGGACGATGAATAAATAGATAAAATAAGAGGCGATTTCCTTTATTTTTTCTGGGTTAGCGTTGGTTTCTTTTCCTTTAAAAACATTGGCTGTATCCATCATTTCTCCCAGCAGTTTAGGAAAGGCGAGTGATGCTGCTGCGGTTACTGCCAGAAATACGGTACCTAAAGCAAATAACCATCGATTGGTTTTACTCATGTATCGGAATAACTGCAACGATTGCAAAAGAGCTTGTTTGGATATTTTAGTTTTGGGAAGTTTACGATCAACGGAATGAGGTCCTGCCATGGTTGCAAAGTTCAGTGTTTTTTGCATTGGCATAGGGGTAAGGTGAATAAAAAGGGTTTGATTTTCGTAAATGTTTATAAAAAACGTAAGTAAAGAAATTTGCTCGGGCTTATCGGAACTGCTCTTTCCTAGTATCTGTGTGGTTTGTAATGATTTATTGATAGGTCCGGAATCAGGTTTATGTGCCATTTGTAAGCACAATATGCCCTATTCGCCATGGCATTTTAACGATCAAAATCCAATAGTTAAAGCACTATGGGGTAGGAGTATAATTACTGCTGGTTTTCATTTGTTATCGTACCGAAAGGGTTCTATAGCTTCTCGTGTTTTGCATTCCATTAAATATGAAAATCAAACGATTTTAGCTGAAAATTTGGGTAGAAACATTGGGTTACGACTAAAAAATTCAGCGATTTTGGATAATCTTGATGGTGTTGTGGCCGTCCCGATGCATCCCAAGAAGCTGAAGTTTCGGGGGTATAATCAAGCGGCAGTAATTGGTGAAGGGATTGCGGATGTAATTGGAAAACCATTGTTGAAAGATTTGTTGGTACAGTCTAGGCACACACAAACGCAAACGTTAAAAGGTAGAGTTGGCCGAATAGAAAATACGGGGGATAAATATCAATGGAATGTAAATTTTTCAAGTACTTCGTTACAACATATTTTATTAGTAGATGACGTAATGACAACAGGTTCAACCTTGCAAGCCGCAGAATATGCTATTCGGAGGGTTTATGAGGCAGAGAATTTACAAGTAAGTATTGCAACTTTGGCCTATGTATTTTGATGGGGTGTTGCGATTGCTTATTTTTGTGTGAAATAGATAAAATACAATGAAAAAATTACTACTTGGTTTAGCACTGCTTTTAGGTATAAAAAGCGGAACAGCCCAATTTTCCTCGATGAATGTGGCGGGGTTGATGGTGCCAAAGTACATGGTGTCTGGTGACTCAAATAGGAGGATGCCAACGTTTATGCGATTACGTATCCAAAATTTAAATCCCAATTCTGAATATAGATATGTGGTTAGGGGTATAAAATCTACAGAATTTAATTCCAAGGCAATGGCACCTGGAGCAGGTAATCCTATGTATGTAGATACAGCCAAAGGTAATTTTAGATATTATTCAAGTACGTCTTATTGGACAGCTACAACAACGGGACCTAATGGTGACGACACATTCAAAACGGATTTTATGGGTGTGCACGAAGGTTGGTTTGGATTGGTTGGAACGGGTAGCACCAGTTATTGGTCTGCCGGAAATAAAATTTATTTAGCAATTATTGCTGTTGGATTAACCACCAACGATACTATAAGAATGTATTGCGAGGATTCTTTAGAGGTACTAACCGTAACTCGCAGTAGTTCAACAAAGCGTGCTCAAGGTGCTTGGGGTAAGAGCAAGGCCAGTGGCAAATCGTTCGTTGCTTTATACGATAACACCACTGGTTCAGGAAGACCAGAATGTTTGGTTCCTTTAGAAGGTAACTGGTGGAGTTATACGGGAAGTAATTTATCTAATTTAGTAGGGTATCATTTTAGCAATTCGTTTAAAAAAGCGAATAACTGGGGTGGATTTATACCTAACGGATTAAGCGATGGGATTCGACGGGTTGATCATTTATCGGCTTCCAATGGTATGAGTATTTATGCCAATAAGGACTCGGATGGAATATGGGGGCCTTCGGCTAAGAATACTAAAAGTTTAACAGGTGGTTATTGGAATGAGATATTACTTGATAATGATGATGCAGCCTTGGTGCCACCGGCAATTGAATTTTGGTCTCGTAGTTCAACAACTACGGAATCTGCTGGAACGTATAAAGTTTACGCAAAGCGAATGTATGCTAATGAGGATAGTTCATTTGCGCGTTTTTTCGTTAGCGGAGGTACTGCGGCGGAAGGTGCAAGTAAAGATTTTACGACTACCGAACGATTGGTAAAATTTGCTGGATCAAAAGGTATTCAATACGATACAATCGACATTACAATTAACGACGATAATATTTCAGAAGGACCTGAAATTATTGTAGTTGGTTTAGATAAGCCGAACAATGCATCTATCGGAGTAGAAAGAGCGCATTCTATCACTTTGAATGATAACGATATAGCTAACATCTCTATTTCCAATTCTCCAATCATCGTAAAAGAAAATGCGGGTAAAGTTGGAATTACGTTAAAAATGGATAAAGCGGTAAATGTGGCTTCTAAATTGAAATTAACGGTTATTAAACAAGGCGATACTACTTATATCCCAGCTGAGTTTGAGTTAGGCTCTACAGGTAAGGATTCTGTGGTTAGTTTAGGTAAATCTGGCAGCACTGATTCAATTACAATTTTTGCAAAAGTAAACGATGATTTTGTTGCTGATCCAAATGACACGGTGGTTGTTCGTGTTAGACAAATAGAAGGAAATGCATTTTTAGCTGATTCAATAGTGACTATCGTAATCACAGACAACGATGGTCCAAGCAGAGTAGCATTTGCAGGACCGCGTGCTATCACAGTAAATGAAAAGGATGGATCGTTTGATGTAAAAATTGCGGTATTAAGCAAAACGGACGCTACCGCTGATTTCTCTTTGCGTTGCTATACGGCAAGAAGTACAGCCACGGAAGGGGTTGATTTCAAGTTTAATCCAACATCAAAAATTATCAATATTGATTCAAAAACACCGGATACAATCATTGTAAATATTCCAGTAATCAATGACGATTTACATGAATTGAACAAATCTATTTATTTTGGGTTGGGCGGACTTTCTAATACAATCGTAAATAACAAAGACACACTTATAGTTGCCTTAATAAATGATGATTTGCCGATTTATAAGATTAGTACTATCAATAAGCAAAATGCAGCCACAGGGGTTGCCGATAGTTTAAATATACGTTGTAGAGTTTTTGGAACAGTTTACGGTGTTAATATGCGAGTAGCTGGTATTAATTTCACCATAATGGATAATACAGGTGGTGTTGGTGTGTTTAATAATCCAAAAGTTTTTGGGTATGCTGTAAATGAAGGGGATAGTATCATGGTACAAGGAAGAGTTGGTCAATTCCAAGGCTTAGTTCAGATGGATCAGCTAGACACCCTAATCGTAATTGCTGGGTCTCGTAAATTGAAATCGCCCGCTGTTGTTACAACGTTAGGTGAATCTACAGAAAGCAATTTGGTAACCATGCGCAGAGTTAAATTGGTGGATGCGGCAGAATGGCCTGCAACTGCATTAACTGCCAATGGTTTTAAAAATGTACGAATTGTAGGTACTACCGGAAGAATTGATACATTGAATATCGATGCCGAGACAAATATTGATGGAAATCCAGCTCCTGAAGGGTATTTTGATGTAATTGGTATTGGTGGTCAATTTGATAATAGCAATCCATTTACGGCTCGTTATGTATTAAGTCCACGCAGACTTTCTGACTTCAATGCTTCACCTTTACCCATTGTTAATTTTACTGAAATTCAAGATTCAGTTTTTGAGGCGGCTGATTCTTTCCGTATGGACTTTAAAATTGCGCCTGCTGATGACAACTTCTCGTTTGATGTGGTGGTAAAATCTGCAACGGCAGTAAGTCCTGATGACTACGATTTTGCAACGCGTAAAATCAACATCATTAAAAATACGAGTAGTGTTATGATTCGTGCTAATATTTCGGATGATAATGTTTACGATGGTGATAAGTTTGTTGAGTTTGCAATACGTAATATTCAAGGACCTGGCAAAATAGGAACCGATTCTGTGTTGGTATTGAAAATTAAGGATAATGAAGTTAATAACGTGAAGCGTTTTGCGTTGGGCGGTATTAAAATGTATCCAAATCCTACTACTGGGGCATTTTCAATTCAGTCTGTTAATGAAATAGCAGAAATTAGAATTATCAATATGGTTGGAACTGTAGTTTCCACTAGTGCTGTAAATTCTAAACAATATAGAACTTCTGTTTCTGGCACTGCTGGAGTATATTTGGTTGAAGTTAAATTAAATGACGGCAGTATTTATACTGACAGAATTCAGTTGTTATAATTTAGTAGTCTAATATAAATTTAAACATGAGGCCGCTCCCTTGGGAGTGGCCTCATGTTTTTTTAGGATAGTCCCAACAGAAAATGATTAACTTCGCCTCACCTTGAAAGCTGTTTTACAATTTTTAAAATATGCGGCCAATCACAAAGGGTTGATTGCGGCTAATTTCTTATTTAATTTATTCTATATCATGTTTCAGCTGATTTCGCTGATGATGATTATGCCCGTATTACGATTTTTGTTTTTACGAGATAAAACGGAACAAGCATTAACATCCAAGAATTTTGGAGTGGGAGATTGGTTTAATTACCAATATCAATCCTTTATTACTTGGTTTGGTAATTTGGCGAAAGGTGAGCCTTTTACGGCATTGGCTTATTTGTGCATTGCTTTGGTTGTAGTAACGGTATTAAAAAATGGATTCCGGTATTTAGCCATGAATTTTATGGTTCTAATTCGAAACCGAAGTATTCAGGAGATAAGAATAGGTATTTACGAAAAATGCTTGTCGTTACCCATTGCTTTTTTTACTAATGAGCGAAAGGGTGATTTAATGTCGAGAATGAGTAATGATGTAAAAGAGATTGAATTTGCGTTAATGGTATCACTGGAGGCATTGTATTTTCAGCCATTAAATATCATTCTTTTTTTGGTAGCACTTGTTGTTTTATCGGCCAAACTTACACTTTATATATTGTTATTTTTACCAATTACAGCTCTAATTATTGGATTGATTGGAAGAAGTTTACGAAAGAAAAGTGGCAGGAATCAAGAGTTAATGGGAAAGGTAATGACTGCTTACGAGGAGACTTTGGGCGGAATTCGAATAATAAAAGCATTTAATGCAAGTAGTTGGTTTACTGAGAAGTACCGAAAGCAGGATGAGGAATACACCCGTAATAACATATCGGTTCAGCGTAGGTATGATTTAAGTTCACCCATGAGTGAGACTATTGGTTTAGGTGTTTCGGCCTTGTTGTTATGGTTAGGTGGTGGCATGGTATTTAGGGGTGAATTAGATCCGGAGTTTTTTCTTACCTATTTTGCCATTTTTAGCCAACTTATTCCTCCATTTAAAGCATTCTCTAACGCATTGTATGCTGCACAGAAGGGTATAGCAAGTTTGGATAGGATCAATGAACTTGTAACCGCCCCGGTAGTAGTGCAAGATCCAATTATATCAAATCCTCCTGTTTTTGAACGGTTCATAGAATTCAAACAGGTAGGCTTTAGTTATACCGATGGGAAGGAAGTGTTATCGGATATCTCATTTACAATTCGCAAGGGTGAGACGGTGGCTTTGGTTGGTCCATCGGGTGCGGGTAAGACCACTATTACTGATTTATTGGCGAGGTTTTATGATGTTACTTCTGGTTCAATAAACTTAGATGGTGTGCCAATAAATACCATGAAGCAGGACGATTTGCGGCGATTAATTGGTGTAGTAAATCAAGAAAATATATTGTTTAACGATTCTATACGCAATAATATATTATTAGGTAATTTGAATGCGAGTAGAGAAGAAGTAGAATTGGCGTTAAAGGCTGCCTATGCGCATGATTTTGTCTCGGAGATGGTATTAGGTGTAGATAGTGAAGTGGGTGAGCGAGGCGGACGGCTAAGTGGTGGTCAGAAGCAGCGGTTGGCGATTGCTAGGGCGTTACTAAAAAATCCAGAAATTTTGATTTTGGATGAGGCAACGAGCGCTTTGGATTCTCAAAGTGAGAAAGCAGTACAGTTGGCTTTAGAAAAATTAATGAAGAATCGTACTTCAATAATAATTGCGCATCGTTTGTCAACCGTGACACACGCAGATAGGATTATTGTTTTGGATAGAGGAAGAATTGTTGAAACCGGTAAGCACGAGGAACTGTTAGCCCAAGACGGATTATATGCTCAACTAATAAAACTACAGGAATTGAAATCGTAGATTAACACAATCCCTGTAGTAGAAAAAATTAGTTGTAATTAAGATTTTGTTGAGTTGTCTTCTGCGGTAGATGTTTCATCCGTAACAACGGGGTTGTCCGTTGGTTGCGTGCTGATGTCTTTCGAAGAAGTTTCTTCTACCGAAGTAGGTGTTTCGGTAACCTCTGCTTCATGCGAAGATATTGTAAGATTGGTGCTAGAATTGTTACTATTAGCTTGATGTTCAAGTTGACTATTCGCTACTTCTTGTACGGCATCAGACTCTTCATAGGGTCTTTTACCAATGAGTCGTTCTAAATCCGATTTAAAAATTATTTCTTTTTCGAGTAGTTCCTTAGCAACTGCTTCCACTTCGGTGCGTTTATCGGTGAGCAAAGCAATGGTTCTTCTATAAGCCTCTTCAATCATGCTTCTTGCTTCCTCATCGATTAACTGAGCTGTTTTTTCGGAATAAGGTCTTTGGTAGCCATATTCTCCAGTTGGATCGTTAAAGGAAACATTACCAATATTGGTGTTCATGCCGTAGATAGTAATCATACTGTAGGCAAGTTTAGTGATTCGTTCAAGATCGTTTTGAGCGCCGGTAGATACTTTACCAAAAAATATTTGTTCGGCTGCTCTACCACCTAATGTCATGCACATAGAATCCAGTAACTGTTCAGTTCTGTATAGGTATTGTTCTTTGGGCAAATATTGAGCGTACCCAAGTGCGGCAACCCCTCTGGGTACAATAGACACCTTTAATAAAGGATCGGCAAATTCTAAGAACCAACCTGCCACTGCATGACCTGCTTCGTGGTAGGCCACTATTTTCTTTTCTTCCGGTGATATGATTTTATTTTTCTTTTCTAAGCCCCCAATTACACGATCGATTGCATCTTGGAAGTCTTTCATTTCAACCAATTCTTTACCTCTACGAGCTGCAATTAACGCAGCTTCGTTACAAACATTGGCAATTTCAGCGCCTGCAAAACCAGGGGTTTGTGTGGCTAGTTTATGTGCATCAACATCTGCAGATAATTTAGTAAGTGGTTTTAAGTGAACGTGGAAGATTTGTTCTCTACCAACAATATCGGGTCTATCTACACTAATTTGTCTATCAAATCGTCCGGGTCTCATTAAGGCGCTGTCTAGTATGTCAGCTCGGTTAGTGGCTGCTAGAATAATAACGCCTGAATCTGTTCCAAAGCCATCCATTTCCGCTAGCAGCTGATTCAATGTATTTTCACGTTCATCGTTAGAACTTTGGATTAAATTTTTGCCTCTTGCGCGTCCTATAGCGTCTATTTCATCAATAAAAATGATGGATGGTGCTTTTTCTTTAGCTTGTTTAAACAGGTCTCTTACTCGGCTGGCACCTACACCAACAAACATTTCAACAAAGTCTGATCCGGATAAGGAGAAGAATGGGACTCCAGCTTCACCCGCTACTGCTTTTGCTAACAATGTTTTTCCTGTACCTGGAGGTCCAACTAACAATACGCCTTTGGGGATTTTACCACCTAAGTTGGTGTATTTTTTTGGATTTTTAAGGAAGTCTACGACTTCCATTACTTCTTCTTTTGCTTCTTCTAAACCTGCAACGTCCTTGAAAGATACATTTACTTTGGTGTCTTTATCAAAAATTTGAGCTCGTGCTCGACCAATGTTAAAAATGGATGCCCCTCCACCGGCGCCACCCCCTCCTGACATTCTTCGCATTATTAGGTTCCAGAAAATCAAGAAAATAGCTAACATAAAGACCCAATTAAACAATTCTCCAAATAAATCGGAATGAGTTTCCCACTCAATAACCAATTCGTCTGGGTTCATTTCTTTGGCTTGCATTGTTTTCTTCAATTCTTGAATTTCGTTATTGAAGAACCCCTTTTCTATTTCAAAACTATAATTAGGTTCTGCTGAACCCATTAGGTCTTGCCTTGGTTTAGCATTTTTATATCGTTTTTGTTGAATTGCTTCTTTGGTTAAATAAACGTTAACCAAACGTTCGTTTTGAATTACAAGTTTCTTAACATCTCCTTGTAAAATCATTGCTTTTACATCTCTCCATTTAGTGCTCTGCCCTGAATTTTGAGGCAAAAACAACATCGCCATAAGGATTACAAAAAGAATTCCGTACAGCCAATTTGGATTGAATTTAAAACCGTTGGTGTTTTGTTTCTTTTTGTCTTGTTTCGGATCGTGATTTTCCATCTCGCTTTAAATAGTCAAAGTTTAGACCAATTACTGGTATTTTTCAAAACTACGAATTATTAAAGGCAATCGGGCATTGATATGGACGAAACGTCATATTTTTTTGATAACCCTGTTAAATTGTCGTAGTAGGTAGAATATTTGTTTAAATTGGTAAAGATGTATAACAAATAGACATTAAATAAGTTCAGTTAGCGGTTGTAATTAACCCTAACATTCGGTTAATGTTATATATTGTTAATAGTTGATTATCCATTTTTTTTTAAGTTACATTTGTAGATAAAGTTCGGAAATATGAAAATTAAAGAGATGCAATCATTGTTAGCTATAAGGAATAGAAATTATCTTTTGTTAGCGGTTTTAGTATTGATTGGGGTTTTTATATTGGTTTTTTTACGAAGCGATTCAGACACTAATTCTAAAATTACGCGTTCAAATTCTGCGGATAGTTTATGGCAGCAAATTGAGAAATTGAGGGAGGGCCAATACGAAATGGTTACTTTTCGTGAGCTGCATCGATTATCGCAAATTCCTAATAAGAAACAAGAACATGATAAATTATTAGGTTATGTTTTAATACGAGGGGAACGTGAGGGTAATCAACGCGTTCAAGTGTATCACTACATAAATAAATCATATGATTTAATATGGCATGGTACCTATGATTCTGCATTGTTATATGGACAGAAAGCCATGGAATTGGGAAAATCATTTTCGGATATTTCACCGTGCATGTATTTTTCCCCCATTTCCATTGCATATTACCAATTAGGTAATTTAAGCGAAGCAATTAATTACATGAAATTGGGTTATGAGCACGCTAAGAAAGTTGAAGACTATGCAAATTTAAATTCGTATGCTACCAATTTGGGTACGTATTATTTTAATAATGGTATGTATGGTTCAGCTTCGCGGTATTTTCAAGAGGCCGTAGCCGCTGGACAGAAGAATGGTAAGATTAGTAATGTTTTAATTAATAATATTATTTCCATTAAATCCACCGAATTGGGTGTGTTATCAACCATTGAGGATTGGAAAAAGTATGATTCTATTTTGAGTAAACCTTCCAATGAGTTTGAGCGGCAATTAACAGTATTAAATCGGGTTAACCTTTTCCAAGCCCAAAAGCGATGGGAAGAAGCTTCAAGACTATTGCAGCAGGTTCCGGATAGTACTTTGGATTTATACTTTATTATTAATAAGATGTCGTTAGTGCTTAATGATTTAGATCGAAAACCTGATCGTTTGGCTCGGATGTCAGATTATGTTTTCAATCATAAACATTGGTTAAGAAGAAACTTTACTCAAGGCTTGATGGAGCTGCATACTTTTTTAAACTCTTTGGTAGAATACAATCCATCCTTGTTGCCTATGGATACATTAAAGCAATGGGAAATAGACAACGACGCAAATCTTAATCAGAATGCTTTGGCTAAAAGTTACCTCAATGAACTGTATGCGAAGCAGTATGCAACCATGGGGAATTTTGCCCAGTCTAACAATAAGCTAAGTGCCGCAATGGTTTATACCCGCGAGTATATGCAAACCAATGATTCGTTAAAGCGTGCAGATTTTATTGAGCGAATGGAAAACGCACGAATTAATGAAAAGTTGGATGATTTAACGGTAGAGTTGCACCAAAAAACGCAGAGAAATCAATTAGTTACAATTGTATTAATCGCGCTATTATTGATTTTGGGATTAACAATTTTGGTGTTATGGTTGCTAAATCGCAAACGCGAAAAGTCGTTGGAGTTGATACAAGTCCAATTGAATCAGCAGGAGGAAGAACAACGATTCTTGCGGAAAGAAAGGGAGTTAAACGACAGAATTGTATCTATAACCCATATGATGATGGAGAAGACGGGCGATTTGGTAAAACAATTAAAAGGGATGAAATCGGCAAATAAAGATGATTTAGAAGAAATTAGACGTGCATTGGAGGGAATGGTGAGGGTAGACACCGGCTCTAATCCTCAAATGGCCGATACATTAATGAAAGAGAATGACGCATTACTTAATAAATTCCCGGCTATTCAAAGTTTAAATTTAACAGAACGCAGAATATTTATTTTGTCTGTGGAAGGGTTTAAATCGAAAGATATTTCTAATCTAGTTGGTGTAACCCCGCAGTATATTCACAATGTTCGGTCTAAAATTAGAAAAATTTTGGGATTGGAAAACCAAATTCATTGGGAAGAGCTCAAGTAGTAATTACTTGAAGAGACACAACACCTCGAATAAACGGAATATTTCCGTGAATGAATTATATAAGGGTGTGGGTGCCATTCGGATTACATTGGGTTCTCGCCAGTCTGCAATTATGTCGTGGCTACTTAAAAAATCAAAGATGGCTTTACCATTTTCTCCAGTTAGAATACTAAGCTGGCAACCTCTTTCTTCTTTGTTGTAGGGTGTTATTATAGTTAGTTGAAGTTGGGAGTTTAATTCATTGGCTGTGGTTATGGCATCGAATAAAAACTGCGTTAATGCTTCGCTTTTGGTACGAAGGTTTTTTACCCCTCCTGCACGGTTAAAAATTTCTAAACTTGCATGATGAACTGCCATGCCGAAAACGGGCGCATTTGACATTTGCCAACCTGCGGCACCTGGTTCTGGGATGTATCCTTTTTGCATAAGAAATCGAACATCTTCCTTATGGCCCCACCATCCTGCCAATCTGGGTGTTTCGGGATTTAGACCATGTTTTTCATGAATAAAAACTCCGCTTACATTACCTGGGCCAGAGTTTAAATATTTATAGGAGCACCATGCAGCAAAATCTACATTCCACCGGTGTAATTCTAATGGAATATTACCCGCTGCATGCGCTAAATCAAATCCAGCCAAAGCACCAACTTGATGCGCTTTTTCGGTTATTGTAGGGATGTTAAACAGTTGCCCTGTGTAGTATTGAACACCGGAGAAAAAGCAAAGTGCTAAAGAATCTCCAAGTTTTTCGATTTCAGTTAGGATGTCTTCGGTTCTCAGTGTGTATTCACCAGGTCTTGGGCTAAGTTCAACCACGGCATCGGCATAGGATAATCCTCGGCTTTCAACATGGGTTTGTACAGCATACATATCGGATGGAAAGGCACCGGCCTCCATAAGCAATTTATATCGTTGGGGGGTTTGATTGCCTAACGTGTCTTTAGTGAATGTAGGTCTGTAAAAACTATGTAGTAATAAATGTAGATTTACAGTTAAGTGATTCATTACTACAACTTCATGGTGTTTAGCACCGGCGATTTCTGCTGTAAATTCTGTTAGGAACTTATGATAGTGAAACCAGGGTTTTTTTCCGTGAAAATGTCCTTCAACGCCCCATTTGGCCCAATCTTCTAATTCAGATTCTAGTGCTGTTTTTGCCGATTTTGGTTGTAATCCTAATGAATTTCCGCAGAGATAAATAACTTCATTGCCATGAATACTCTCTGGGAAAATAAAATCGTTTTTGAAATCTCTAAACGGATCTGCCAGGTCTTTGGCTGCTGCGGAATTACGATTGATTTCAGGGCTCATACGTTGGGCAAAGGTAGTATAGTACTGAGGATTTTACCATTATTACTCTGATAGAAACGCTGATTTAAGGGGTAATTGATTGGTGTTGTCGCTTTTTTATGGGATTGTTATACCTTTGTAAATCAATTTATAAAGAAATTGAAAATAGAGCAGGCAATAAAACAAAAGAAATTTGAATCAGACGCTCAAAAGGCGTATTTAAATATTTTGTATACTGCAAGTTGGCTTCAATCTGAGTCAAGGGATTTATACAAAAAACATGGTATTACTAGTCAGCAATATAATGTTTTACGAATTCTCAGAGGTCAATACCCCAATCATGCAAATCCAAAGTATATCAAGGACGTGATGTTGGATAAGAATCCTGATTTAACGCGATTGTGTGATCGATTGTTGAAATTAGGTTTAATTGCACGTGCAGCATGTCCTGAGAATCGTCGTAAGATGAATATTGGAATTACAGAACAGGGATTGGCGTTATTGGAAAAAATCGATCCTGAGGTATCTAACTATTTTGAGCAAATTGCGGGTCAAGGACAGGTGAATTTTGCATTATTAAGCGATTTACTTGATTCTATGCGAGGTTAACGCTTCCGCATTAAAGTAAGACCGTCTCTAATGGGCAATAAAACCGTTTCAAATTCAGTCAGACTTTGAGCAAAACCGTTGAATTCGTGCATATTTTTTGTGTCTTTGTCATTGGTACGGTCCAATTCATCAACAACTCGGTTGCTCCACAAGGTATTATCAAAGAGTATAATTCCGTTCGGGTTTAGAAGGTCTTTGCAAATAAGGAGGTAATTTTTGTAGTTGGATTTATCCGCATCAACAAAAATAAAGTCGATTTTTTTATTTTTATCCCAGGATTGTAGAACCTCTAAAGCGTTGCCACCGTGCCAGTTCACCCAATGTTCTTTTTGGTGTTGTTTCCAAAAGTTTTGTGTTTTCCATAGGGTTTCTGCATCGGCTTCAATGGTATGAATTTCACTATTTTGGGGAAGGTTTTTTAACAAACAAGCGGTGGCATAGCCAGTAAAAGTGCCTATTTCTAGTAAAATTTTGGGTTTATGTATGGCAACAAGTTGACTTAACAGTAATCCTTGAAGGTGTTCACTTAACATTCTTGGATTAATCATTTTTTTCCAAGTGAATTCATGAATAGCCTGTAAAAATGGATCTTCTGGCGTAGAATGATTCGCCGAATAGTCTTGAATTGCTGTGTTCCAATTGTTATGCATGAAAGTAATACAAAAATGAACTTGTTTTTTTAAAGGAAAAACATATTTTCGCGTAAATAATAAACAGGAGGCAAATTATGTATTGGACACTTGAATTGGTAAGTTATCTTGACGATGCTCCATGGCCTGCAACCAAAGATGAATTAATTGATTATGGAATTCGTTCGGGTGCGCCATTGGAAGTGATTGAGAACTTACAAGAATTGGAAGATGATGGTGAGCCTTACGAGAGTATTGAGGAGATTTGGAGTGATTATCCAACGGACGATGACTATTTCTTCAACGAAGACGAATTATAATTCCTCAAACTTGTAAGATTCACACAGTAAAAGACCGTCAATTGGCGGTCTTTTTTAATAATAGTGTTACAATAGTGTCCCGTAATTTTTGGATGTTAGATAATTCAGAGGCCGAGATAAAAACTGCAGGGGCATTTTCTTTGGCTATCCAGCTTTTTTCAAACTGATCTATAGATAAACCGGAGGAACCAACATAAAAATCATCGGGTTTTCCTTTAAAAGCATCTACTTTGTTGAAAACTACTAACTCTTGTTTGTTTGAGGCTCCAATGGCATGCAGAATTTCCGTAACGGCTTGCATATGTTTTTCAAAATTAGGGTTTGATATATCTACTACATGCACTAATAAATCGGTTTCTATGGCCTCGGCCAAAGTGCTTTTAAAACTTTCAATGAGTAGGGTAGGTAGTTTTCTAATGAACCCTACGGTATCGGACAAAAGAAAAGGAATAACTTTTCCATCATTTTCAGGGTGATGAAAAACAACTTTTCTAACCGTGGAATCTAGAGTAGCAAATAGCTTGTTTTCAACCAAAACATCGGATCGAGAAAGTAAGTTCATTATAGTACTTTTGCCTACATTGGTATAACCCACTAAAGCAACTCGATAGGTATTTTCTCTTGATTTTCTTTGGGTAAATCCTGTTTTTTCAATTTGCGCTAGTTTGTCTTTCAGCAAACTAATTCGATTTCTTAAGGCCCGTCGGTCTGTTTCAATTTCGGTTTCACCGGGACCTTTCATACCTATTCCCCCTTTTTGTTTGGAAAGGTGGGTCCACATACCGGTTAATCTGGGGAGCATAAATATGCTTTGTGCCAATTCCACCTGAGTTTTGGATTGGGCAGTTTTAGCATTGGCTGCGAAGATATCTAGGATTAAATGGGTACGGGTAATTACTTTAACGGTGCTTAATTCTGTTTCGATATTTTTGATTTGTGCCGGTGATAAATCATCGTCAAATACCGCGATATCAATATTGTTTTGATTACAATAATCACTAATTTCTTGTAATTTACCTTTGCCAATATAGGTTTTGGGATGGGGGTGTTCTAATTTTTGCGTAAAGCGTTTAACGGGAGTTCCACCGCTTGTAATAATTAGCTGTTCCAATTCTTCTAAGGTTTCCTCCATCGGAAAATCAGATTTTTGGGTTTCAACGCCTACTGTTATGGCTTTTTCTATGCTTTTTGGGTTGTCTTTCAAGGAGTAGGGTGTATAAATGTAAAAAAAGAAATACAAAATTACGGTTCACTTTGGGATTATCCCTGCTAGCGATGAAATTTGGAGAATAATAACTGTATGAAGAAAACAATTTCACTGCTTTTGGCTTTTTCGGTGGGTCTGTTTTCTCTGCTGATAAGCCAATCCATTTTTATTTCTAACAAATCTCGACTAAACAATAAAAAGAACCAATTCCATCGGCCTATAGGACTGTACCAAGATCAACTATTTACATTGGATTTTTCCAATTATAATTTGGAGACAGGATTTATATTAGAACGATATGACGCGCAATTAGGTTTTTCAAAAAGCAGAGAGTTTAAAGTAGCAAGTAGGCATTGGGTATTAAAGGTTTTTATATCCGATTCTACGTTGTTTTGGGTTACAGTTTACAGGCAAAAACGAGGAAAAGTGGAAGTGAACTTGTTTTCAATACCAAGCAGTTTAGAAGGTGAGCCTAAGCAACTTATTTTAGGTAATTATGATTGGGGAGAAATTGGTGCGGGTGATATATGGGTTGACTTTTCTTTGGATCGGAAAAAATGGGTATTAGCAGTTTTTTACAATAGTTCCAGCAAAGGATTCCAACCCTTGGCGCGCGTAGGATTTTTATTGGCCGATATTGATGGGAAGTACACGTATCGCGATACGGTTTTGGATACAAAAAATTCTGCTTATGATTTAGAATGGAAATCATTAGAAATTAATAACAACAGTGAGGTGGCTGCTTGTTTTTTTGATGAAGAAAAACTGGAAAAAACATCTTTATTTGCCGGCAAAAAACAGGAACAAAGTGAAGCATTTCAATACTTGTTTGTAAACGATGGTATTCAGCAAGGTCTATGTACAGCGGCGGGTAACATACGAGACGCGATGGTATATTGTCATCCAGTTACAGGCAATTTTTATTTGGGTGGTTATTTTCAGGAAAGCGATTCTAAAGGACTGGATGGATGTTTTGTTCGTTCTATGCAGTTAGCCAAGGATAGCTTGGTTTTGTTGCATTGGTTTTCTGAAAATGAACAACGTTCATTGATGGGTAATTTAACGTCTAGAAAAGTTGAGAAGGTCCAAAACTTTGAAGTCCGTGATATGATTGCATTGGATAACGGAGGATGGCTAATTACGGGTGAACAGTATTATGTTACACGGCAGATGGAGACTTATTATGTAAATGGCTTGCCACAAAATACAACCCGTCAATTTTATCATTACGGAAATTTGGGATTGAATTTTTTAAATGTTGATTTGGAGCAACAGGGTGAGCCAATTGATTCTGTAGTGGTTATTTCAAAGAATCAAGTTTCTTCCAATTCGGGTGCTCATTTATTGGGATACGGTATGTACGTTTGTCAAAAGTCTATAAATTTTATTTATAATGATAATGAGACTGAAGCCAATCGAATTATGCATATCAAAATAAACAACAAGTTAGACGTGGAGCGGGGCTGGTTGTTTAGGCAGGAGAGTATCATTGGGGAAATAATTCCCGATGAAGGGAAGCAAATTGATTATTGTATGTTTGCAGTGCCGGTAATTCGAAGCAAAGAATGGTACTGGATGCAGATTTTATCCGATGATTGAGCAGTTTAGGCAAAATAGATTAGGTATTGGTGTACTGCTGTTTGTAGCTGCCTTGTCGGTACGCGCATTTTTATTATTGTTGGTGAAGTCAAATCCCTTGCCTGCCGATAGCATAGGAGTTTTTGACGGTGCAATTCAATGGATTAATAGTCATTTGTATGTTTCAATGGCTGTATCCTTTTTGTTGTTAATTCTCCAATCGTATTTAGTAAATTCAATTTGTATTGGTTCGGGTGCATTGCAAGGAAGTGGTATTTTGGGCACCTATTTTTTCTTGTTATTGAATTCGTTGTTTGTGGATAATGTATTTTTTTCTATCGCTCAAATAGGAAATTTATTTATTCTGATGGGATTGAATTTGCTGTTTCGTTTGAAGGAGGGTTATGATACACGATTGTTATTTTACAGTGCATTTTTATTTGGAATAGGGATTTTATTTATACCCGATCATATTTGGATTTTAGTTTTTGTCATTTTCGGCATTTTGATTTTTAAAGCGATTGTTTTTAAGGATGTTATTGCCGTGGTATTAGGATTGATAATGCCTTTGTATATTACTAGAGCGCTGTGGTATTTATTTGATTTACAATTGCTAGAAATTGGTAATTTGGATGTTGTTCAATTATCGCTTCAGTCTTTGATGAGTTTGGGTCTTTTCCCCAATGCGGATTATGTTGTAATGGGTATTTTTCTATTGGTTTCGGTATTAGGGTTATTCCAACAGATAGGTACGTATTTCAATCGAAATATTGAAGCGAGAAGAAGTATTTCACTGAATGCCTTGTTTTTCATTTACAGTCTTATTATGTTATTGTTACATTGGAAGAATCTTCAACAATTTCATACCTTACTTTCCATTCCTTCTGCTTTTTTATTGGTTAATTTTTACAATGAAGAACGAGTAGGATTATGGAAACGATTTGTTAATTTGCTATTATTAGTACTGGCCCTATTCTCTTTAATAGGTAGATTTTTAGTTTAACTAGTAGCTTGCAGTGTAGCTAATAGACCAATATTATTGGTGTTTTCAATTATGCTTGTTTCAACCCGTTGAAGTGCTGCTGTAATTACGGAAACATCATTTGGATGCCAAGGCGTTGAAATTTTTAAAGAACCGTGGATTCGATGCAACGCATAGGCAATGCCAGTAAATTCTCTATAATGAAAAAGGTATTGAGATTCTAAGAACTTATCGAATCGATTTTTAAAAGTATCAATTTCCTCATGGTTTAAATATTGAAGTAAATTAATGTATGAATCTCTTTCTAAAACTAATGTATTGTAGAATTCAAATAATTCATTTAAATGATTATTTATGAGTATTTTATCTATGATTAGTTCAACTGAAACATGAAGAGAAAACCACCAGCGTTCTAAGCCATGATTTTTTGCTAAATTAATCCAGTCAATGCGATGTTTATGATAAATATTATCAAATAGCGGGGATTGGTGAAATTGTTTATCTCGTTGGATATGTTGCAGGCCACCTTCGCAGAAAACATGCAAATTAGAGGCAATGATTTCAGGCTCATTCTTTAAATGCAACCAATTGAAACGATTATTTTCACGGAGAAAATGCCTAAATAAATCCGGTGCAATAAGAGCCGCATTATAATTGGATTTTTGATGAATTCGATCTACTAAAAAATGCGCAAAAAAGTTCATTTCTTTTGGAAATATAGAACGAAATTACCATAGCATTGTTTACTTATGAATATAAAGATGCGCTTTTTGAAATTTTCTATAGTAATCCTTGTTGTATTCACGTCAGGATGTGGCGGTCGGAAATCAAGTAATGCTATGGATTTAGAAAATAAAATCATGGAAAAGACAGATAGTTTTTTTGTTCAAAAGTCCGATCAAGAATGGTTGGAGCAATTGGGTTCTGATGCTTTTGCGGTATTGCGAAAGAAAGGTACGGAAAAACCCTTTAGCAGTGAATTTGAAACAACTTGGGATTCGGGCACGTACGTGTGTAAGGGGTGTGGACAGGAGTTGTTTTATAGCGAAACGAAATTTGATGCAGGTTGTGGATGGCCGAGTTTTTATCAAGCTATTGATAAATCAAAGATTAAAGAAATCGCGGATTACTCTCATGGAATGACTAGAATAGAGGTGGTATGTTCAAAATGTGGAGGTCATTTAGGACATGTGTTCACCGATGGCTATGGTCAACCTACAGGATTGAGATATTGCATTAACGGAATTAGCCTTGGTTTTAAAAAGAAGTAAGTATAAACTTCGATGAACGGGTGTTAATGAAGTTAGAACGGAGCTAAAGGGTTCTAAATTTGCTTGTCCTTACCCTGCTGACTATTTACCAAGTTCTGAGAAAGGATCATCGGGTTTCAAGCGCAATTGAAACTCCTTATTGGTTTTTTATTTTTTCTTTTCGTGGTTGATTTCCAATTTATAAACGGAAAAGCTATTAGATTCTGAATAAACTGGTAAATTATAGTGGGTATAATTTTCTTCAAAAATCTTGTTGATTACTAGAAACTCTGCTTTGCAATTTGTTAGACTATCTAGGTGGCTTTTGTTGCGTAATTGATTGGGAAATCGAACCCAACCTTTATGATTTAGGAAATAGAGTTCTTGGGGATTTACACCGGCATTGGAGATAATTAAGGATTTTCGGGGTATTGTTTGGCCGATTTGTTCTAATTCTAATTTATATTTTTCCGTAGGTTTAATGGATAATTCGTGCACTTGGTTTAATAATCCTTCGGTGTTGGCAACAATCAATAGGGCGGCAATCCATACGGTGGCGATTTTGTTTGTAGTGGTAGTTTTTTTGGTAGCCGTGGTTTGCTTTTGCAATATTTTCTCTTGTATAAACTCTAAGCCGAGTGCTGCTATAAATGCCATAAATGGCATAAAGGGTATTATGTAATAGGTGTGCTTTGGAAACACATCACCTGTTTTAATGATGAAGATTCCAAAGAGGGTAATAAATCCTAAGAACGCATATTTTATTTTTTTAAATTTATCAATATCAATGAATTGTTTGCTTTTAGTTGAATAAATAGTTGATGTTTTTTTTTGAAATAAATAGACAAGACCAAGCAGGAAAAATACTAATGTAATAAATGAATAGAAAGCTGTGAAATAGAATTTTTCTAGGAGTAGTTTCCAATGAGGAATGATTTCCAAGAATCCTTCAGAAAATGATTTAGGATAAAACAATTGGAAGTTTTTATTGAGAATAGGGACCCAGTAAAAATACCAAATCAGTGCGGGAATAGTTGAAATCAGTGCCGTAATAGCAACGGTTATTTCGGCGGTGGTTAAGTTTGTGTGGTCTGATTGTTTGTGTAATTCTTTAATAGAGGGTGTGAGATATAAGAGGGTAGCTAACCAAGCAATGGCGGGTAGTTTGCTTAAAACGGCCAAAGAAAAACCCAAAAACATAACTATTAGGTAGAAAATCTTGGCCTTCTGTATATACAATTGTGCTTGTCGAATTCCAATTAAAACGAGTGCAATGGAGAACGTATCAGGCATGATTTTTCTGCTAAATGAAAACCATACGGAGAATAATACTATTGCTGCTGTATTACGCGCAATTTGTTGATTGAATGCGTTAAAAATAAATTGGTACAATGCCCAAACACCCCAAGTAGATAGTAGCAAATTTATCCATCTTCCTTGCCAATGGGTGTAGCCAAGTACCCAGTTCGCGGCGGCTATTAATGCTTGAAAAACAGGGAATTCCGAACCTATGATACCCTTATTATTTCCGGTGAAATCTACTTGAGGGTAGAAAAGATTGAAGTCGTTATTTTGCAGATTTCGAGCAATCATGGCGGTCACAGTTTGTCGCCAATTATGTCCAATTTCCAGGGGTGGATTGGTGATGCCTATGCATTGAATGGTTAGAAATACTATTAGAAGTATGTGGATGAACTGAATTCTATGAAAAAGTAGTTTGAAATTCACGGGTATGCTACCTTCTCAAAGGCGCTTCGCAATTATACGTTTAAAAATTAAAACAATCCTGTTACACGGGCTTGGTTTGTTGTAAATTGCCATTCATTTTATGAGTTCGGGTAAATTATTTTTATTAGATGGAATGGCTCTGATTTACAGAGCTTTTTTTGCCTTTAGCCAGAATCCAAGAATTACTAGCAAAGGATTAAATGCAAGTGCCATGTTTGGATTTACCAATACATTATTGGATATTTTAAACAAACAAAAGCCCACGCATATTGCGGTAGTATTTGATACTGCAGCACCTACGCATCGGCATAAAGAATTTGAAGCATACAAAGCGCATCGTGAAGCAATGCCGGAAGATCTTGCTAAAAGTATTCCTTATATTTTCAGGATAATTGAAGGATTTAATATTCCCGTTATTACCATGGATGGGTATGAAGCAGATGATATTATTGGTACTTTAGCATGGAAAGCGGGGGATGTTGGTGTGGATGTTTTTATGATGACGCCCGACAAAGATTTCGGTCAATTGGTGCGGGATAATGTAAAGATTTACAAGCCGGGTAGAATGGGTTCGCCCGATGAAATTTTGGGTGTTGAGGAGGTTTTGAAGAAGTGGGAAATAACTGAAATTAAGCAGGTTATTGATATTTTAGGATTGTGGGGCGATGCTTCGGATAATATTCCGGGTGTACCAGGGGTAGGTGAGAAGACGGCAAAAAAGTTGATAGCCGAATATGGCAGTATTGAGAGCATTCTAGAAAATACGGATAAGCTCAAGGGTAAAATGCAGGAAAACATGATTGCCTTTGCAGAACAAGCCAAGGTGAGTAAATGGCTCGCTACTATTGATACTCAAGTACCTGTGGAATTGGATTTGGTGAGTTTGCAATTAGATCCTGTGGATGTTGAGAAACTAACCGAGGTATTTGAAGAGTTGGAATTTAGAACATTGGCTAAACGAGTGTTGGGAGGAACAACATCGGGCCAATCGGGTGATGCTGCTGTAGTTGAGGCCAAACCTAAACCAATAAAGAAAGCATTACCTACCAATCCGTTGCAAGGATCATTGTTTGATAATCCAGCAGCGTCGATCTCCTCATCTTCCTCAGTGGAATCAGCGGATGAATCGGGTATGGATGAAGAAGAAAATGTAGCGCCGAAATTAACTATTGCCGAAGTTCCTCACGAGTATAAAATTGCAATAAATTCCGATGAAAGACGCCAATTAATTAATGAATTGGATGCTGCAGAGTTTTTCTGTTTTGATACAGAAACTACCAATGTTGAGTCATTGCAAGCGGAGATTGTTGGGTTATCGTTTTCTACGAAACCTCATACGGCTTGGTACGTTCCGATTTCGGCAAATATGGAAGAAGCGGCTGCAATTTTACAGGAATTTGCGGGGGTTTTATCTTCTACGAAGTTAAAAATTGCTCAAAATATTAAGTATGATGTTGCGGTACTTAGAAATTACGGAATAAAGGTTGCAAATCCTTGGTTTGATACGTTGTTAGCTCATTACCTCCTGGAACCCGATAAACGACATAATATGCAGGTTTTGAGTGAGGACTATTTAAATTATTCTCCTATTTCCATTGAGACTTTAATTGGTAAAAAGGGTAAAAATCAGGGTAATATGCGGGATGTTTCGGTTGAGCTAATTGCGGAATATGCGGCTGAAGACGCGGATATTACATTGCAATTATACCTAATATTTAAAGATTTAATTGAGCAACAAGGAGTAAAGGAATTGTTTGAGACCGTTGAAATACCCTTGGTTCATGTGTTGGAGGATATGGAGCGAAATGGTATTGCTTTGGATGTAGAATTTTTGAAGCAATACAGTAGCGAGTTACTAACTCAAATGCAATTGGTACAACAGCGGATTTTTGAATCGGCGGGATTTGAATTTAATATTTCCTCTCCTCAACAAGTGGGTAAGGTTTTGTTTGAACAGCTCCAATTGTTAGATAAACCCAAAAAGACGAAGACAGGTCAGTATCAGACTGATGAGGAGACTTTGTTGAGTTTGGTGGGAAAGCATGCGATAGTTCAGGATATTTTAGATTTTAGGGCATTACAAAAGCTTAAATCTACCTATGTAGATGCTTTGCCAGAACTGGTTGATAAGGAATCGGGCCGTGTGCATACTCATTTTAATCAAGCTGTAGCGGCTACGGGCAGATTAAGTTCACAAAATCCCAATTTGCAAAACATCCCTATTAGAACAGAACTGGGCAGGGAGATTCGAAAGGCGTTTATAGCCGGTGATTCTGGAAAAGTTCTACTGAGTGCTGATTATTCTCAAATTGAATTAAGAATCATTGCTCATATTTCCTCGGATCCGGGTATGAAAGAAGCATTTCAATTGGGATACGATATTCACACAGCAACGGCAGCAAAGGTTTGGGGGGTGAATATTGATGAAGTAGATAAAGAGATGCGTAGAAAAGCCAAAACCGTGAATTTTGGAATTATTTATGGAATTTCGGCCTTTGGTTTGAGTCAACGAGTAGGCATCAGCAGGGGTGAAGCTAAAGAGATTATTGATAATTATTTCCGTGAATTTGGTGGGGTTAGAGATTATATGGATGAGGCGGTTAGAAAGGCCCAAGAAAATGGTTATGTAGAAACTATTTTAGGTAGACGTAGATATATCCGGGATATTCATTCCAGAAACGCAGTAATGCGTGGTTTTGCAGAAAGAAACGCCATAAATGCTCCAATCCAAGGCAGTGCTGCGGATATGATTAAGGTGGCCATGATCAAAATTCACGATTGGCTAACAACGGAAAAATTATCTACACGCATGTTGTTGCAGGTGCATGACGAATTGGTGTTTGATGTCCCTAAAGAGGAGTTGGCGATTGTGCAATCCAATATCTGTAATCTGATGGAAACTGCAATGCCGTTATCTGTACCCGTATTGGTGGAATCGGGTATAGGGGGTAACTGGTTAGAAGCTCATTAATTATAGAATTTCCACTGAACTCCTACTCGGAAACGGTAGGGTTGAATGGGATAGTAAGTAACAAAATCATACCGGGGATTAAATCCAGGAATATAGTTCAATTCATTAAAATGCTCCAATTTGAAATAGATGATGGCCGATTGAATTTGGGCTGTAAGGTAGGCATCCAGTTGAAGGTAATTTCCTGATTTGTTGGTTTGTTGCACATTGTAATAGAAACTCAGTGCATCCGGTCTGTATTCCACAGGGGTAAAAGAACTAATATACCAAGCATTTAAACCAATGCGAGTTCGCATCGTTTTTTTGAACAAATAGTATTCAAGATGAACATCCGTTAAGCTCGTTAATTGAGGGATTCCATAATTAAATAAATTGTTTATACTATCCGATTTAAATGATTTAAATGAAATCAATTGGCTTATTTGAAAATGATTTATTTTTTGGGAAATGGAGAAATTAACAGCGGTAAAAGGAACCTGGAACAACCATTGAGATGGTTGAGCACTGTTTAACCTCAAAATGGGATTAGAGATGGTGCCTACTTGAAATTCAATATTGGAAATTGTGTAGTTTTTATTTTTACGTTTTTTATCAGCAGCATTGATTATTTCATTGGGATTGAAGGTCGCATTAATAGCATTTTTAGAAATATATGTAAAATGTAGGGATGCTAAGTTTTTGCCAATTTGCGAGAAGTTATTGTTGTATTGAAAGTGATTGGAGTAAAATTGGTGGTCGAATAAGTTGGCCGATTGTCTTTGAGAAAGGGCCTTAAACGTTATACTAAAGGGATAATGAAAGTGGGGTATTCGCATTCCATCAATGATATATTCGATGCTATCTGCAGCCGATTTAGTTTTTTGGGTACTATCATTGGCGGATTTTGGGGTTTGAGGAATATTTTTACCAGTGAAAATCGATGGTGAACTTGATTGTTGGATGGGTGCTTGATTCAATTCCTGTTTCAATTTCCGAATAATAGGTGCGACACTTACAAGGCCAATTTCGTAGGCACCTTGATTGTAACCACTTACAGTGTAATTTGCATGTATGTAATTACTTATACTTGAAGAAGTTGGTAAACTTATGTTAGTTTGAATGGCAGAGGATCTAAATTGTTTTGTACCAGTTCCGCTAAAGTTGGGTTGTAATGATTCGGTGGTTGCCCGTTGGGTTGTCCAATTAAGTGTAGCGTAGCGTCTAGGATTTCTTTGACTGTTTAACTGAACACCAATTTTATGGGTGCCGAGTTTCCAATAGGAAGAATCGTTGATTTTTTTATCGTAATGGTAATACGCGGGGCCATAGAAATTGGTATCTCGCTTGGTATCGGCGTATTGGAAACGGGTTTTCTCCCATACGGATTCTTGTGTTATTTTAACTGTCTTTGAAACTGCGTATTGGTTTGCAATTAAGTGGCTATTGAGTCCATAAAACGATTTTGCTGGATTACTTAACCGGGATTCAAACGGACCAAAGGACCTAATTCCCCATGTTGTTGAATCTACAGGAGGCCAGTATTGATTTAATGCGGAGGGGTTTAACCCTCCGTATTCATTTCTGCGTAATCGGTTCCAAGTAACAATGGTAAACTGTGAGAATTTGCCGTTTTTGCTGAGGTAGTTACTGCCTATTTGCGTATTTCTTTGGGTGTTGTTTTGACCCGCACCAAGAATTAGATCTTCGTTCAGCTGACTTTTATAATCCAACGTTACGTTCCAAGTTGGGGAGAAATTTTGAGTATGGATGGCGTCAAACACAAATGTTCTACCGTTGCCTTGGGTGTATTTTAATAAACTCAGAGGAGCTTTTGCCTTGTAAAATCGCATGGACTTTGCGGTTTTTAAGGTAGTTGCAATTGGATTGAGACCTATTTCCATTTGATTGGATAGACTTGTAGGAGATAATAAAAGTCCAGGAGATCCAGGTTCCCCCAAGTTAATCCAAGCACTGTTTTGTCCAGGGAATCGAGTATTGCTGGATATGGGATTGCTGGAGTAGTTAATAACGTTGTTATAGTTTGCGGTATCGGTTCGATAAAAATTATCGGGTCTACCACTTAATAAATCGTAGTTGGATTCCAGCGGGAATTGAGGTAATTTTTTCTTTTTTTTCAGCTGTGCAATAGAATCTTTTTTAGAGATGGGTGCAGCTTCTTTTGCTTCCATGCCTTTGAATTTATTAAGGTCTATGGCTGGCTGTGCAAGTGCAGATCCGCTAACAAAGAAGAATCCAATGAGTAAACCAAACCATGATTTTTTGGTTTCTAATTTGAATAGATTCAGCGTAAAAAGAATATGCTTCTGCACAGGCTTGCAAATTTGCATGAAATTCGGTGGTAATGCGATTTTTTTTAATTTTATCGATGGAAAATGTATTTCTTTACAACATGGAATGGTCGGTGGTAATTGGAATCGTTTTGGTTTCTACGGTTAAGTACGCTATTGGTGTGGGAATGGCCGTTTTGTCAGTTGCTTCTCCATGGATGGGATTATTGTTTACTTCTATTGGGGGTATTTTGGGAGTTAGTGTTTGGGTTTACTGGGGTGAGAAACTGCAATTGTTATATTTTGATTATCGAAAAAGTAAGGGTATTATTTCTCAGAAATTTTCTAAGAAAAACAGATGGTTGGCCAAGGTAAGATCAGATGGAGGATTGCCGATAATCGCCTTATTAGGTCCAGCAATTATTAGTTTACCGGTGGCCTGTTTTATTGCAACGGGAATGGGTATCAGTAGATGGAAAGTATGGAGAGCAATCAGTATTTCCGTTCTTTTGTGGGGAGTAATGTTTTTTGGATTGTTGATTTTCTTTGATATCGATTTATCTCATTATTTCCGACATATTTTCTAGTTTGTTTGACTTCTGGGATTACCCTTTGTAAATTGTGCGATAATTCATTGACTAGCATGAGTAATCGATTTTACGCCATTACATTTTTAATTCTATTGGCTGTTTCAGCGTGTAAGCGTGAGCCAATATCTTGGGATAATCGCGTAGCTGCTCCCTTATTTTCTTCACAGTTCCGGTTAGGAGATATTAATAATGCGAATTTGCAACCCAATTTGATTGATTCCAGTTATCGATTGGTGTATGAAAATTTGGTTTACAGCTATCGAATGGAAAATGTTCGGGCATACGACACTGGTTTGTCTGTATTTTTCACGTTAAATCGTTTAAAACTGAACGATCAAAAAATTAATCGTGCCATTACCTTAGGTGAAATAAATCCCATTTTTAA
>CANGWH010000019.1 GCA_947457565.1 Flavobacteriales bacterium
GCCGTATCCGTCATACTCAGCATAAATGCCTTTAATGCTGCTTTTTGCGCTGGCTTTAAGTTTAAATGTCTGCCCTCGTGCGACATCATCGGATTTAAATTGGGCGAACTAAACTTAACACCCTCACTGTAATGATCTATTACTTCGTCCAACGTCTTAAACCTGCCATCGTGCATATACGGACCCGTTACCTGAATATTCAATAATGACGGTGTCTTGAAGGTTCCCATATCCTGCGCTCTGCCCGTTATTCCTCCATATCCCTTATCGGTAAAAACCAAATCCAATCCGTTATTAGCAATTCCGCCAAACGTAGGGTCCTGAATTTGTGCCTTGTTATCTCCGTGACAATGAAAACAATCGGCACCCGTAACATTGCCGTCCAAATCAAAATCCACCAACGCATTAAACAACAAAGCTCCTTGACCTTCCTGCGGCGTTAGCTTTGAAAATTTCCCAGGAAAAAAATCGTTAAAACGAGAACGATAACTCACCATACTCAATAAAAATTGCTCCATCGCCAAACTCATGTCGAACACATTGGGCGCCGCATTAAATGCCTTCAAAAAAGCATCCTTATACATCGCAGACCTACGCAAACGTCTATCCAACATCGGCAAAGTCATGGCCATCTCATTGTGCGCCTGAATTGGTTCAAACACCAACTCCCGCAACGTATTTTGGCGCGCATCCCAAAAAAACTTCTTATTGTACGCCAAATTGAACAACGGAGGGGTATTCCTGTTAGTTACCAAGCCAAATACGCCCCTACTCAGCGCCACAGGTCCATCGGCAAAAGCAAACTCTTGCTTATGACAACTACCGCAACTTATACTACTATCAATACTCAGAATCGGATCATAAAACAACATCCTACCCAAGGCAATACCTTCCTCTGTAAATGGATTGTCTGAAGGAAGAATGGGGATTGGACCTAATTTCTTATCAAAAATACTCGCGGGATCTACCGCGGTTGTTTTAAATACCGGTGTATTGGGATCAATCGGCTTGTCCTCACAACCACTTACTGAAAACAATAATACCAGCAATGAGACCGAAACAATCAGCCTTTTAATTCCTAATACCAAAGTCTTCATACCCGATTTTATTCTATTGTACCCAAACGAAATGCCTTGTTATTGGTCATATCGTCCAACAACGATTGCATTAACTTTACCTCATTGGTCCCAGAGCTGTGAGAAACACTACCATTTGCCATTACCCTATTACCCAACACCTGATCCAAATGGTATTCCAAGGGCAACACCAACTGTTGACCTTCTTTCAACTCGAAATACAATTCGGAACCAGTACCAGGATACGCCATTGCAAAATTTCTTACAAAATTATCCGTGGCCGTATGAAAACTAAACGTTTTGGTAAAATCCGCATCACCCACATTCTTCCAACGACCATCCAAGGCCTGAAAAATATATCCACCGGCCCATCCCCAATGCAAACTAGTAATATTGGTGCTTAACGGATGCTTGCTTGGCCATAGCGCTGGATCGCCGTGATTGATATCGTAATCCAATCCCATTTTCAACTTCAATCCTTTATACTTACCAGCGGGAATTGCATAATCAAACTTCGTTCTAGCGCCCCAAATATTGAAATGTTGGAAACCATCCCCCAACAACAACCAAGTACCGTCCTCACGCTCCAAAGCCATATCACTAATCATATGACTAAGATTTACTACTTGCAATACTTCCCCAGCTTTATTGGTGTATTCTCCAATTTGAATAAATGCCTCTTTGCCCTCCCACTTTAACCGAAAATCTAATGTTAATTTCGTTTCCTTGGCAGCCGGAGGATTTGGAGGTTGATCCGGTTCACATCCCGAAAAAACCATCGCTATGGCTACCATTGAAACTGTATTTACCAGGGATATTTTCCAATTCTTGAGCATGTCCGTAAAGTTTATTACCCAAATATAACAAATAACTCGGTAAAAAAGTGCAACTCCAAGCACTCCTTTTTATATTCATCCATCGCCACATAATAGTTTTATACCTAACTCAACCCGCTAAAAACAAAAAACACGGACAATGGCTGTCCGTGTCTCTAGTTTTTTACTTGTAAGGTTTTATCAGGGTTTCAGCTTTGCTAGCGCCTCTTCAACCAAAGCCAAATCCTTCTTGTAGACGTCCAACAACATCTTTAAATTTTTGATATCGGCATTAATAATCGCAATCTCCTTTTGAGCTTCTTTCAACTCAGGATCTGTTGGGTCTAACTTTGACATGTTTGAAGTGATTAATTCCAACGCCTTCTCTTCCTCTACAACGGCCGCGGCTTCTTTAGCAATTAAATCCGTCAAAAAAGTCTTTGCTTCCAATAACTCAGGCTCCGTAGTAGGCACAATGAACTTTTCACTAGTACTAGTTTTGTCTTCCAAAACCGTTTGTGCCTTTACACCTGCTGTACCCAAAAGACAAGCTATAGCTACAATCAATAGTTTTTTCATATATTTTATAATGTTGATTTTATTTCAATTAAAAAGTCACTTAAGGTTGGAAACTTCTTGTTCTCCTTTTGCGCATATTCCTTTCCACTCTGTAATATTTCAAATGCTTTTTGCTTATCATTTAACTGCATCGCTATAGACGCTGCATTGAGATAACAATTTTCATTTTTCATATATTCTATAGACAATATTGCCAATTTCAACGCCTCTTTCAATGATGCAGGATCATCCGTTAACTCACTAATTCCCTGCGATAAATTCGTTAATAAATACCCGTTCTTTGATGGAAATTTATTGAAATAATCAATCACGGAGGCTATATAATTAACAGTGTCATTCCTGCGAATAAATTCGTTCGCTTGAAACAACGCAATCGCCCGATTTATTTCATAGTCTGTCAAATACTCCTTTGCAAACGACCGAATTATTGTGGTGTCTAAAATCCCGGATTTCTGATCAAAAGAAACCTCAGCGATGTCCCTCAGAATAATGTTATCTACTTTCTCCGATACCTTTCCTGCACCTAACTCCTCTTCGAAAAGTGCTCTATTCTTTACTAAAAATTGGAAATGGGGTTCCATAACACTCTCCACAAAATCAAATATGAATTTAATGGATTCCTTCGATTTCCAATCGGAATTCTCCTCAAGATAACACATAACACATTGCCGCTGCAATTCTAAATTATCCATCTCCTTAGAAGATTCCGCCAAACTCTTACAAAAATCCTTATTTCTTACACCTGTCTGAAATTTATAACTCGCACTTAAATACTGTCGTTCTGGATTAATAGCGTCATTGCCTAATTCAAGAAATTCCTTTACCGGAAATCCCCCCTTTTGCCGATGCATAACCACTCCATTTTCGTTGAAAAACAAATAAGTTGGATAGCCAACAATCTGATATTTTGCAACAAAACTATTGGCCATTTCCGTTTCAAGATCAACTTTATAAACGGTAAAATTCTTGTTGTAGAATTTACCCACTTCCTTGTTCTTGTAAACGGCGGTATCCATGTGTCCACAAACATCGCAGTGGGATGAATAAGCGATGAGTAGACTGTTTCTTTTCGATTTTTTTATTTGGAGTTCAAATTCCTCCAACGATTGGAAATTGGTAATAAATTTAATACCCTGACCAATACCATCCGATATCCCTGCGATAAATACGGCAATACACGCAGCAAGCCTTAAGAACCAGACCATCTATTATTATATCTTTATGCTTGTCCTTAGAAGAAATCCGTGCACAAAGGCTTATTAAACGCCTTCACAATATTTGCAATTCCTGTTGGATCTAAACTCTCCCAAGCAAACTCTCCTGTTAACTGAGCATCATAGCACATCAATGCTGCATTCTCTGCACAGCTTTCGGCTAATTCTTTACCCATTTCGCGAGCTCTATTTTTCAATTGCTGCTTAATTGTAGCCTGTGCCGTAGTTTTAGCAGTAGTTTTAGCTACTTGAGTTCCTACCCTTGCAGTAGTGGTAGCCGCTGAACCAGAACCAAAAGTGGCAATGTTGAATATTGCTTCACCCACCGAGGAAACTTGGTCGAATATAGCCCATCCACATTCAGTGGAATTTACTGCACAGCCCAAACCGCATTTAGTTGGAAACTTAGTAGGACAATTATCAGCCCAACATACAGGACCTACTCCTTTGTAACCCGTTCTGCAAGTAACATAACACAATCCATGCTGATTGGTCTTTCCATCCGAACATCCAGTTGGAATCAAACCCGCTCCACGTCCGTAACTTTTCTTAGCACAAGAAACTCCTATATCTGTTTGGCCATCAACACAGTTGGGTGAACATATACAACACCCTACTTGATGAAAACCACTTCTGCATCTTGGATAAACAATTGCACCATTCTTCTGGCAATTTCCATTACCGTGGGCTGCATGACATCTTCTGAACATCCCGCGATCGTTAAAGCCGTCACCAAAACGCCATGGGTATCCACCGCCTCTACCATACGCCGCCGGCTTACCACAAAATGCTCCATCGTCCCTAAATCCAGCCGGACAACTTTGCCAACATACTGGACCAACTCCTTTATAACCAGCAGCACAGGGCTTGTAACACAAACCATCCCTTAATTCCATACCGGTGTTGCACTGATTTGGTATAGTGCCTACACCCCTACCATAGGATCCCATCCAACACATTTTCTCATTCACAGCATTCCCTCCACCGGCTTGTGTGGCATTCGATTTGGTGATGCTATAAACAGTACTGCCACTTTGTGCCGATACTAACCCAACTGTAAAACTTAGTACAGCAATTGCAAAAGATTTGATATTCATAATTGAATTTGACAAGGCAATTAAGGGCTTCCCACACTTCAATTTTAGCGGTATGGTTAAAATTCAATTTGATATGAAATTTATACAACTCTTGTCACCACAACATTGAATTATTGCTTTTGAAAAGGCAATGTATATACAAAGTTCTGATCGTTTATTTTCAGAAAATATACTCCTGTTGCAAAACCTGCCATCGGCACCGAAAAATACGACTCCCCACCCGAAACATCTCCTGCTTTCCACAAGACCTTGCCCGTTACATCAAATAACTCAACATCAAACGTTCCTCTATTCCTACCCACAACCACAGGATCTCCTACCGCCGGATTCGGCATTATGGCAAATACATCTTCCTGCATAGCATCTAAATTCATTCCACCCACTTGTGCCTTTGCTAACACCCGTACCCGGGGATCAAATTCCGCACCCGCCACCGCAAAATCCGGCGAAAATTCAAACACCTGTGCTGTATCGGTCAAGTAAAATACTCGCTCGATAGTTTTCCCTTCTCCCCAAAATAATACCGGTACCCTCATGTGAAAATACGGAACACTCGGATCAGAAGCACGTTGCGAGACCCTAACCGTCACCTTTCCCTTACGCTGTTTCCAATCAATCTTCAAATAAGGAAAGCCCGCACCGTTAATCCACTCATTAAAAAATGTATCTAATCCATGGCCAAATTCCCGCTCCATATAGCCGCGAAAATCATCCTGATCGGCAAATCCATCGCCCCGGCCCTTACCCAACAAATATTTCCGCAAAGCCCCAAAAAACAAAGAATCGCCCACCTTATCTCGCAACATATGCAATACCCAGGCACCTTTGTTGTACGTTAATCTACCACTAAATAACACCCCAACATTCAACGTATCCCGAGCATACACACTACCCCAATCCCGTGAAGTTACATCCTCTCGCATGCCCTTCAAACGATCCGTAAAACTCTTATCTCCACGCAAAAATTCATGCGCTAACGCATTTATATAGGTAGCAAATCCCTCGTTCAACCACAAATCCCCCCAGTTGGAACATGTTACATAGTCCCCAAACCACTGATGAGCCAATTCGTGCGCCATTAAATCCCACCCCAAATCAACCATAAAACTCATGGTCTGATGCTCCATCCCACCACCCCAAGTAAACTGCGCATGCCCGTATTTTTCCCCATCAAACGGATACGGAATAAACAAACTATCCATCATCCGCAATTGCGGCAAAATACCTTTGGCGTCCCGCTGCCATGCAGTCAAAAACTGAGGAAAACAGTAATTCTCCACCGGCATTCGTCGGCCATCTACAAAAGTTACCGTATCCGTAAATCGAGCATAATTTGTAATTGCTACAGCAACCAAATACGTTGGAATTGCATACCGATGCTTCCAAACATATCGCATGCCACTACCACCACCTATAACCTCCTCCACAACCAACATCCCATTACTCGCCACCCGTAAGCCCGTATCTGTCATCACCTCAATGTCCAGTGAATCAATTTTATCGTGCAACGATTGCTTGCAAGCCCACCAAAACTGAGCACCGTACGGCTGACTCAACGTGTGAATCACCGGTCCAGTTTTGTGATTGTCCAATACGTAATACCCAAACCCACCACCATTCACCGGGTTCCCACTGAAAGCCACCCAAAAGGAATCCCTACTACCTCCACTCCATCCCCCCGGTTTTGTAACATAACCCGCATTCCCTGAACGCAGAACAACTAATTTACCCGATTTGTCCCAGGCCGAATCCACCTGCATACCCGATACCAAATCAAATCCTAATGAATCCCTATCGCCCAAAACCGTAACGCCAAATTTAGTAATACCCCGCAACGAAGAACCTATCCGCGGATTTATCCAAAACTGTACCCGATTATAATCGATTAAGTACCCATGCCTTACCCTTGAATTAGACCGTCCCCTAACACCCTGTTTGGCCGAAAATACCAACCGCTGCTTGCAAAGCGCCTCTTCACAGTCTATCACTTCCTCCAAATTCGAAATATCCCCCAATTCTTGAGCTCGTAAATCACCATAACCCAAGAATACCATGAACAGCCCCAACCTAACAATAGACACGCGAATTGTCCGTAATAGATTTCCTCCCATGGATAATATCATTCGCATTTACTACAAATTTCCACAATTCAAATCCCTAAACCAAACACCTGAACAAAAACCCTAACTGAATCCTACCTTTGTCGCCGTGAAATTCTCCTGGTTACCCCTGTTTTTAATCATTCTACTTGGCTCCATTTGGGGTAGCTCCTTTATCCTTATGAAACGTGGATTGGAAGTGTTTTCACCCATCCAAGTGGCCGGACTTCGCTTGTTTCTTGCCGGTATTTTTCTTAGCCCTTGGGTCTATCGTTATGCCTTTGGTAGCAAATCCATCAACCAAAATCAAGGGAAATTGATTCAACCAATCGACTATTTTTTTCTCTTTATTACAGGATTAATCGGCAATGCAATTCCTGCCTTCTTGTTTTCAACGGCTGGAACATTAATTCCCTCCGGGCTTTCCGGAATTCTTAATGCATTTACCCCCGTTTTTACATTGGTTGTAGGTGCCTTGATTTTTAAAAGCGCAATCAATAAAAATGGTATCCTTGGGGTTGCTTCAGGCATAATCGGTGCGGTTTTTTTACTAGGACCCACCTTTCTTGGTAACAAAGACATGTCAATAAACCTAGCTGGTGCATTCATGGGATTGGGAGGCTCTTTGCTGTACGGTTATAATATTAATTTAATCAAAACCCGTTTGGCTCATATTCCCCCTATGGCAAAAACCGCATTTCCCTTCTTTTTTATGGGAATCACCTATGCGTTCGTGCTGTACAAAACCGATATCCTTCATTGTTGGCCCAACGGAAATCCTTTCCATAAACCAACCGAACCACTGCTACTGCTAAAATACACGCAAGCTTGGAAAGCCCTTGGATATATGACCATCTTGGGGGTTATTGGTAGCGCCATCTCCATGATGTTATTCAATTACCTTATCGAACACACAACCGCTTTAGTTGCTTCTACCAACACCTTTGTTATACCCGTGGTTGCCGTGGCTTGGGGGTTATTTGATCAAGAACCTATCCGGTGGAATATGATTGTTGGCCTACTACTTTCTCTCACCGGCGTCTACCTCGTTATGCGCAAAGATTAATTACCTTTGAATTAAGGAACTCCTATAACGTTATATCCCATGCAAACTATTCAACAAATACTACAATCCTTCGAAATTGGCAACAAACTGGCTGCCGCTAGTACCGGTACTCAATGGATAATGGCCGATAATAATCCAACCAGAACCATCCTATCACCCGTAGATGGCAATGCCATTACCGCCGTGTCCTTGTCGTCTGAAACCGAATGGAATTCAGTAGTAGATAGTGCCGAAAAAGCTTACCAGACATGGCGAACCATGCCCGCACCCAAACGCGGTGAAATCGTTCGTCAAATTGGCGATGAATTACGTAAACACAAGGATAACCTCGGTGCCCTAGTGAGTTACGAAATGGGGAAAAGCCTGCAAGAAGGCCTCGGAGAAGTGCAAGAAATGATCGATATCTGTGATTTTGCCGTAGGTTTAAGCAGACAGTTACACGGTCTTACGATGCATTCCGAAAGACCCAATCACCGAATGTACGAGCAATGGCATCCCCTTGGTATTGTTGGCATTATTAGCGCATTCAATTTCCCCGTAGCTGTTTGGAGTTGGAATGCCATGTTAGCCGCGATTTGCGGTAACGTTTGTATTTGGAAACCCTCCGAAAAAACACCAGCAAGTGCCGCAGCCGTTCAACATATATTAAAACAAGTACTAATCAATAATCAACTACCCGAAGGAATCTTTTGTCTAGTACAAGGCGATAGAACCATAGGTGAAATGATGAGTACAGATTCCCGTATCGCCCTAGTAAGCGCTACTGGAAGTACCCGCATGGGCAAAGAAGTAGCGATAAAAGTTGCTGCTCGATTAGGGAAAAGTATTTTAGAACTGGGGGGAAATAATGCAATCATCCTAACACCCGAAGCCAACCTCGACATGGCCATTATCGCCATATTGTTTGGTGCTGTGGGTACCGCCGGACAGCGTTGTACCACAACCCGTAGATTAATCATCCATGAGTCTATTTACAGCACCGTAAAAGACAAACTATGTAAAGCCTACGCCCAATTAAAAATTGGTAATCCTTTAGAGCAATCCAATCACGTTGGACCCCTAATTGATACCGATGCCGTGAATAACTACCAAAACGCCATAACCAACCTACTGGCCGAAGGTGGAACCGTCCTTTATGGAAACCAAGTGTTAACAGGAGACCAGTACCAAAGCGGCTGCTATGTAGTTCCCACCATTTGCGAAGGTTCTCCAACCATGAAAACCGTACAAGAAGAAACCTTTGCCCCAATCCTATATCTGCTAAAATACCAAGATCTAGACCAAGCAATCGCAACTCAAAACGCGGTAAAACAAGGATTATCCAGCGCTATCTTCACCAATAATCTTCAAGAAGCCGAAGCCTTCCTTTCGGCGAAAGGTTCTGATTGCGGCATAGCCAATGTAAACATCGGTACATCTGGTGCCGAAATCGGCGGTGCTTTTGGCGGTGAAAAAGAAACAGGCGGCGGTAGAGAAAGTGGATCCGATGCTTGGAAAGCCTACATGCGAAGACAAACCAATACCATCAATTACGGAGCCACATTACCCTTAGCCCAAGGGATTAAATTCGATTTTTAGTAAACCCATTCAAAAGCCGAATCCTTAAACTATTGAGTAGAATTACTACTTGAATGAATAGGCTGTTTCTAGAATTTATCCAGTGCTTCAGGGTATTTAACCGCTCACGCACCACTATCCTATTTCCTTGGATATCGAATTAAAACTGCTGCCCAATAAAGAAGTGAATCTGTGTTGGCTTACTGCTACTGCCTGGAACATTTCGGTAATCAAAACCGTAAGCCCAATCCAATCCTATTAAGCCAAACATCGGCATAAACAATCGGATACCTACACCCGCTGCACGCTTCAATTCAAAGGGATTGTATTTTAACATACTACTCCAAGCATCACCCGCTTCCAAAAAAGCCAAAGCATACACCGTAGCCGTTGGAGAATTGGTAATCGCCTGACGTAATTCCATGGTGAATTTGTTGTAAATAGGTGCTCCCGATTGGTTACCCATAGCCGCATCCGAAATCGTGAAATTATCATACCCTCGTTGCGAAACAATCTCCATCGCAGCCAAATTAAATCCAAACATACCAGCGCCACCCACACGGAAACGCTCGAAGAACGTTGTACCTAAATCCCTATTATACATACCCAAATAACCAAATTTTGCACGGGTCATTAATACCATTTTCTTGTAGATCGGGGTAAACCATTCGGCATCTACTTTTAGCTTATAATATTCAGCCCACTTGTATTTTTCGTTGGGCGATAATTCCGAATAATCCAATTTACTCAATAAACTAAACGGTGGCGTAGCCTGAGCCGTTAACGTTACATTGCTCCCCGATGTTGGATAAATCGGCTCGTTAATAGAGTTTCTAACCAAAACAACCGAAAACGTTGGATTATAACTTACACCGCTAAAACCTGCTGGGAAATTATACATACTGCCATCCATGTTCTGCATGCGGTAACGCTGAAAACTCAATGCATACTGCAAATTGAAGAAGTCATCCGGCCACTTCAACCGTTTTGCATAACTCAACTCAATACCCGTGTTAAAGAAAGCTCGGTGATTGGGGTTGTCTTTAGGTAAAAAGTCAAATCCGTTCACCCGATGGAACAAGGCCACACTTAACGTATTGGGCTTCTTACCCCCAAACCAAGGCTCCGTATACCCCAAGGTATATCCTTGATAACTGGCACCGTTGCTCTGAGCACGTAAACTTAATTTCTGTCCATCACCGGTGGGAACTGGATTCCAAGTTTCAGGTCGAGTTAGTTTTCTCCTACTAAAATTATTCAACATGATACCCGCCGTTCCAATCAAGGAAGGATTGGTATTAAACGAGCCAAGCTGAGGGTTAAATCCGCCACCGCCCCATCCGCCGCTGAGCTCTATTTGGTCGCTCGGCTTCTCAGATAACGTATATACAATATCTACCGTTCCATCTTCTGGATTGGGTCTAGGATCTACCCCCAACTTCTCAGGATCAAACAAGTTCAACGCTGCCAAATCACGCATGGTTCGTTGAATATCCGTCCTAGAAAACGTATTACCCGGTTTTGTGCGAATTTCACGCTGTATTACCCGGTCGCTGGTCTTCGTATTCCCCTTCCAACTTACCGAAGCTATGGTAGCCCGCGGGCCCTCGTTTATCCGAATCTCCAAATCAATACTATCGTTGTAAACTCCCGTCTCCACCTGCATCAATTGGAAGAACAGATAACCATCGTCCATGTACATACTCTGCACATCGTACCCACCCTGACCACCAGGGTTGTTTAATTTCTCGTCTAACAGCGATTGATTGAAAATATCGCCCTTTTTAATATTCAAAATGGTATCCAACAATCCAGTGCTATACTTCATGTTGCCCTTCCACGCAATATTTCGAATGCGATATTCACTGCCCTCAAATAAGCTCACATGCACCACCAAATGCTTGTCGCTAATCAATTGAACGCTATCCGTAATTATTCTAGCATCTCGGTACCCCTTACTTAAATAATACTTGATGATGTTTTCTCGTTCTTCGGCGAATTTCGATTCAATATACTTAGACGATTTGAAAATATTAATCTTCTGAAAACTCCGTTTAACTCCCTTGATTTTTGACCGCAACTCCTTATCCGTTACCAACTCATTACCGTGAAAATCAAAGTCATATACTTTTACTTTCGGACCTTTAGTTATATAAAAGTCGAAATTTTCAAAACCAATCATCTCCGAAGAGTCTTTGTTGATGGCTTGCTTTCGGTCGATTCTACATTGTACCCCGTAATATCCCTTCTCCCGATAAAATTTTAATACTCTTTCAATAGAACGATTGATCAAATTGGGGTTAACATACATTCCCTTCTTTAAATCTACTTCTTCCTTAAGCGTTTTGGCTTGGGCATTGGTTAAACCAATAAATCGATGCCCATTTAATCGAGGTTGATCCTGAACCCTAAACTGAACAATAACCTCATCCCCTTCTAAGGGCAATAAAAACACCTGAATATCCCGAAAATAATCCCGCGCCCATAAATTTTGGATGGCCTTAGAAATATCTGTTCCCGGAACTTTAATTCGTTGACCGATAGACAACCCCGAGAAAAAGATAACTTGGGATTTCATAACGGGTCTGCCATTAACTTCGTTTACCTGGATGTTTCGTATAACGTATTCCTTGGGTTCAATAAAGTCATAGGCAATAGCTTCTGCATTGCGATATGTACTATCCGCTACCCGCTGCGAAAATCCCAACACCGTGCTAAACGATGTTAGAATTATTAAACCAATATGGTTGAACCTTTTAAACACTTATGCAATTTGCTCACTAGTTTTTCCAAATCTACGCTCTCGACCCTGAAAATCGATGATCGCCTTATAAAAATCGTCCTTCGTGAAATCGGGCCATAAAACCGGAGTGAAATATATCTCCGAATACGCGATTTCCCACAATAAAAAATTACTAATTCTTTGTTCCCCGCTGGTCCGAATCAACAAATCCGGATCGGGAAACTTCGCCGTATTTAAAGCCGTATTTAACACAGCCTCATTAATGTCTTCTGGCTGCAAAACACCCGCTTTTACGGATTCCGAAATCTTCTTTACCGCCTCAATGATATCCCATCTACCCGAATAACTCAACGCCAAAATCAACGTTAATTTATCATTGTTCTCCGTTATTTTCATGGCTCGCTCTAATTGAGCCTGACAGCTACCCGGCAATTGATCAACATTGCCAATAACCTGCAACTGTATTCCATTCTCCATGAACGTGGGAATCTCTTTCTCTACAGTATCCACCAGCAATTCCATCAAGGCATTTACCTCTATTCGCGGTCTGCTCCAATTCTCCGTAGAAAATGCATACACCGTTAAATACCGTACACCTAATTCTACAGCCGCTTCCAATGCATTCCGTACAGCACCAACGCCATGTTTATGGCCGAAAATACGCAAATGACCTTTTTTCTTAGCCCACCTGCCATTACCATCCATGATGATAGCAACATGCTCGGGAATCCTGTCTTTTTTTATTTGGCTAGCGAACGTAGATGTAACAGACACAAGAAGATCAATTTATCTACAAATTAACGGCGTAAATCGATACGATATACTGAAACCTACAAAATAATACCAATCCTTTAAATGGGTATCACCCCGCATCGTGCCCGAAGGCAACGAAGGGTTGCCCTCCAACACCTGCGCATGCCCATTCTCCGCAGACGCCAAACCCTGATTCTCTTTCATGGTTTTATAATCGCCATACGCCTCATTTACATCGTCTAAGTTATCGGTAAACGTCTTGCGCCATAATACCTCCATCCCAACAATTACTGAGCCTTTCCCGCGTTGTGGTGGCGACATCATCTTAATCCCCACACCCAATGGCAAGGAGGCTTGAAATAGGCTATACGACTTCTTCTGTCCTTCCGTATTGAGATTTCGCAATCGGATATCTTCATTGTCGATTTTAGTAGGATCAAACCGAAAAAAAGATAGTCCCGTTAACACATAAGGTGTCATCCATCCATCCCGAATATTCGTACCAAACGGATGTAGATTAAATTCGATTAACGGCGAATACTCGTAAATTTTAGATTTGAAATTTAAATTTTGGTAAGCCAACCCCGGTACTCCCTTCGAAGATCCGCTTATTTCCAAAAAACTAAGCTGATTCCTAAGCGAAAAATAACTGCTGAAATTATACTTCTGAAAAACACCCAACGAAGGATGAAAATGAGCCGTGTTAAATTCAAACCTAGAACCCGCACTCAAATCTCCGTAATAGTTAGAAAAACCCAAGGCTACACCAAACTCATTTCTGCCGGAAAAATACTTCTGAGCTGATAAAAAATTGCTCTCCCCCATCAACACAAAAACCAATAAAAATAGATTCCTGATGTTGGTTTTTATATACCAACAACAACTTGGAATGGAGGATCTATTTCTGGTGGTCAAAACAATGAATACTAAATAACGCGAAAACAAACTGTTTTCGTTTATTCTATCAATTTAACTTTACTACTAAAATTGGAAACACACCGTCTTCCCACCCACGATTTTGCGAGTAACGGTTAAATTCAAAAACAAATACATGTCGTTAGCCTTAGAAGTCCCGCGAGGATCACCATTGTAGAAACGCTCGTAGCCCAATTCTGGACCTCTGTCTGCGAGTGCCGCAGCTACTAATCCATTATTACCGCCTACAATTTGGTCTTCAACATACGTCAAACTAACATCATCCAAATAATCGGTAAAGGTTATTCTAGCACCCATATCGAGACCTACTGCCCAAAACTCATCTACTTGTTTTTTATAACCAAAGCCCAATGGAACACAAACCTGTGTTAAAGGATACCTGCGTCTTTCGTTGTATTTGGTAGTCTCCTGCCCTTCGGTACCATACACCTGTAATTCTATCCATTTGCCATCAAATTGCTTCAATTGAGGATCGTGAATTGGTGCTCCGTTTATCGTTTTGGTAGGCATATACTCAAATTTTGTCATTGGGTTGAATTTGAAAACACCCAAACCTGCGTACAAAAATGGACTCCCTGGACGCTCGCGAGTAGTTTCGCCAAAACCCGCAATATTCCACTCAATAACCCCACTAAATTCCACCACATTACTGCGAAAATTCAAATTTCTTCGCTGCCGAAAAGCATCCGAATTGTAGTTTTTATCATCCCCGGAAATTTGTCCAAAGGAAGCATTCCCGCGCAACGTAATAAAATCAGAATAGTTAAATCTACAAAGCAATCCACCAGCCACATGAGACTCGTTTACCGCAATCGAAGGCGTTAAATCACCCAAATAATTGGATGCCCCTAATGCCACGCCAAACTCAATGGGCTTGCCCTTGAAACGCTTCTTAGACTGGCCTTCCACTTGTGCTGCCGACAAACAAACAACACCGGCTAATAAAAGGGATTTTAAATGTCTCATAATACCACCTGATTAGCAAAAGTAGTCGGTTTGTCCATTATTTCCTAATGATTTTTAGAACCTACAATATAATACATTCCCATCGTTACAAAATTTCGTACCCAAGGTATCCGAGAAATCAATCCCAATTGCAATCGGGGCTTTATGCCAAATTTAAATTCGTAAATAGGATTGAATAAATAAAATTGCCTGTGCGAAACGACAAACCCACTGGCTTTCACTATCCGCTCAAACCGTTCAATGCTAATTCCAGTGCTTCGAATTTCTTCCATCGTACCAATTCCACTGGCATTAACACCTAGCATTTTTAACATCAAAGGATATAATTTACCCGGTAACAAATGATAATACGGTAGTTTACTGGCAATTTTTCCTGGCAATACTTGTTGATGACCGCCATAAGGCATCATCCACGGCGGAAAAGCAAAGAAAATTACCCCACCGGGATTTAAAAATCGCTGCAATTGCGGCATGAATTTCTCCTGTTGGGGTATGTGTTCAATCACATCTTTTAAAATAATCAAATCAAATTTACTCCCTAAATCAACTTCAGGATTTACATCGTAAATATCCTTGTTCAAAAATTGAACCTTCCCCGAAGCTAGCTCCGCATGCATGTATTCGCGAGCGTATTCCAACCGACTCTCCTCCAATTCAATACCCGTACAGGTGTAGCCTAAATCGGTAAAAGCCTGCAAAACCCCGGCCTCCCCGCATCCAATCTCCAATACCTGCATCCCTGCTGGAAAATTCCAATGTAGCTGCAAATACGGCAAAATATGTTTTACCGTTACCTGCTTTGTCATTTTGAAATAATACCGTTTATCGCCGTGAAATTCGTACATCCCTAAAAAAAATATTCCCTGCAAATTAACTCAATTCAATCGCGTTCTGCAAAACATCCACAAATTGTTAGAATTGGTCTAAAACTTGATTCTTTTAAACGAATTTCGTTTAGGTTTGAGAAACATTAATAAAAAACTCTTAATATCAATTAAATTAGACCAAAAACTATGGAATTTTCTGCGAAATACCTAGCTGTAACTGTTGCAACAGCGACCACCATTATTATGCAATCATGCGGTAATATCAATGTGGCTCAATTAGAAAATGTAGCCAAACAAGCTTCACAAATAACCGCATCCCAGCCGGCAATTCCCGCACTAACTCAAGATGAAGCTGCCAACGGCTTGAAAGAAGCACTCAAACAAGGAGTTTCCGCCGGTGTATCTGCGCTAAATACCGCAGGTGCCTTCTACCAAAATCCAATGCGAATGATCCCCCTGCCGCCAGAAGTTAAAAACGTAGAACAAAAAATAAGAAATAATGCATTACTCAATGCCGCTATCGGCAAAGAATTGGATAAAGCCATTGAAGCCATGAACAGAGGCGCCGAAAATGCGATGGTTAAAGCTTCCCCCATCTTCGTAAATGCCATCACATCCATGTCGTTCGCCGATGCTATGAAAATTCTTACCGGTGGTAATGGAGCCGCTACCTCCTACCTTTCTAATACCACCAAATCGCAATTAACAACAGCCTTTAAACCCGAAGTTAAACAAGCCCTCGATGCCGTTTCTATTACCAATTACTGGAAACCTATCATCGCAACCATCAATAAAAATAAATTGCTCCTCGGACTTTCCGCGGATATCAATCCCGATTTAGAAGCCTATGTCACCGACTTGGCAACCAGCGCACTGTTTGTGGAAATAACCCAACGAGAAAACAACCTCCGTTCCTCCTTAACCAACCGAAATACCGATCTACTCAAAAAAGTATTTAGTTACGCCGATTCTAATTCTAGTAATAAATAACGAAAACACCCAAAGCCATAAAGGAAATCTTGCCCGCCAATCCAACTTTGCAGTTATTGTTTTTTCGGCCCAAGTTGGCCGCTGTAAAAACACGGGCAAAATCTTGCATCCCCTGGCCCATCAAACTTTGCTTAATCGTTATAATTTCTCCACTGCTTTCTTCCAACGTATTGGCCCAAAACCCCCTGCATAAAACCCTAAATATCCAATATGCAGGCAGAGATTTTGAACAGGCATTGCATCGCTTCGAACTGGCTACCCGCGTAACATTTCAATACAACGCCGATATCATACCAACCAATCAGCTCTTTCAATATAATTACCAAAATACTAAAGCCTCCGTTGCTTTAACCGACTTCCTAAACCAATACGGCATCGATTACGAATGGTACAACGGTTCGGTAATATTAAAACAACTACTGCCACCCAGTTATATTAGAAAATTCACGGTTTCAGGTAGAATTATCGACGAAGACAGCAAAGAACGATTGGTTAAAGCATACGTTAGCAATACTCGGAATGGCCGATTCTGTTTATCCGATGACTTTGGAGTCTTCAAATTACCCTTTGAACATGATACCCTTTTCCTTTCTGTGTATTACGACGGTTTTGAACCCTACCAAGACACCCTAGTTGGCGCAAGAGATTACATCCTAGAAATTAAACTTAAGTTCAAATCTCAGCCCCTACCAACCATAGAAATTAACCAAAATACCAGCAATAGCATTCCTATTTCAGCAGTCTCTAAAGGATTTAGCGACCAATTCAATATTACAAGCAGCAAACTCGCTAAAATGCCCACACTGCTGGGCGAATCCGACGTACTGAGAGCATTGAGTATGAATCCGGGAGTAGTAGGCGGCTCCGAAGGCATGCTCGGCATGTACGTTCGCGGCGGCTCTCCCGACCAAAATTTGATCCTACTGGACGATGTACCCGTTTATAACCCATACCACCTCTATGGACTGTTCGGTACCTTTAACTCAGACATCGTAAAAAGTGCTCAATTATTTCGAGGAACCCTGCCCACGGAATACGGTGGCCGATTGTCCAGCGCCGTTAATGTACAAAGTCTAGATGGTAACCCAAACCGCTATTCTGGGGGCGTAAGCCTCGGTATTATGTCGGCCAAAATTCAATTGCAAGGACCCTTGTTTAATAATAAGACTACTTTTGTTATTGCTGCTCGAACATCTTTACTTGATTTCATGGCTCAACCCATCGCCAAAGCCCTGAAAAATGACTCTAATAGCGTAAATAAATACAATTTCCACGATTTCAATATCAAACTAATCCATAGATTCTCACCAAAAAGTGTATTAACCTTCTTCGTGTTTGAAAACTTAGACCGAGCTTCTTTTATAAATAATAACGCTGCCGATAAAAAAGATGCCTTCGTTTTTCAAAGAAATGAACAAAGCAACTATTGGGGTAATACATTAATGGCATTGAAATGGGAGCTGGCACCCAATCCAAGAAACCGTATATCCATTAATGTCTATTCATCAACGTACCGCTACACAATATTTAATGATTACACCTATTCCGCACGCTTTAAATCCGATTCTCTCACCAATATCTTTAATTATTCTGCCTATAAAACCAGTAACGATATTCGAGATCTAGCCGTAAAAATTAAAATCCAGAAACAACTGTCACCTGCTGTAAGCTTTAAACTAGGCACCGAAGCAATAATTCACCAATTTAACCCAGGAAACAGACAAATTATCACACGAATTGATAGTATCAATCGCAATATTATCTACCGAGAAAAACAAGTTCAAACGCCAGAAATTACAGGGTTTCTGCATGCACAATACGCTCCTTCAAAAAATTTCTTCGCCGATCTGGGGATTCGCGGAAGCTATTTCGCCATGGGTAATAAGCAGTTTTACTTACTTCCAGAACCCCGGGCGAGTTTACGATATCGATTCAATCCTAACCATTGGATCAAACTTTCAGCTTCACAAAATATTCAATTCTTTCACCTATTAAACAACATAGCCATCGGCCTACCTTCCGATATCTGGGTGCCCTCTACTACTAAATTTAAACCTTCATCAGCCCAACAATACGCTATCGGTTATACCCATACAAAACAGAAATGGCAATTTAGCACTGAGTTTTTTCTAAAGAATTTTCAAAATCTATTGGAATATAAAGATAATTCTCTCTACCTATCCTCCATCTTAAATTGGGAAGAAACCGTTACCCAAGGTACAGGAAATACGCAAGGTGCTGAATTATTATTAGAAAAAACTACCGGGAAATTTACCGGTTGGGCTAGCTATACCGTGATGAATAACACCCGTACTTTCTCAGAATTAAATAATGGAAATTCCTTTCCAGCGCGGTACGACAGAAGGCATAACCTCTACATAGTAGGAATTCTCGAAGTAACCAACCATTTCAGATTATCCGCCAATTGGGTCTACAATAGCGGGTTTGCTTATACCCTGCCCATCGGTGCCTACTTGTCACCAACGCCCGATAATCCCCTGCAAGAAATATTTATTTATGGCGATCGCAATAATGCCCGTAGTTTGGCCAACCATCGCTTGGATTTCAATGCGCAATGGACCTGGACAACCAAACGCCTTAACCACACCCTTAATGCCGGTGTTTATAATATTTACAATAGAAAAAATCCATTTTTTATCAACGTAGGATATGACAATAACGGAAATAGAGCTTTCATTCAAACCAGCTTACTTCCGCTGCTTCCACAAATTAGTTACAGCTTGAAATTTTGATCCGATTGTATTCCTATATCGCCCTATTTATCATACTAATACTATCCGGTTGTGAACCCGATTATGTGGTTCCAATCCAAAATCAAGCACCCAAAGGACAAGTGGTAAAAACTATCCTCGAGCCTGGCGAGTTAACCGTTGCCTATTGCAACCGAGCAACAGGAATCACCCAGCCCCATTTCTTAGAAACAGCCGTCACTATCCAAGTAAAAAACACTAAATCTACTTCCATTAATACCTTTAATTTCTTTGAACCAGGTATCTACCAATGGAATTGCACGCTACGCCCTCGCGACTCATTTCTGTTTGTTTACCAGGGAATTATGGATACGTTTTCCGTTGCCGATAAAATTCCATCCGCTATCCGAATTCAATCCATAGATACCGGCACCTCCATTGTACCCGGTATCGGTACAACCCAAGTATTTACTATCCGATTCCGTGATTCCGCTATCGATAAAAACTGGTACCAACTCCAAGCCAAACGACAATTTATCCGTTATACATACAAACCAGGATCCCCATTGCCCGCCGATAGTCAAATAGTTACTGAAAATATGCGTATTGATGGCAATGAATTGCCCTTTATTCGAAATGCCTATAATAGCTATACAGACCGTTCTATATTATTCACCGATGAAATCTTTAATGGTGTTAATACCAAATTCCAATTCCATAATCTAAAACCTTGGTCTACAAACCCCAATGAAAAAACTCTTTCCGTAGAAATTCGATTAGAAAACTTATCCCAATCATTATATAATTACTTAAATACTGAAGCCGCGCATATTTGGCAAAAACAATCAGTAACCCAACTTCCCAATCCCCTATTCAGTAATGTTCCTCAAGGATTTGGCGTTATCGGTGCCAAAACATCCGACCACAAAACAATCCCTTACCAATAATTTTATAAATACCAATTCGCTTTGCGGTGTGATACACCTCGCCTTATTAATTATAAAATTCCGCTTCTTCCAAAATACCTGTACCGCTGCTACCTAATTTCTGATTTTATCTATCTTGAAATTTGCAATAATGGCCAAAGGAGGAACGATTCTCATTCCGCCGGTTGTACCCAATCGTAATTGCCACGAAGCTTCCGTTGATAATGAAATCATCGGGTTTATTTGGTACTCAATTCCCCAATGAACGGCAAAAATGGCATCAGCAAATCCATTAATCCCAAAGAAAAAACCATTGCCTTCTGTCAAGTCCTCAAAATATTCAAACCCAAATCCATACCCTAATGAATACAGCATTTTTTTCGATATTTCTCTACGCTTGTCAACATCATACTTAAAAGCAAAGCTCTGAATATTACCGTCTACCTCCAAATTAGAACCCAGACCCAAACGATACCCTTTATTGTTGGTGTATCTCCGAAAATTTACACTTACCAACTGCTTTGATGGGTCCAGTGCATTAAACGGAACAAACTGATTTAACATCGGAGCCGTGTTAAATCCTACATAGTTTTGTTTAATTAATACCGGCTTCTTGATTACTACCGATCCTGCAGGTAGAGATTGAGGCTGATTACTCTTTACAACAACAACCTTCCGAATTGTATCTTTTTTTGCACTCGGCTGCTCGGCAACAGGCACAGCAGTTTCACGCTTTTTTTGCAAAATTTGTTCATATTCGTTCACCGCAGGCGATTTAACCTTAGCAGTATCCTTCCCAATTGTGCCAACAACAGCCTGGGCGTTTATATACTCCGTAAATCCCAACATGTAGATTCCGCAGATAATTACCAATGTGCCTTTTTTCATAAAACCTAAAAACTATAACTAACAAATAATGAAACAGGTACCATCGGTCTAAATCCTAATTTTTGGGTCGACTCCAACGTAGTTCTATTGGAATTAAAATCAAAATATCGATCAATCCGACTTCCCTGAAACATCAAAATACTCTCGGTGTAAACAGATAGTCTTTTATTTATTCGGTAACCTAAACCACCAAACACATCAAACCCACCTCCAATTTCCGAACGATGTGATATCGTAGTGTTAATTACACCTAAATCATTATTCGAAGTTGTAGTTGATTGATTTAGAATATAAAACGCCCTAACATCCAATCCACCAAAAATATAAAAATCTTTATCTAATACCTTACGCCATTCCCTACCTATCACCAAGGAATGTCGGCTATCTTCGGTTTCTCGAGTGGCACCGGTTAACGCATCGATGGAAGTTCCAACATACCCGTTGTACCCTAATCGCCAATTGTGCCTCCGCAATGGTTTTGCTACTCCCTGCGAATCGCCAGCACTGCCAACTAAATAGCCAGAATCATTGTATAAACGATCAAATTTTCTTACCATTAACATATAAGGATCATCATCCAAACTCCGGGTTGTATTTCCAGCAAATCTAGAAAGTGCCAATGTTGCATTGGTGGTAACCTCCCATCGATAGTAGTCGTTCGTTAATTTCACTTCCTTCAATCGCGCAGTATCCGCAGGGTTGTTCCTAGCCGGTATATCCTTAATTAACAATACGTTATCCAAATCATTAGCCCAAGCAACACCCGCTTGCAACGAGTCTTGATGCCCCCAACCAACAATAAAAAAACTCAATAATAAAAATCGGACGTAAAATTCTAAATGCTTCATAACAAGGTAGAAAAGTCAATATTACGGAAATAAAACGGATCAAAGTCTGCGATTCGTTGAACTACGTCGAATTTTGGAAAAAATGCAAAAAATTACTCCAATTCGGCAATTACGCGAAGTTCCACCTCTTCAATCCTTGCCCCGGTTGTTTTCTTTACCACAATGTGAAAGTTCTCAAAAACCAAACTCTCCCCTTCAAAAGGAATGCGCTCAGCTGCATGCAAAATATAGCCACCCAACGTAGAATATTCACCCTCGGGAATTCGCAAGTCTGGATATTTCTCGTTTAAATAATCCACTTCTAATCGAGCAGAAAAACGATAATGTTTATCGCCGATCACTTGTTCTATTTGGTCTTCCACGTCAAACTCATCCTCAATTTCACCCACAATCTGCTCCAATACGTCTTCTATAGTAACCATACCTGCTGTACCTCCAAACTCATCCACTACCACGGCTAAACTCCGACGCTCTTGAATAAAATTCCTCAACATATCGTGCGCCTGCAATGCCTCATTTACAAACAAAACCGGACGGAGTATTTCCTGTATATTCTTAGGCGAATGAAAAAGATCGCTGTGATGCACAAAACCGATTACATGGTCAACAGTTTCTCTATACACCAATAATTTCGAATGCGCTGTTTCGATAAATTTGGCTCGCAAGACCTCCAAAGATTCTGTAACCACCACCGCCTGAATTTCAGGACGTGGAACCATAAAATCCTTAACGCGTACATCACTAAAATCCAAGGCATTTCGAAATACCTCTGTATCAATTTCTAAGTTTTCTGAATTATGCGAATTTTCTAAACTTGCCAAATAATTGTCCAAATCCACCTTGGAAAATACCGGAGTAGCCTCATTAATTTCTGCCTTAGTAAACCACCGCAATAAAAACGACGAAATCTCCTTGGTTAATACAATCATCGGCCACATCAATAGTTGAGCAACGCGAAATACCCCCGCTAATCCAAATAATAAGGTATCGGCATACATCCTAAATAAGGTCTTAGGGATATATTCAGCCAACACCAATATGATTAAGGTACTAACAAATGTTACAATCACATACCGAATTATCCCAGAGTTCAACCAAGGATACGGTAGAGCATCCAGGGCCTCCTCCAAAATACCCCCCATGTATAAACCATAAATAACCATGGCCAGATTGGTACCCACCAAAACCGTTGAAATAAACTCATTCGGTTTCTTAATATATCGTCCTAACCACTTACCGCCGCCTTGTCCATCCTTGCTACGCAACTGGATACGTAATCTGCTGGCCGAGATAAACGCAATCTCCATACCTGCAAAAAATGCCACCAAAACCAAGCAAATCACAACAATAATCCAGTCAGATACCAACGGGGCAACGGGTTCCAAGACCGTTAAAAGTGAGAGGGGTAAATTCGCAGGGAGAGGGTCTGCCATAAATAGAAATGCAAATGTACTATCGAAAGTAGTGTAAAAAATGCAACTCTACAATTATCCGTTGCAAACTCTGCAAATTTGCTTCCCTATCTTTGTACCATGGTAAAAGTAGGTATTATTGGTGGTGGCCAGCTGGGCATGATGACCATTGAGGCTTCCAGCCCCGAAGTTCCCGCACATTTCACTGTACTCGAATCTTCCCCCGATTGCCCCGCAAAACCATTAGCCAACCAGTTTATCGCTGGAAGCCTCACCTCGGATGCAAGCATCCGAGAGCTGGCCACCTCCGCCGATATACTCACCTGGGAAATAGAACACATCAACGTAGACACACTGCTTCAACTACAAGCCCAAGGTAAAACCATCGTCCCTAACCCAACGGTTCTTACAACCATCCAAAATAAAGGAATACAAAAACAACATTATACCCTAAACAACATACCCACCGCACCCTACACTATTGTCAATTCAACCGAAATTACTCCATCCCTATTGGAGCAATTCCCCGGTGAGGAAATTGTTGTGAAAACATGCACTGGAGGGTACGATGGTAAAGGCGTTGCCATCCTCTCCAAATCCCAACTCCTACAAAACCCGCCCTTCCAAGGTAGCGTTTTACTAGAAGCCAAAATATCACCAGCCTTAGAAATTTCAATTATCGTGGCCGTGGGTCAGCCCAACCAAAATCAACAAAAAGAAACTGCCGTCTATCCCGCCATCGAAATGTATTTTCACCCGGTTTCCAACCTCGTTGAATTCCTTTTTTCCCCCGCACGAATCCACCCCTCCATAGAAGAAAAAGCCAAACAAGTTGCCCTCAACGCCGTAGAAAGCCTTAATTCACCCGGACTATTCGCCGTTGAATTGTTTCTTGTACCTAATACCCCAACCCAAACAAATCCCGATTTTTCCAGCCTAACAGCTGCCGATATAGACGTCCTCGTAAACGAAATCGCCCCAAGACCCCACAACTCCGGTCATCATACCATCGAAGGTTGCCATTGCTCCCAATTTGAACAATTCCTTCGAATACTCACCAATAAACCCTTAGGAAATCCTGTGCTTAAACAACCCGCAGCCATGCTTAATATCGTTGGTCCTACTACCTTCTCGGGTTCCTATAAACTAGAACACCAAGAATATCTAAACCACCGGTCAGACGTGTTCGTTCACATGTATAATAAATCGGAAAGCAAACCCAACAGAAAACTGGGCCATGCCACAATACTGGCTAATACCTTAGAAGAATTACTGGTAAACGCGGAGGAATTGAAATCAAAATTGACGATTATACCGTCATGATTTCCTTTTCTTTTTCTACTAACAAAGCCTCGGTTTTAGCGATAAATCCATCCACCATTTTTTGAACACGCTCTTCGCCAACCTTCGCATCGTCCTCACTTAAACCATCTTTTTGCAATTTTTTAATCCGCTCGTTGGCGTCCTTACGCAAATTACGAATACCAATTTTTGAGTTCTCCGATTCCCCTTTACTCTTCTTAACCAATTCCTTACGCCGCTCTTCCGTCAAGGGGGGAATAGAAATCCGAATAAATTCCCCATCGTTCTGAGGAGCAAAACCCAAATTACTATTGATAATCGCCGTTTCAATCGGCCTGATTAAACTCTTATCCCATGGCTGAATGCTTAAGGTTCTAGCATCCGGAGTGGCAACGTTAGCCACCTGAGCCAAAGGAGTTAACGCACCATAATATTCAACCATCACGCTCTCAAGCATGATTGGATTGGCCTTGCCGGCACGAATACGGTTAAATTCACTCGCAGTATGCTGAAGATTTTTCTCCAACTGATCCTTTAATTGGTCAATTACCTCGTTTAATGTGCTCATAGGATGGCCGCAAAAATAATAAAATCCACGGAATCAAAAACGTACCTAGAAAATACCTAATTAATTTAGGCCGATATTTTTAATAAGCGCGCTCTTTACGCCCTTCCATGTAATAAACAAATGCCCTATTAGCAACCTGTGTACCCCCAGGCGTTGGAAAATTACCCGTGAAATACCAATCGCCCGAATCGTTCGGACAAGCAACATGCAAATTATCTACAGACTGGAACAAAATATCAAATTGTGCTCGCATGCCATTGGGCCTTACCATCTCAGCAATCTTATCGGATATTTCTTGATCCGCAAAAGGAGCATACAATTGCTTAACCACATTCACTTGCTCTTCGGCAGGCTTTTCCAATTCATACGTTGCTTGCTGATATAATTCTTGCATCAAAGACTCCATGCCCCTTTCCTTAATCAGCGCAACCGCTGCTCTGAATGCGGCAAAATCACCCAACTTACTCATGTCGATACCATAACAATCCGGATATCGAATCTGTGGTGCCGAACTTACCAGAATAATTCGCTTCGGTTCTAATCGATCCAATATCTTTAAAATACTGGTTTTCAACGTAGTACCACGAACCACACTATCATCCATAATCACCAACGTATCCTCCCAACTCTTCACCACACCATACGTTATATCATAAACATGCCCAACCAAATCCTCCCGGTCATTATCATTCGTAATAAACGTACGCATCTTCACATCCTTCACTAAAATCTTCTCCCTACGTGGACGCCAACTCAATATTTCTTCAACTTTCTCAGGATTTTTGGAAACATCAATGGCCGATAATGCCTCCGCCTGCAATCGCCTGCGTATTTCATGAATACCATCAATTAAACCGTAAAAACTAGTAGCCGCCGTATTGGGAACATAACTGAAAACCGTATTAACCAAATCATTCCCCAACAATTGCATCACGGGATCCGCTAGCAATCTACCCAATTCCTTACGTTCGGCATAAATATCTTGATCGTTTCCCCTTGAAAAATATATCCGCTCAAAACTGCAACTCTTTCTTTCCAATGGTTCGATAATGTTTACCTCATCTACCTGACCCGATTTCTTCACAATCAACGCATTCCCAGGACCCAATTCTTGGATTTGTTCGGGGTACAAATTGAATGCCGTTTGTATAGCAGCCCGCTCACTGGCAACAACCACTACTTCGTCATCAACATAATAATGGGAAGGTCTGATTCCATTGGGATCGCGCATTACAAATGCATCGCCATGACCCAACAAACCAATCATATTATATCCCCCGTCTACACTTTTGAAACTTCGCTTGAGGATATTTACCAACGATAATTCATCTTTGATTTTTGCGGTAATTTCTAAATTAGAATACCCCTGAGCTTTGAAAATCCCAAACAAACGCTGGTTTTCTTCGTCGATAAAATGTCCAATTTTTTCTAACATCAACACATTATCGCTCTTCTCTTTTGGCTGCTGACCTAATTCTATCAACTGATTAAACAACTCTTCGGTATTGGTAACGTTATAATTACCCGCCAGCATGAGGTTTCTGGCCATCCAGTTATTTTGACGTAAAAATGGATGAATATTTTCGATGCTATTACCGCCGTAAGTGCCATATCGCAAATGACCTAACAATAATTCACCCGCATACGGAAAATGCTTTTTCAAATAGGCCTCATCGTCTCGAAATTCAACAGGTATTTCTTCGTATGCTTTGGCAATTTCTTCAAAAATATCAGACAATGCCGTCTTCGAAGCACTGCGCTTTCTAGCCAAATATCGATCCCCATAGGCAGGATCCAGCTTTACCACACCCATACCCGCTCCGTCTTGCCCACGGTTCAGCTGTTTGGTCATTAAAAATTGCAGTTTTGTTAGTCCGTACCAGTGAGTTCCGTACTTTTCTCGATAATACGACAGCGGCTTACGCAAACGAATAAACGCTACCCCGCATTCGTGTTTAATGGCATCACTCATAAGAGGATGGCAAAGTTAAGCAATTCCTCCTTATTGTGGCTTTTGCAAAACTTCTCCGCAATGCTTACAAGTGCGCAATTCTTCCGATTCGTAGAATTCGTTGAAATGACTGATGAAATCCGTTTCAATATTTTTTAGTTCGAAGTACGCTTCGTGCAATTTGGTGTTGCAGGAATCGCAAAACCATAACAAACCATCGGTAAAGCCTTTGCCCTCCCGAACCCGCTCTATCACAAGCCCAATACTCCCCGCAGTTCTGCCCGGTGAATGAGGAATATTTGGTGGTAACAAAAACATATCGCCAGGACCTAATTTCACATCCACCCGCTCCCCGTTTTGCTGTGTTTTAATGGTAATCTCACCCTCCAACTGATAAAACAACTCCTCGGTTTGGTTGTAATGGTAATCCTTACGAGAATTCGGTCCACCCACTACCATCACAATATAATCGGTACCTTCAGGATACAAATTTTTATTGGCTACCGGTGGTTTTAACAGATGTCGGTTTTCCTCTATCCATTGATTCAAATTAAAGGGTGCACGAATTTCCATAGGATTTTAATATTTGTAGTTGCTGCAACAAATGTAAGAAATTGTTGGTCGATTTTTTATGACGATAATCACCCATTCAAATTCATCGTACCCACAACTTTCGCCCAGCGAATTTATAAATTTAACAAAGCCAATCCCTCTTCAA
>CANGWH010000020.1 GCA_947457565.1 Flavobacteriales bacterium
CTATGGAAGAGGGAGGACGATTTTTAACCGGCGGAAAAGCGTTGCATCCTGAGGGTTTTGAAACCGGTTGGTATATAGAGCCTACTATTATAGAAGGGCTAACGATGGCTAATAGATGCAATACTGAAGAGATTTTTGGGCCGGTGATTGCTATTATGCCATTTGATACAGAAGAGGAGGTGCTTGTGTTGGCTAATGCTACGGAATATGGATTAGCGGCAACGGTTTGGACCAACAATCTCCCCCGCGCTCACCGTGTTGCCAATGCTTTAGAATCTGGTATAGTTTGGGTTAATTGTTGGCTGTTGCGAGATTTAAGAACCCCGTTTGGAGGAGTGAAGAATTCGGGTGTTGGTAGAGAAGGCGGTTGGGAAGCAATGCGCTTTTTTACGGAGCCAAAAAATGTGTGTATAAGCATACAATAAAAATCTATTTTTTATTTTTATAAATTTTATTTTCTGTTAATATTTTTATTTTATTTAATGTAAATATTAGTAGTTTTTTTTATCATTTTTTACTATATATACACTTCGGGCAAAAAATCAATTCTATTTTACTTATTATTGTAGAATAATACCTACGTCGGTTTTTGTATCGATTTGTAGAATTGGCATGTCGAAAGAAACGGGTAAAATAAATACAATCCACCACAGCTATTTGCTAATTGTCAAGCAGTTAGTGTTTGCTATTTTGGTAGGGGTTAGTTTTATTCCATCAACCGTATTATCCCAGAATTACCGCATGGATTGGTACCAGGATGCGGTGGTTGACCGGTCTACTTACGAGGAGGCTATTGAATTTGAACGGGCGTTTACAACCAAGTTGCGCAGATTTTTTGATCATGACAAATTCATGGTGGTGGTGGATGTTCAGGATTTGGACAAGCCGGCGCGTTCTCGGCGAACCAGTTCTACGGCAGCGGCTGAGGCTCCTGCTTCGGAATCTTCGGGTCCTATTTTTCTAGATTCTTTTCTTGGGGTTGATTATTTGCCGGGGTTACAAGTGCACCCATCGGTAAAGAATAGGGGTTATCGAAACTCACAAAAGCTGTTCAATAACCAAGGCCCAAAGCGATACAAGCATGTGGTAAACGTGTTTATGGATACCAGTTATTCACCAACGGCCATGCAATTTGCGGAAGAGATTATCTGGGGTTCTGGTATGGTTCGAGAGGAAAATCAGGACGAGGTGTACGTGGAGTACCAAGAGTTTCCTCGGAAATATCCGCAATGGAATCGGAATCCGGCACCGCCAGAAAACTTGAATGATGAAGATCCTGCGGCTTCGATGGATGAGTTGGAAGCATTGTTGGAGCGCAAGTTTGGAAGAACTGATCAGGCGCAGCAACAGCCCCAACCGCAGCCCCAGCCGCAAGTAAATCAAGAGCTACCGAAATGGGTGCCGTGGTTGGTTTTTGGAATTATTGGGCTAATTGTTATTGTGTTCCTTACCCAGTTTTTGGTAAATATGGGGCAGCGTCGGAGGGAAGATGCTGCACTTATGCGTAAGCAAGAGGAGAATGATCGAGTTGCAACGCTTCAGGGTCAATTGGAGCAGCTTTCACGCAGTATTGTGAACCCAGCAACCAATGCCGACGAGATAGCGAATCTCGCCGAATTGGCCGAATTGAAATCCTATGTAACCCGCGAGTTTATATCAGGGGGTGAAGCTATCGGAGAGTTTGTTAGTACGGGAGTTAATGATAAAAACAACGACGAACTGATTCGCTTAGCGGAGGTGGTTAGTATAGTAAATCGACAATTAATGGCGATGTTAAAGACACATTTAGCCGATGAACTGTATGACGAATTGAAAGAGGAATTAAGAAAAACTAAGCCATATCCCATTAATGAGCAGATTCAGATTTTGCAAACATTTAGAAAAGCTATCACAAGTTTTAGAACGGATAATTTTACATTTTCTAAAAAGGATATTTTTCAGTTTGTTGATCAGTTAAATGAAAATCAAATATTGCAATTAATCAAAGATGAAGGTGAGGATTTAATTGCAATATTATTAGCACAATTACCGCCTAATAAAACACTAAATATTTTAGGTAATTTCGAATTTAGTCATCAAACCCAAATGCTACAGAAAATGTCGAATATTTCCGATATTCCGGTAGATATTTACAAACAAGTAGCGCATCACTTTTCTCAGAAGGCACTGAAGTTGCGCGATATGAAATTTGTTGCGGTGGATGGAATCAAGGCTATTATGCGGGTATTGGATTCGTTGCCTTGGACTCAGCAGGAAAAGCACATTGAGGAAATTGCGAATTATGATCTGGAATTAGCGAAGAAAATCAGAGAGCGCTTTGTAGAGATGTTTAATGATATTCCTAAGATGGCGGAAGAATTGGTAGCTCGTTCCATAGCTACCGTAGAACCCAAAGTTGTGGCAATTTCATTGATTGGGGCTAATGATAAAGTAGTGGACCGATTGTTGCGTTCTAAACCGGATCGAGAGCAACAGTTGATTCGTTCTGAGATTGTATTAAACGCTTCCGCTGATTTGGATGATATTAAGGCGGCAAGAATGACCATCGTTAATAAAATTCGCGAAAATAAATTCAAAGAGTAATGCGTAGAGTTGTCGCTTTTTGTTTGGTTATTTTCGTGCTTGGTTCAATTAAAGCACAAGTTAACGGCAAACGAAATGCCCGTGTTGAAAGTCAATTAAGTTTTTTAGCATCGCAAGTCCCCAAAAGCATGATGGATGTTCCTACGGGTTTTCGAAGGATTGCGATATTTGAGTTAAGGAGCGACTTGCCATCAACATACATGAGCAAAGAAGAGTGGCGCAATAAATTCATGGAGCGATTTATCGCTTTAGGAATGCAGATTGTATCGGTTCCTGAGTTTGACGACAAGATTACCTTGCGAATTAATTCTACAGACAGTAATATTCACGTAGACAATCGATCCTCGCTTACCCGTTTGAAGGCCAATCCACGGGCGCTATCGGCGGTATGTGAAATGTATCAGGTTCAAGCTTTGTTTAGTTGTCATATTTCTTTGGATTCTGTTAATGGACCGCGGGTAACAATGAGTTTGATGAACCCTGGGAATAGAACTATCGTATGGCTTAAAAACTTAGATATGAGTCAGGAGATTGTTGTTCAGCCAGTCATTGTAAGTTTAAGTGCAGGAATTGCGAGTCAACGATTGGACGAATTGCGTGATAAATCTACCGGTAAATTACTGGAAAGTAGTAGGGCTACAACACCAGTTTTGATGAATTTTTCCATCATGCAGTTATTGGATGCGGAAAGAAGCAATGCTTTTGGCGTTTCATTAGGGGGTAGAATCGTAGATAAAACACCCATTAATTACGGGGATTCTAACCTGGGAAGAATGGGGATGAGTTTAATGCCCAATATCGGGATGATGTATCAAACGTATTTTAAGCGAAAACCCACTATTTTACCTAATTATTGGGGTTTCGTACAATTCGGGGTGAACTATATGTATCATCGAGAACAGGGTTTGGTAGGATTCCATCAGAAGATCGGGGTTAACTTAACTGAGAATATTGCGGTAGATTTTCGATTTGAGCAATTTTTAAAAGGGTATAACAGTTTGTCTAACAATGAAAAGTACGACTTATTGTTTGATAATGTGACGTATGGATTTAATGTTTCATTGTCATTTTAATGGAGAGGATAAAAAGTATGGAGAAGCGACTAGACACGGAGACGGCAGGTAGTTTTAGGGAGCTATTTGGTTTCTTACCGTGGATGTTGTTTGTGGTGGTTTTTTCTTGGTTGTTTTCGGCATGTAATACTCCCGAATCACTGGCGGAGAAACGTGCCGATTTGCAAAAAAGCAGGACTATATTTATAGTGGATACAACGGCTCGGGATGTTTTGGATATAACCTATAAGGCTGGCAACTCGGATGTGGATTTGCGTTTGTATTTTGAGAAGGAATTTGAATTGTTTTTGGACAATCAGGGGTCTATGAAAAATGCCCCACAAGTAGCTTTTAACAACACTAGACCCATAGTAAAGCCGGGCGATCCAACAGCTACTCCCCCTGCTAAGAATTTAGAGAAGGACATGGAACGCGTGCTTAAATTGTACGAAGATGCTCAGCAAATGTATTATGCTAAAAATTACGATGGCAGTTTGGACGCGATAGATGCTTCATTAGCAATATTACCTACTGCCGAAGCGTATGCTTTAAAGGGTAGTGTATTATTTATGTTAGGAAGTATTGATAGTGCTCAGGATAATTGGCAGAAGGCCAAAGAATTGGACCCGGAATTTGTAATGCCAACCATAATTAACAAAGAGCGATAATCAGAAGAAAATCATGAAATTCTCACCGATTAGTTTTTTGTTCATTATTGGGTGTTTAGGGTTACTGTTTTTAGGTATTTTGGATGTAATTGGGGTTTTTAAGTTTACCCACTATTTTGAGTTTTTAAATATTTCTAAGTATCTTGATTTTCCTGCAATTTTTATCATTTTTGGCGGGTTGTTTGCCAATGCATTTATTATAAGTTCTCCTGCCACGGTGAAAGAGGTAGTGAAAATGTTTGGGAAGGTAGCTTCGCAATCCAAAGTCACCGAAAAGACTTTGTTGAAAGATATTAATACCATGATGGTTTGGGTGGAAGAGTATCGCAGGAACAGGGTAGATTTTATTAATAAGATTCAGCAAGAAAGCAAAGATGATTTTGTTAAGTACATTTTCACTTTGATGAGCACTAACTATTCGGTGGGGGATTTGAACGATATCGTTGAAACGCAGATTCGTTACCGGGCGGCGGAGAGTAGAAAGTTAGCCGATTTATTAAAGAACATGGGTAGCTCGGGACCTGCCTTTGGTATGTTTGGTACTTTGTTCGGGTTGGTGTATATGTTGAGTTCTTTGGATAATCCATCGGCTATCGGCCCTGGATTGGCATTGGGGTTATTGGCTACGTTGTACGGTGTTTCATCGGCCCATTTAATTTTCTTTCCATTGGGGAAAAAGGTGGTTTTTTTATCGGAAATCCAAAGAAAACGGGATGAAATGATATTGGAGTGTGCTTCTATGATTATTGCCGAAAAATCGGCCTTATATATTAAGGATAAACTACTTAGTAATTTAAATCTTCGATACATAAATAATCCTGACATTCCCGACGAATCAGAAGAAGATGTGGCCATTAAGGCCGATGAGGAAGAGGAAGGCGAAGCGTTAACCGAAACGATAGTAGATGAGAAAGCATCGACATGAACCGGAGCACCATGAGGAGGGTGAAGACGAAGGTTGGTTAATGACCTACGCCGATACCATTACCACGCTGTTGGGTTTTTTTATTATGTTGGTATCTTTATCTAGTATAAATATGGGGAAGTTTCAGCAAGCTACTAGTTCGGTGAGGGCAAAATTTCATTCTGATAAATCCTCGGAATTGGAAACACTGAAAAAGAATTTAGATTCATTGATGATTGTGTCTGAAGCGAGCAAGGATGTTGATGTGAAAATTGACAATATGGGGTTGCGAATGATAGCGTCCAATGCTTCTTTCTTTCCATCGGGCAGCGATTCCTTATTGCCAAAAGGCATTGTAATTATTAATCAGATCTTGGGGCAAATCAAATCGATGAAAGCCCAAATGAATATTGAGGTAGAGGGGCATACCGATGATCGACCTATCAGCAATTCTCAATTTGAGAGTAATTGGGAGTTGAGCAGTAATAGGGCATCTACTGTAATACGGTTTATGATTGCTAAAGGAATTTCACCTCGAAGATTGAAGGCTACAGCCTATGCTGAGATTATGCCAGAGGTGCCCAATCGTGATAAACAGGGAAATCCCATTGAGGCCAATATGGCGAAAAACAGGAGGGTAGTAATACGAATTTTCTATTGATGCGTTACTGTATGAGGTATATCGCGGCACTGCTAGTATTTGTTTTTATAACAACGGGAATTGATCTGCTGGGTCAGGCAACGATGTTAGGTTTCAATAACAAGCATCTAATTCAGAGTAACTTAACGATGCCTGCTTTTCGTCCTCAATATGGGTTGGCTTTTTCAATAAACAATCAATTGGTTTCTTATTTTCCGCAAATTACCCCGGGGGATTTGTTTAATGGGGATGAAGAAAATGATTTAACGTTTACGCGGTTATTGGGTAATCCTCAAAAACAACTTACGGGTCTTGATGTAGAGAATCATGCTAATTTAATAACGGTGGGTTATCGTCGTAAGTTTTCCTATTTGAGTTTCAATTCAGGTGTTGTTGGTCAGATGTTTGTGAATGCGGATAAAGATGCAGTAGGGTTGCTGTACAAAGGCAATGGTCATGAGGATTATTATGGGCGACGTACGGATATAGATTTTGGAGGTAGTTTTGCGAGGGCTTATTGGGAGAATCGCGTTACTTGGGGATTGGTGTTAACCGATTATTTTAATGTTGGTTTTACGGTGTCTCGGTTGAAAGGCCTATACAATTACGAGTTAAGTAAGGCTAATTTTGGATTGCTTACAGATACATCGGCCAGTGATTTTTATAACGTAACCTTAGATGCTGAATGGGAATTGCAAACATCGGGTACTCGGGATTTAGCCCCGGTTGCTCCCAAAGAGTTATTTTCTGGTGGTGGAATTAATAGAGGGTTCAGTTATGGTTTCGGAGCGATGTTGAGACCCAATGAACAGTGGCAATTTTCTATTGGAGCTATCAATTATGGCAATATTAATTGGAATTTTCAACGGGAATATTATCGTTTATCTAGGACAACGTATACATTTAAAGGCTTGGATACAACCAATATGGCGGGTGAGGTTAGTATTGATAATTTTACGGGTGTGGTGGATTCAGTATCGATTGCATTTAAGGGAGAAAAGGGTTCGGGTGGCGGAGCATTGGGTACGGCTATTCCTTCGCAATGGAATTATGGAATTGAGTACTTTTTAACACCGAGCAATATCATTACCTTTAGTTATGCCTCGGGTGTGGGTGCTACACGCATCAAACGATGCTGGACTTTGCAGTCGCAAAATCGAATTAAGGAGAATATTGATCTAATGGTGAGTTATACCCGGTACAATATGGGTATAGAACGGCATTTAATGGGGTTGGGTTTTATTGGGTATAAGGGGCCGTTGCAGGTGCATTTGTTGATTAATAATGTAAAGGGAGTGGTAGATTTTGCGGGTTCCCATGGGATGATGATTGATGCTGGGTTCACGTATATAATTGGTAGAAATGTAGATGCCGATAACGACGATGTGCCAGATTATAGAGATGAGTGCAAGGGGATGTTTGGGCGAAGAAATTATTTGGGGTGTCCGGAGGATATGCCTGGGAAGCCGTACGAATATGAACCTGCGGGTAAAGAATTGAAGGAAATTGAACGATTGGAAGAAAAACGTCGTTGGCGATTTGGGGAATAGTCCGCTTATCTTTGCACCATGTTTGAAAATGCATCGCGAACTGAACTTACCGAAATGGGTGAATTTGGACTCATTCAACATTTGGCTCAACATTTTGAATCTTTCGCAGATACCACACAATTGGGTATCGGAGATGATTGTACAGTGATTCAGCGCGATGAACATTCGTTTTCGTTGATTTCTACGGAGCTGTATTTGGAGGGCGTTCATTTTGATTTAACCTTTCACCCGCTGAAGCATTTGGGGTATAAATTGGTGACTGCCGGTGTGAGCGATATACTGGCCATGAATGGCAAGCCCGAGCAGGTGTTAATTTCCATCGGTTTGAGTAATCGATTTTCGCTGGAGGCAGTAGAGGAATTGTATGCTGGAGTAAGGTTGGCTTGTGATAAGTATAAGGTTGACTTAGTGGGCGGCGATACAACCACTTCAAGATCGGGTTTGGTATTGAATATTACGGCAGTTGGTTCGGTGTCTAAATCTTCCATTACTTATCGGAAAGGCAACGTAAAACCCAATGATTTGTTGGTGGTTACTGGTGATTTGGGGGGGGCTTATATGGGTTTACAAGTGTTGGAACGCGAGAAGCGGGTATTCATGGAAGTGCCCAGTATGCAACCGGATTTAGAGCAGTTTGATTATATTATAGGGAGGCAATTGCGCCCCGAAGCGCGTTGGGATGCCGTGGCTTTATTGCAAGAATTGGGGGTAGTTCCTGGGGTTATGATGGATATTTCTGACGGTGTGGCCTCGGAGATTTTTCATTTAGCTAAAGCGAATTCCATCGGGTTTGATATTTTCGAAGAGAAACTTCCCATAGATCCACAGACGGTAGAAACGGCGGTTTCCTTTGATCTTAATCCCAGTATTGTGGCGTTAAATGGGGGGGAAGATTATGAATTATTATTTACGGTTGGGCAGGATCAATATGAGGTAATAAAAAATCAACCGGATTTTACCATTATTGGTTATGTTACGGATTTGGTGTTAAAAAATCAGTTAATTACCAAGGCTGGGAATACGTTTGATATAAAGGCACAGGGTTGGCCGGAATCGCAGAAATAAATCCACAGAAACGCCGTATTTTTGCGGCATGTTTCGTTCGCATACTTGTGGTGAATTGCGTATTTCCGACGCAGGAAAGCAGATAATCCTTTCGGGTTGGGTTTCTAAGGTTCGATTGATGGGGTCTATGGCATTTGTAGACATTCGGGATCGATACGGGATCACCCAATTGTCGTTTAACGAGGGATATAGCAAGGAATTGCTTGAGAAGGCGGCGGAATTGGGCAGGGAATATGTTATTCAGGCGGAGGGTAAAGTAGCAGAGCGTGAATCTAAAAACGCGCAGTTGTCTACGGGTGATATAGAAATAATTGTTACGGGATTAACGGTATTAAATAAGTCGAAAACGCCACCATTTACTATAGAAAATGATACGGACGGTGGGGATGATATCCGCATGCAGTATCGTTATTTGGATTTGCGTAGGGATGTGGTTCGAGCTAATTTGGAATTGAGACACCGCATGGCCCAAAAAGTGCGGAATTATCTATCGGAGTATAATTTCATGGAGGTAGAGACTCCAGTTTTGATTAAAAGTACACCGGAGGGGGCGAGAGATTTTGTGGTACCCAGCAGGATGAATCCGGGACAGTGGTATGCGTTACCACAGAGTCCGCAAACGTTTAAGCAGTTATTGATGGTAAGCGGGTTTGATCGATATTTTCAGATTGTAAAATGTTTCCGGGATGAGGATTTGCGTGCTGATAGACAGCCAGAATTTACGCAGGTGGATTGTGAGATGAGTTTTGTTGAGCAGGAAGATATTTTGCAGCAATTTGAAGGGTTGATGAAGCATTTGTTTGCTACGGAGAAGGGGTTGGAATTTGGGGATTTTCCGAGGATGACTTACGCTGATGCAATGCGATTGTACGGAAGTGACAAGCCGGATATCCGTTTTGGGATGCCTTTTGTGGAGTTAAAGGCTCCGGGGAATGGTGTTGATTTGGTTTCGGGGAAAGATTTTGTGGTGTTTGATAGTGTAGAGGCGGTGATTGGTATTTGTGCCAAGGGAGCTGCAAATTACACACGTAAGCAGTTGGATGGGTTAACGGAGTTTGTGAAACGACCTCAAATAGGGGCCAAGGGATTGGTATGGTGTAGGATTGAGGAAGATGGCACGGCGAAGAGTTCGGTAGATAAATTTTACGATGCGGAGGCTTTGCAAGCGTGGAAGCATGCGTTTGGAGCAGAGCCAGGGGATTTGATATTGGTATTGGCCGGTGATATTCATAAAACACGGAAGCAATTGAATGAATTGCGATTGTTGATGGGTACGGAGTTGGGATTGCGTAGTTCTGATGATTTCAAGCCATTGTGGGTGTTGGATTTTCCATTGTTGGAATGGGATGAGGAATCGGAGAGATTTCATGCAATGCACCATCCGTTCACCAGCCCGTTGCCGCAAGATTTGCATTTAATGGATACGGAGCCGGGTGCAGTGAGAGCGAATGCGTATGATTTAGTGATAAACGGAGTGGAAGTTGGGGGAGGGTCTATACGTATTTTCGATCGGGCATTACAAGCAAAAATGTTTGATTTACTTGGATTTACTCCAGAGCAGGCTCAAGCTCAGTTTGGCTTTTTAATGAATGCTTTCGAATACGGAGCGCCCCCGCATGGAGGTATTGCGTTGGGCTTTGATCGTTTGTGTAGTTTGTTTGGCGGTGCTGAAACAATCAGAGACTTTATTGCATTTCCTAAGAACAATAGCGGTAGGGATGTTATGATTGATGCCCCCAGCGTATTGGATTCAACGCAACTGAAGGAATTAGGGTTATAATTAGTTTTAGTAGATCAAAGAATCAAATCAGTAATACCTTATTTGAGGATCACTCCGTCTAAGAAAATGTTCTTAGAGGAATTTCTATTGAATAAAAACCTGAATTAATAGTGGATGAATTCTGGTAAAAATTGGGTTTGCGACCAATTGTCTATGACTTTTATTGGGGATTGTTTCTCTAGTTGAATAGAGCCAAGAGGTGGGGAAGGAACACAAACAATCCTAAAATCAGTGCCACCGTGCTAGCGATCAATGTTGCGCCAGCTGCCATATCTTTAGCTATGCCCACCATGGGATGGTTTTCAGGATGCAGCCTATCTAAGGTTTTTTCAATGGCTGAATTTAATGCCTCGGATACCAATACCAATCCTATTCCTAGGTATATCATTGCCCATTCCAATCGAAATAAAGGTTGGCCTAAATAATTTAAAGCATTTCCTAATGCAATAGCAATGAGACCACATACAGCAGCAATTCTAAAATTGCGCTCAGTCTTTAATAATACAATTACTCCGTTCAGCGCATAGAGAAAGGTCTTGTAAAACTTAAGCATGATTGAATACTACGGTTGCAAATGTAATTAATATGCCGTCCTAATTAGATGGACGAATCGAATAAAAAAAGCGGCAATTTTGAAGTTTGCCGCTTTACTTTATTTTAGAAAGTGTTGATTTTGATTCTTTTTTCGATTTCCTCAACGTCGTGGCGGAACTTTTTGTCGGTTTCCATTAAGTCGTTCACTGTTTGACAAGCATGAATTACCGTTGAATGGTCTCTACCACCAAAATAAATTCCAATGTTCTTTAAAGAAGCTTTGGTAAGATCTTTAGTGAAATACATAGCAATTTGTCTTGCTTGTACAATTTCTCGCTTCCGTGTCTTTGATTTTACGGCTTCTACGGGAATGTTGTAGAAGTCGCACACCAATTTTTGGATATAATCTATGCTGATTTCGCGCGTAGAATTCTTTACAAAATTCTTTACTATCTGTTTTGCAAGGTTAAGATCAAGTTGCTTGCGGGTAAGCGAAGCTTGAGCTAGCAGGGAAATAAGAGCACCTTCCAGTTCGCGCACATTGGTGTCGATGTTATGCGCTAAATATTCAACAACATCTTTGTGCAATGTGATTCCGTCTTGGTACATTTTGTTTTCCAAAATGCTTACACGGGTATGGAAATCAGGATTACCTAAATCGGCACTTAATCCCCATTTGAAACGACTTAACAAGCGCTCATCCATGTTTTTAAGGTCTTTAGGAGGACGATCACAAGTGAGGATGATTTGTTTGCCATTTTGGTGTAAATGGTTGAATATCTGGAAGAAAATTTCTTGTGTACGTTCTTTTTTAGCGAAGAATTGAACATCATCCACAATTAACACATCCAAATATTGGTAGAAATTGATGAATTGGTTATTGTTTCCTTGCTTAGCAGAATCGATAAACTGATTAATGAATTTTTCGGCACTTACAAAAACCACTACTTTTTGCTTGTGATTTTGTTTGATCATGTTGCCAATGGCATGGGCCAAATGGGTTTTACCCAAACCGCAGCCACCAAACACCATCAAGGGATTAAATGCAGTTCCTCCGGGTTTTTGGGCAATGGCCAAGCCCGCATTTCGGGCTAATTTATTACAATCGCCTTCCACGAAATTATCGAACGTATACCTAGGGTTCAATTGAGAATCGATATTCATCCGCTTTAAACCAGGGATAATAAATGGATTCTTAATTGGAGTGTCCATGTTAATGGGCATTCCTAATTCGTTCTGAACGGATTTTTGGGATGCACCACCGGTAGGTACATTGATGGTGTAAGGAGAAACGTCGTGCCCAGGAGCAGAAGTTTCAACCACAATGTTGTATTCCAATTTTGCTGTTGGACCAATAACTTTTTTAAGGGTTTTGTGAAGAAGTTGAACGAAGTGTTCCTCCAACCATTCATAAAAGAACTGTGAAGGTACTTGTATAGTAAGCACTTTATTGGTTAATCTAACTGCACGGATAGGTTCAAACCAAGTTTTAAAACTCTGGGGATTTACATTGTCTCGAATGATAGTAAGGCATTCCTGCCATGCCGTTTCGTGTGCTTTCTTTTCGTTCATCTCTGCGTTTTCTAGCTTTGTGTGTTTAACTTGTTAATTATGTATCGTAACTGGTTGAAAATGAGGGTGAGTTAATTCCTATTTTCAATCTGCTAATAAACTAACAAAATTCACAATGTGCTAATTTTTTTTACTTGATTTTGAATTTTTTTTTCATTATAGAATTATCCCTGATATTCCCCAAAAACATTTCTCAGGGTATCAGCAATTTCTCCTAAGGTTGTATACGATTCTACACAATCCAAAATTAGGGGCATTAAATTGGTGTCTGTTTGTGCTGCAGTTGCTAATAATGCTAGTTTTTGGTCAACAACATGTTGATTTCGTTGCGCTTTAACGGCATTAATTTTTTCTATTTGTTGGCTGCGGATGCTATCGTCAATTCTAAAGGTAGGTTGTGGATCCTCTTCTTTGGTTTGGTAGGCATTTACGCCAACCACAATTTGTTCTTTATTTTCAATTTGTTTTTGGGCCAAATAAGCACTTCGGGAAATTTCTTCTTGTATCCAACCTTTTTCTACGGCCGATACCGCACCGCCCATTTCTTCAATTCTCTGTATTAACAACCAAGCTTCTTTTTCTAGGGTTGCGGTTAATTCTTCTACATAATAACTGCCAGCTAAAGGATCTACTGTTGCGGTAGCCCCACTTTCTTGAGCTATGATTTGTTGGGTTCTCAATGCAATTCTAGCGGCTTTTTCAGTGGGTAAGCTCAGTGCTTCATCGAAACCATTGGTATGTAAGCTTTGGGTTCCACCCAATACCGCGGATAATGCCTGTAGTGCAACCCTAACAATATTATTCTCAGGTTGTTGGGCAGTTAAGGTAGAGCCACCGGTTTGAGTATGAAACCGCAACATCATGGCTTCCGGTTGGGTAGCCCCTAAATCTTTCATAATAGTAGCCCAAATTTTTCTAGCGGCTCTGAATTTGGCAACTTCTTCAAAGATATCATTGTGGGCATTAAAGAAAAATGACAGTCGTTTTCCAAAAACGTTAATATCCAATCCTTTAGCGATAGCAGCTTCGGCATAAGCTTTTCCGTTGGCCAAGGTAAAGGCTAATTCCTGAACGGCGGTAGAACCGGCTTCGCGAATATGGTATCCACTGATGGAAATGGTATTCCATTTTGGAAGTTCCTTGCTGCACCACTCGAAAATATCGGTGATGATACGCATGGAAGGTCTCACTGGATAAATATAGGTTCCTCGGGCTGCATATTCTTTTAATAAATCGTTCTGAATAGTGCCTCCAATTTTTTGTAAATCGGCTCCTTGTTTTTTGGCTAAAGCCACGTACATCGCTAACAACGTAGATGCTGTAGCGTTGATGGTCATCGATGTTGTTACATCTTGCAGTTGAATACCTTGAAACAATATTTCCATATCGGCCAAAGAATCAATGGCAACACCTACTTTGCCCACTTCCCCTTCGCTCATGGCATGAGAAGAATCATACCCTATTTGGGTGGGTAAGTCGAACGCAACACTGAGACCGGTAGTTCCTTGATTTAGTAAATAATGGTACCGTTCGTTGGATGCTTCTGCGGTTGAAAATCCGGCATACTGACGCATCGTCCACAATCTTCCACGGTACATGTCCGGTCGTACCCCTCGGGTGTAAGGGAATTCTCCGGGAAGTTCGCTGCCGGGTGCGCTGTAAACGGTTTTTATATCGATGCCGCTGGAATTTATTTTGGATTGACTCATGTATGACGTATTATGAAAAATAAAGTGCGATTTCTTTTTTCAAAAAATGCAAAACTTTATCTTGGGGTTGTTGATCTTGTTGTTGTAGCCATTGGATGAGCTCCTTGCTCATATCGGCCGAAGTGGCATGTTCTGGCAAATTTTGCAACAATTGATTTAACAATTGCGAATGTTGCTCTTTGGTGACTTTTACCAAGGTCCATAATTGCTCACTCACATATATTTGTTGCGATACGTTATACTTGTACTCTTCGTTGATTGCACTGATGGCAATTTGGGTGAATGCGCGGGCAGAAGTAACGGTTCCTGCATATTCTTTGATAAGCGCAGGGATTGATGTTCTTTCGGTTAACAACGCTATTCGCTCGTAGGCTTGCAATTTTAGGGGCGTAAGGGATTGGCTATTGGCTTTTTGAATATCGATTTTTAAAAGATTTAACGTGTGTTTAGTGTGCATTCTAAAGAAAAACAACGCTCCTCCAATTGTGGCCAAGGAAACAATAACGGCTAGGGTTAAATACCAGTTCATACCTTGCAAATATAATTCATGGAATTGGTAGCACGCATTCAAATGCCACGGGGATTGACTAAATTTGTAGATATGGAAGCAGTAGACAATACAATTATAAATTCTGTGGCAATAGAAAAACCACCGGTGGGATTTACGTCTTCGGCCTTGGAAGAGCTGAAACGCTTGTATAGCTCATTGGAATTAAAAGACGAATCGGCATTGCGAATTGGTGTAAAAGGAGGCGGATGTTCGGGTATGAGCTATATGCTGGCTTTCGATAAACCGGAAGAATCGGACAACCATTACGAAATGGAGGGAATTCCAATGGTGATGAATAAGGCCCATGTAATGTATGTATTGGGTATGGAAGTTGATTGGGAAAATGGATTGGACAACCGCGGTTTTTCGTTTAATAATCCTAATGCATCAAGTACTTGTGGTTGTGGTCAATCCTTCGCCGTTTAATTCAACGACTTTTTGAATTTATTTGCCGAAAACATCAAGCAAGGGATTGGGTCCGTTAGGAGTCATGCTTCCCGTGCAGTGATTACGGCATTGATTATTGCTATTGGTATAGCTGCGTTGGTAGGGATATTAACCAGTATAGACGCTATGAAAATAGCAATCACCCGCACGTTTTCGCGGATGGGGTCTCAAAGTTTTGTTATAAGAAACTCCGAGGGAGTGCGCCGTTTTGGCGTGGCAAATTCTGATCGACCTATTACGTATACCGAGGCTAAGCAATTTGAGCGATTAATGGAGGCCTTGGCCGATGTTTCTTTGCAGATTAATGCGGGATTTACGGCGAAAGTGGCACTGGGCTCAGTGGAAACAAATCCAAACATTCGGGTGTTGGGCGTAGACGATGATTATCTGAAAACGGCCAGTTATGAAATTGCAGTAGGTAGAAACTTCACCCGAAATGAAATCTCTATGGGTTTGCCGGCCGTGATAATTGGCAGTGAAATAGCGGATAAATTGCTGGGATCGGGTAGAGTGCCTTCGCTACTATTGAATAAGACAGTTTTGGTTAGTGGTAAGCCTTATCGGGTTTTAGGTGTATTAAGTAAAAAGGGCTCTAGTATGGGTATGAGTGGCGGGGATAGGATGGTGATTATGCCTATTTCTCGGGCGATGCGGGATGTTTCAACGGTTACGGATAATTGTGTAATTACGGTGTCTAGTAACAAAGTGTTGGATGTAACCCCTTTAATGAGCGACGCCTATTTATATATGCGTAGAGTAAAACGATTAAAACCTGGCGAGGACGATAATTTTGTTATGGCGCAAAGCTCATCCTTAGTTAAGGACGCATTGGATAATATAAAAATGGTCTCTGGTGTTGGGACACTCATTGCCATTATTACATTATTGGGGGCAGCGGTGAGTTTAATGAATATAATGTTGGTTTCTGTTACTGAAAGAACTCGGGAAATAGGATTGCGTAAGGCATTGGGAGCCACTCCTGCTATGATTCGTAATCAGTTTCTGGTAGAAGCCGTGGTTATTTGTCAGATTGGGGGTGTTGCCGGTATTTTATTTGGTATTTTAATTGGAAATGGTGTTGGTGCAGCTTTGGGCTCGGGATTTATTGCCCCTTGGGCTTGGATTGCATTGGCTGTAGTAGTTTGTGTGATTGTGGGGTTAACCGCAGGTTTGTATCCGGCCAATAAAGCAGCAAAGTTAGATCCCATCGAAGCATTGCGATTTGAGTAAAATCCTTATTTCTTTTTGCTTATAAAGTCATATGAACGCAATTCATTCAAGGGCTTTGACTCTTGCGACCTATCTTTGAATTATGAAAATTGCCAGACTGGGAATTGGAATTGGTTTAACATTTTGTATTAGCCAATCCGTGATGAGTACTTCATTTTCTAAAGCTACTTCAAACCTCAATCCTTTATCCATTGCAAGAATTAACGGGTTAATGTCCACTTTGGGTTTGTTTAATAAACTACCTATAAATGACTTAGCTATAAAGTCTTTTGAGGATGAAACTATTGTCAATTTGTATCAGACGCTGGATGATACGAGCAAAATGCCGGAAACGGTAGTTTCAACATCGGCCATTCAGAAAAGAACATGGTATTCTCCTTTGGGCCAGGTACAAGTAATAACTGCTGCTGATATCAACGCTATGCCCGCAAGAACGGTATCAGAAATCTTGTTGTATGCTGCGGGAATCGATCTTCGGCAACGAGGGCCCAACGGGGTGCAGGCCGATTTACAAATGCAGGGTAGCACGTTTGATCAAGTATTATTGTTAATCAATGGGGTGAAAATGAGCGATCCCCAAACCGGACACCATCAATTGAATTTGAGTATTTCACCCGAAGTAATTGAGCGAATAGAAATTGTAAAAGGTGCAGCTGCTCATGTTTATGGGGTGAATGCCTTGGCAGGCGTGGTTAATATTATTACAAAAACAGGGAATTTGCGTAAGGACAAAGAGGTTGTTGTGGTAGAAGAGGGTAGGCAAGGGGGAGCGGTAAATAATGAGCGCGGAACCTATTTTAGTACCCAACAAGGATTGGGAGAACGCACTAATCCATCGGGCGGATTGCGGTCTAAACTTACACCGGAAGACAACTATTACAGATCCCAAAGCTATCGTTGGTTGCAGCAATTTGGGGATGAGAATCTATCGGCATGGTACAGCGCCGATGTGGATTTTGGGAATGGATATCGGCCCAATACCTCTTTTCAACAAACCAGAATTAATGTTGGAATTAATCAGAAGCAAGATTTTAGATATCAAGCTAAATTAACGCAATCGGTAATTGCTGGACTGGTTAAAAATCAATTTGGCGCCAACGGGTTTTATGCAGCTCCTAGAGACAGTGCTTCCTACGAGTATGTGAATACCGTTTGGGCTGGTTGGAATGCTAATTTAACAGGGTTGCCATTTGGTGATTTTCAGTTCTCTTTAGGGGCTCGAAGCAATCAAGATCGGTATGTGTTTAATCAGTACAACCCCAGTTTTTATCAAAATTTCCATACCACATCGGTGGTTAATCCCATGCTTCAATACAGTTATCGTTTGCGCATGGCGATGCTAATAAAAGCGGCTGTGGAATACCGCCGAGAAGCGATAAATAGCACCAATTTGGGCGATAGGGAACGGGAGTTTTGGGGCAACAGAGTAGAATTGATTATTACTCCGCTCAAACCAGAAACATTGAGTTCCATCGCTGAAAATAACAAGCAAGATTTGCAGATTTCTCTCGGTTTATACCATGTAAGTAATCCAACGTTGGGTCAGGTTTTGTATCCAGGTGGTAGTGTGTTATATCGGTATGAAAAACATTTCATCACCTCTCGATGGGGTACCGGTCAGCGATTACCCACCTTTACCGATTTATATTACAAAGATCCTGTGAACTTGAGTAATCCCAATTTAAAGGTGGAAAGTTCGGTGTATTACGATGCTGGTTATCGGTTTAACGGAGGTAGATTTAATCTTCAAGGAAATGTATTCCGACGCGATAATTCTCAGTTAATTGATCGAATCAAAGATTCATTAACAGCCCCGTGGATGCCAGTTAATTTTTTGTCTTTGCGTGTTCAAGGATGGGATGTAGGGGTACAGTATCAATCCAAATTTAAATTAGGAAAGGTAGTTTTTGTTCGATTGAGCAGTACTTACAGCCGATTGCAAGCATTGAGGGACGATGTTGGATTCAAAGGAATTTCGCAATATTCGGTTTCTTTCTTACCCCAACAGTGGATATCTGGGGTGATGTTTTATAACCATAAATTTCAATTTTCGGTGTATCACCGTATGATTGAGCGAGCAAGTGGGAATGCTTCCGTGCAGATTCCGCCGGGAGGAAATACAGTCTATCAATTGATTGATGCTAAAATATCTGGAAATTTTGTTATTGGCCCCATGGGTAAGAATTTCTATCCCAGGTACGGCGATGAGTCTCGTGCACGAATTCCGGTGAAAGTTTGGTTGCAGGTGCAAAATTTAACCAACGAGCCTTATCAGGATTTTGCGGCAATACCCTTGTTGCCCCGATGGGTGACGTTTGGGTTGCAGGTGAATATTTAATAAAAAAACCGCCGATTAAGGCGGTTTTTTTTAACTCTATCATTCTACGATCTAATTAGGATCGCTTTATAAGAATGGTATTTTTACCACTTGGGCTTTTAATAGTTTGCCGCGAATTTCGATGTAAATCTCGCTACCCGCAGCGCTGAATTCAGAGGCTACATAGCCCATGCCAATGGCTTTGTTCAAGGATGGACTTTGCGTACCAGAAGTTACCTCTCCCATTACTTTTCCATCTGCGGTGCAAATGGGATAATGTTGTCTTGGAATTCCACGGTCTATCAATTCAAAACCAACCAATTTTTTGGTAGGCTTGTTGGTTTTTATGTTCTCGTGGTGAGCACGGTTTACAAAGTCGTGATTGAATTTTGTGATCCAACCCAACCCTGCTTCGATGGGTGATGTTTCATCGTTGATATCGTTACCGTACAAGCAAAAACCTTTCTCCAAACGAAGCGTATCTCTGGCGCCCAAACCAATGGGTTTAATGCCAAATTCGGCCCCTGCTTCAAATACTTTATCCCACAATTGGCGGGCATCGTTATTTTTTACGTAAAGCTCAAATCCACCAGCACCGGTATAACCTGTGTTGGAAATAATGATAGATAAACCACCCAATTCGCCTTCAACGAAATGATAATAGGGGATATCAGCCAAGGTAACTGCGGTTAGTTTTTGTAACGCTTCGGCAGCCATAGGTCCTTGAATTGCTAACAAACTGTAATCATCACTCACATTGGTAATGGTTGCACCAAAATTGCGATTTTGCTCGTTAATCCAATGCAAATCTTTATCGATGTTACCGGCATTGATAACCAATAAGTATTTTTCGGCATTGAATCGATATACCAATAAATCGTCTACGATTCCCCCGTTGTTGTTTGGCATGCAGGAGTACTGCACACGGCCGTCGTACAAGGATGCTACGTCGTTGGTGGTAATCCACGAAACCAAATCAAAGGCTTTTGGACCTTCAATCCAAACCTCGCCCATGTGGCTTACATCAAATACACCCATTGCATTTCTTACCGTAAGGTGTTCTTGAATTAGGTTATCGTACAAAACAGGCATATTAAAGCCGGCGAAGGGTACCATTTTAGCTCCCAATTGAGTGTGTAACTCCGAAAGAGCTGTGGATTTTAACGCTTGTGTATCGCTCATAGTGCTTAAAAATACAAAGATACGAAATTATCGAATGCGGTAGGGGAAGGAAACCTGAACATCCGTTTCGCCAGCGCCGCAATCACCGGTTTTTGTGCCAACTTCCGATTTTGACTGGTGTTTTACCGTGATTTGTACAGTTCCAAGATCTGATCTGGACGAATTCCAAGTGCTTTGCAAGCCCAGAACCACTCCATTTTTATCGGTATCCGTGGGTTCAATAGCTAAGCCCGAAAGGGGCATCATGGTAATGCTATTTACCAAGTAGCAAATCAGGTGTTCATGTCCTTCTGATTTAATTTCTTCGGTAATATCCGTGCTCTTACCATTTTGAATGTTCAGGAATTTTACGCTGGCCGTGTACTTGCCAGAGTCAAGCAGTATGCTATCAACCAAGGGGTTGCTGCCTCCGGTTCCGTCCTCGTCTTTCCAGGTGTAGGTTTTGGATTGTCCGTTGGAATCTGTAACGGTTAATTCAATGGTGTTAATTTGTTCACCCTCGTTGTGTTTTTCGCAGGCTCCAAAGCTAACAGCGATGGCGGCGATGATTGTTTTGAAAATTATCTTTTTCATGGGTTAAATTGTTTAATGATGTTTTTTTGTGTGATTGTGTTCTGAATGTTTGTGTAAATTGGTTTGCCAACGAATGCCAATATTAGTTCCTGGTTGATCCACAAAATATCGGAATCGGTCTAAGTAATCTCGGTATCGTTGGTTGGTTAGGTTCTCTCCATAAATTACGAGCGTTTGCTGAGTCCCTAAAAAGTTGTTTAGGGTAAAACGGACGTTCATGACCACATATCCCCGAGGGGGTGGTAAAAGATCGTACCGGGCATCGTACCAAAGTTGCCTTCTCACGGCCTTTGTTTCTAGGGTAAACGTTGCATGGTGCGTTTGGTAGGTAAGGGTTGATTTTCCGAATGGCGCGGGTAACAGTGCGGGATGACTGAATGCGTTCGATTGGGTGCCCAATATCTTGGAGTACACAAATTCGGCGGTGTTTTCCCATAACCAGCTGTGATTATTACTCCTCATTTGATGGTGAATGTGCAATCCGCCGTAATAGCTGGGTAATTGCTCGAAACGATACGCGGGAAACGCTCCCCGTACCGTAATCACTGGCTCCGACTGAGGAAAAACATGGATTGTATTGGTAGACAATACCGAAAATCCACTTAGCCATAATCCCATTGGTTTAATGCGCCATCCCAGTTCCAATTTTTCGCCTGTTTCTGGTTTTAACTGGGGATTCCCAATTTCGTAGGAAGCCGTACCGTGGTGTACCCCCGATGCATACAATTCGTTCACTCCGGGCTGTCGCCAAATATGACTCAGTTCTATATTCCATGGAAGTTGAGTGTGGTTGTTTTCGTATCGAATAGCTCCTGTAGGGGCGAAGTATACCTGCTGCACCGATGGCTGTAATCCCACAAGTCCGCTAATGGAAGGGATTGTAACATTACGTGCTAAAACATCGGCCCGAATGGCCCAAGTTAACTTTTTCTTTACGGATAATACCTTGGCCGATTGGGAAAAGAATGCCGCACTTCTCCATTGCAAATAGGAAGGGACAAAGAAATAACCTCCATAATCCTGGCCTTGTAATTCGTGCATCGTACCATAATTTGAATTTCCGATGGTTTGAATGAATTGATACCTGGCTGTTGCTTGCAAGATACTAAGCTGCGCAAACGTTCTGCTGGCAACACGGTGGGGGTCGTATTCTTGTCGAATATTTCCTTGTAAACTCCAGCGATTGATGGTAGTTACCTTGGGTTTTGGCGTCCTCTTAGTTTCAAAGCTACCGAGCCACTGTCCGCTTACTTGTTTTGGTTTGTTGATGGCATAATTGAATTGCGGTTGAAATAAGGGTTCGGTGCGTTGAATGGCCGATTGTAAATCACTCAGGGATCCAACGTGGCTGTTCAATAAAATTCCTGACTGAAAGCAATAAGCATCCAATCGAAGGGTCTTTTCTACGCGTTGTCCTTGGAAATGTCTGAGGTAGGCGGCACTGAATTCTTCCAGTCCCGTATTTGCAGTTCGATAGGTTGGTGTTGCATAATTTCCTTGTTTTCTAGCATTCCACGTAAGTTGCTGTACGGTGGTTTCTTTTTTGCTAAAATTCCATTTACCCGAGGCTTGAATTCCGCCACCGTTGGAATTTACTCCCAAAAGCTGCGTGTAATCATTGAAGGCTAAACCCGAATGCAGCGGAATATTCCCGTTGGCCGAAATGCTTTTGCCCCAGGCATCGGGAGAAAATACTAAGCTCTGCACTGCATCCAGCAGTTCAACCGTTTGGATATTCCATCCATCCAATTCCGGCGAATGGTCTAATCCCCAAGCTTGCCCTTCCAATCGAATGCCATTTTTAATAATCGGCACACGCAGTCCCATCAATCCTTGCACTACTGGTTTAGCACTACCTAAACCAGATTTCAAAACATTTACCATGGGTAAAGACTCTATCTTATCGGAAAATAGACCGTTGCTTTGCAAGTGCATCGTTCTAGCATCGAGTTTGAAATCCGTATTATCCTCCAATTTTTCCACATCAATAAATACCGTTTGCATTCTTTCGTGAATTTCTTGATCCAATTCGCGGTGTAGCTTTGGGTTGTTATCGAGGGTGGAATAGGTGATGGTGAACGGACTTCCGGTAAGCGTGTGTTGGGTCAATGAATCGGTTACGGAGAGAATACACAACTGGCGCACTCCCGTTTTTACCCAATGATGCCCATGATAATTCGCAGTGGTAATTTCTATTTCTACGGAATCCGAGCATAGGTTTCTTAGATGAATGATTTCATTTTTTGTAGAAACTATCTTTGACTTTTTGGGTAGAATTAACAGCTCAATATTGTTCCAAGTAGAAGTATTGGTTGGTGCGATCCATTGAATATGTAATTCTCTGTTGCACGGAGATACACTCACCATGGGAGAAGGCAATGGCTGACCATGAACTGCAGAGGAAAGCAGTCCAAGCGCGAATAATGATAGACGGATAGGACGATTGAACAATAGTTTTGGGTTTAAATGAAAACAAGATTAACAGTGGGTCCAAGGCGCTGGATAACTGCGGATGTAAATCGGTGTGCAATACTTAGCGAAAAATACGCTTACGTAAGATTGCACCTTGTTGTGTCATTTAAACGGTGGGTGGCGCTTTATTAGAGTTCTTTCTAATAGCCGGCTTTAAGAATGGATTTTGATGGAATATGGCAATGATTGCCAAAGAAAATGAAAGGCTATTAGTGGATACCGATAGGTTGGATTGATTTACCAGCGGTTGTTGCCAATCGCAATAACTACAGTCTTCGGTTATGTGCTGGGTGTTATTGCAATTGCCATCGTGCTTATGAATAGGATGATTATGCCCATTTTCGCACGAGGTAGACTCGCTATGGTTATGAGAATCTCCGTGGTGATGGAAATGCTGCGACTGAGCAGCCAAAAAAATGATTGTTAACAGAATTGAAACGGTACGTATCCAATTAGTTAACAATTTCATGGCAGAAGTAGTACTAAGGGTTAGCCTAACTAGGCCAATTGCTGTAAGGAAGTAGTCATTTCGCGGAGCTCTTCTCTGTTCAATGAGTTTTCACAACGCAGGCATAACTGCAGGAAGTAGACGAAATTTTCTTCTGGAGTTTCAATGTCCTCGGCCAAATCAATATCGAAAGTATCATTTGCTTCCAAATGTTGCCAAGCCAATCGAAGCGCACGAGTAACCAAGGGATCTTCTTCTTTCAGTGCATATTCTCTTGCTTTTTGCAATTCTGGGATGATTGCACCTGCATCGATGCCATTGGATTCTACCGATTGAATTACTTTTTCTAAAATGCTATTGGCTTCAGTTGTACGCATGATAATCTTTAAAAGTGCAAATATAAGAAAAAGGATTGAATCAATGGTTGGAAGACGATGGGCTGAAGCGGGTAGCCGACCAAACGCTGATCATAATTACTACAATTTGCACGATGCGCGTATTGGTAAGGTGATCCGTTCCCATAATTAATGCAATAATTGCTGCGAGTACAGGTTGAAGATAAATGTAAATACCGGCTAAGGTTGGGCCTGCTTTCTTTACGGCATACGCATTTAATAGATACACCAAGAAACTAGTAAAAAATAGAATGTAAACTATTTTTAGCACGATGGGTTGTGGGAAAGATAATAGATTGGTATTTCCCAAGTCGAACATGCCGCCAACGGCCGCCATGAATACAACTCCAAACATGAATGTGATTCGATTTACCGTTACGGGTTGATAAACGGCCGTGAGTTTCTTAACACGCACGAGGTATATTGAATAGAACAAGGCGTTTACCGCTACCAAGAGGTCGCCTTTTAGGGTTTCGGAATTAAAGTGGGCTCCTTTGCCTAGCATCAACCAAGCAGATCCCAGCGCTGCGCCTAATGTACCAAGGACAAACCCAAATTTCGGCCAAGTTTTAATTCGAAAATGATCAAAAATTGCAACAAAAAGGGGGGTAACAAGCATCAATATTGCGCCATTGATAGGGTGGGTTAATGCCAAGCCTTGAAAAAATAAATACATGTTGGCGAAGGTTCCAAAAAATGCACAAATAGCGAATTCAAGTGCGTGTTTTTTCCATTCTATTTTTTCGAAACCAACGATGGCTGCGGTTAATTGAAATAAAAGGAACGCTGTAAGTATTCTAAGCATCACGAAACCTTCGGGGTGCATGTATTGGGGCATGATTTGGCCCGCAAGTGAAAATAAGATGGCGTATAACAGGGAAACAACAAATAGGGCTATGTGGACTTTCATGGTTGAATGATGGGGTGCCGGTGATACGGTTTTCAAGAATAGCTATGGTTGATTAGGCCCAGCCTTTGGATCGTTTGATGTTATCGTAGGCTTTTTGAACGTTGTGGAATTTGGATTCGGCTGTTTTCTTTTCAGATTCACTTAACCCCTGCAGTCTGTCTGGATGAAATCGCATTACCATTCGGCGGTAGGCTTTTTTCACATCTTCTTCGGTTGCCGTTGGGTTTACTTCTAAAATTTGGAAATCGCTGTTTGGAGTAGTTACAAACATCGCCTTTATAGATAAGTAATCCGGCGTGCTAATACCTAATTGGGTGGCAATTTGTTGGATAAGGTTGATTTCAGAAGCGGACATATCACCATCGGCCCGAGAAATTCTAAAAAGAACATGAACCAGTTCTAACCTTGGAGAATAGCTCATGCGCAATCGCAGGTTTCTACAAACTTCGTTTAGATTATGGTTTTGCTTAAGAAAATCGCGCAAACGCAATAGCATGGCTTTCGCTTCGTCCTCGCCGTAGGTTCTTAATAGCATGGTTTTTACCATATCCAATTCCGCCTTCATAATACTTCCGTCTGCATTCATAATCGCAGCGATGAGGATAAGTAGCGAATTTTGGAAGTCTACGGGAGCATTTCTCTGATTATAGGAGCTTGTGCGTTGGCTCTTTGATTTGTCATTGGCAGGTTCTGTTTGATTGCGTTCGCCAATGTAATCGAAGTACATGCCAACCAAAAATCCAAACAAAGCCATTTTAGGGCCGCCAGAAATGACGCCAATTACACCGCCGGAAATTGCATAAGTTAGTCTCACGTTACTGGAAATCGGTAAGGGTTTTAAGTCGATTCTTAAGCAAAACTTCTTGGGTTGTCCAAATGATGGGATCATTGGAAGCTTTAATCCAATACAGTGCGGTTGTTTGGGTTTGAGTCTCGTTAGGTTTGGCGTCTATCGCTATTTCTTCTTCTGCGTTGGGAATAGGATATACGGCTATGGATAAAGGCTTCAATTTGGGGTTGGAGAATTGGTAATTAATTTTTACCAATGGTTTTGATTGCAATAAGCTGTCTTTGAACGATTTGTTTCTATTGATTTGAGGGATATCGCCTACTTCGCGAGCGATTTGTTTAGATAATTCGAGGTAAGCATCCATGAGTGCGGGATTACCAGGGACTATTTTTTGTTGGGTATTGGTTAAAGCATAATCTTGCCCTTGTTTTTGGATAATGAAAGAGAGTTGGGGGCTGTTGGTCCAGGTTACGGAAACGGATTGAATTTGTTTTGCATCTACATCAATAACAAAGGGGGATTTCCATACAAAGGGATTTGTGGTAAAATTGGGGGTTACATAGCCTGTAAAACCGGGCACCACAACTTCGCACGGTTTTTCGTTATCGGGCATATACATATACGTTGCTAATTCGGTATTGGTTGGGGGGCCAACAAAGAATGTGTGTTCCTTACCATCGTTGTATTTGAAAATAACTTTGGTTCCGTCAGAGGCGATAAATTTGCTAACGGCTTTTATTTGTTTTTCAGAGACTGGGTTTTTAACTTGAAGTTTTGCCGCTACATTATATAATATATGGTGAACGTTATTGGTATCGGCAAGAAAAGAATCGGTAGCATTTTTCACGAGCCATTGATTTTCAAATTTTTCCAATACGAGGTATGGGATTTTTTTATTGTTGGGGGTTAAGGTGATAGAAACTACTTGGTTTGGATTTTTAAGGGCAAACTGATTGAGGGCAATTTCGTTGGTAGAATTGGGGTTCTTCCATAGTAAAAAACCTAGAATTAAGGTCCCTATCAATATAATGGCTGTGAGTTTAAGTCGTTTTGCCCGCATAATAATCGGCAAAATTAACTTTTTTGCGGTAAAGGGCGGAGGGGTAATAAAAAGAATCGATGTAGGAGAAAAAAGTGAGCACGAAAGGGCTTATAACGAGTGGGTTAGACTGGAGAAAAAAGCGGACGCATTATTTTCTGTGTAAAAAAACTAAAGAAGGTTTGAAATATTTGGAAAATGTCCTATTTTTGCAGTCCTTTTTCGGAGATGATAGCAAAGAAAGAGGAAAACGTTCTTATAAATAAGCCACTTTAGCTCAGCTGGTAGAGCAACTGACTTGTAATCAGTAGGTCGTTGGTTCGATTCCGACAAGTGGCTCCGATCCGTGTAAATCGGGGTGGTAGCGAGAGTTACTACAAACAATGGGGAAATACCAGAGCGGCCAAATGGGGCAGACTGTAAATCTGCTGGTTTTTACCTTCGGAGGTTCGAATCCTTCTTTCCCCACCACAATTTACATGGAAACGCGGGAGTAGCTCAGTTGGTAGAGCGAC
>CANGWH010000021.1 GCA_947457565.1 Flavobacteriales bacterium
ATAATTAATTTATGGAAAATACCAATAGTGAAGAGGTAGTATTGCCAAAAAAACGCGGCAGAAAGCCGGGATCTAAAAACAAGGTAAAAACCAAGCGGTCAAGTAAAGCTGCGCCTCATTTGGGAGCATTTGCATTTCTTGAAAAAGAAATTCAGGCGTTGTCAAATTCGCTAAAAAAAGCAACGTCAAGGGCACAAAAAGAAATTGAAAAATTAGAAAAGAAAAATTCGAAAATTATTGATGGAATAAAGGCAAAAGCCACGAAGTCTATTAATACTTGGAAAGATAGAGCAAAGGATTACCGAAAGAAAGCTATGTCTGTAGGTAAAGGGAAGCGCGGTAGAAAAGCAAAGCCAGTTGAAAAAATTGTTGGAAGACCTGGAAGGCCCAAAAAATCAGTATTTAAGCGCGGCGGAGGTAGAAGGAAGGCTGGGGAATTAACCAAGAAAGACATTATCATTAATTATATGTTTGAGCAAAACAGACCTATGGCCTCAGGGGAGTTGATTACAGCACTATTCTTACAAAGTGGTGAACGGGACAAAAAAAGATTCTCACAGGGTATTTACACTACGTTAACTCAAATATATAAATCTGGAGAGTTGAAGAAAGATGCTCAAGGCATAATTACGTTGAATAATTAACAAGATTAGTCCGTTCTTTCGCAGAGAATAAATCGGGGGTTGCCTGAATAATCTATGATTATTTGAGCAACCCCTATTTTATTGAACAGCGCACAATTCTCCTCGGCTGTTTCGGGGTCAATTTCCAACCAAATTTGTCGTAAGCGCTTTTTTGTTTCAAATAAGTTTGCAATTTTTTTGTAAAAAATTAGTGGGTCATTATCCTCTACGAATAACGCTAAATGCGGTTCGAAATCAATTACATTTTTATTTAATCTGGATAATTCCTTTTTGGGGATATATGGAGGATTAGAAATTATTATTGAATATTTATCTTCAATGCTGTTTATCGCTAGAAAATTCTCTTGCTTAAACGCTATGTCTAACTGATGATGTGCTGCATTTTGTTTAGCTACTTTCAATGCTTCTTCCGAAATATCGATAGCTGTAATGTCCCAGAAACATCGATTATACTTAAGCCAAATCGGGATGCAGCCTGAACCTGTTCCAATATCTAGAAGTTGATGCTCGCTGCTATCTGAATTACGTGGGTGATTAAGGATAAGTTCGCATAACTCTTCGGTTTCTGGTCTTGGAATTAGTGTATGTTCGTTTACAAATAATTCTAATTTTCCAAAAAAAGCACGATTGAAAATGTATTGTATTGGGGTGTAACGCAAAAGTGCATCGAGCCAGCTTCTAATTAGATTTTCCCAGTTTGATTCGGGGGAATGTTCTAATGCATCAATGAACCAAAAATTCATCGCCTGTATTTCTGCGGGAGAAAAATGAGGCGATAATTGATGTTTTATAGCAGTTATTGCTTTTTGTCGTGTTTGGTTCTGCATTCGCATTCAAACCTAGGGCAGCGGTTGGGTTTTACAAAATGGAAAAGGGTAAATGTTTCTGAATAATATTACCATCGGGCATTAAGCATCGCACCGCAATTAGATAAGCACCTTTAGATAATTTAGCGGTAGTTGATGCAGGGAAACACAAATTTCCATTGAAATCAATGCGTTCCTTTTGAACGGGAACAGCAACTAACTGACCAGAAACAGTGAGTATTTTTACTTGAATTAAACAGTCTGGCATTGGCAATTGGTATTCCAAGCAGAGATAATTGTTGGAGGATGCTTGAAAGAGCTTCCATTGATTTAGTTTAAATGTGGCTGAATTGTCTTTAATCAACCATTCCTGATGGAATCCAGGACTATTGCATGCGGACTGGTGATTATTAGCTGTCCCTGAGTTGGTGTTGCATGGATTTTGCAATAAATTTTGGATATTCCTGTTGCCATGGCTTCTCCAGTTCCAAGGATTGGTTGCCGATGCGTTGGTTCCAACTCTTTCTAGGGAAATATTTTGTGTTTCATCGAGTTCGGGGTGATGCCAACTGCTATTATATCCAGCCAAATGCAATCGAGTAAATGATGAAATATCCATTATTTCAATCAGTCCATAATCGGCATTTAAACCATTGAAAATCGGATTTTCCATAATTTTCACCATGGATAAATCCGGGTAATGTTGTCTCATTATTTCAGCATCCTTGCAAATTACTAAACACTGTTTGGGAGGTAAAATAGCATTTGTAGAGTTTATTGGGATTTGCCATCGCGGTATGCTATCTTCATTGTAATAGCGAATAACTATTGATTTTAAATCTAGGGCGCTATTACTTTTGTTGTAAATTTCTAGAAAGTCAAATGCATTATCTGTAGCATTGAATTGTATTTCGGAGAAGATTAAATCCGCGGTAGTAGGAGTTTTTATTGTGGATTCATGAATTAGGTCAATTGTATCTTTTACAGATTCAAGCGTGTAATATAATGGGGCTTTTAAAAATAGCTGGGTATTATTTATTAGTTGAGAAAAATTGGATGTTGGAAAATTGATGGTGGCTTTGTTGGCGTTAATATTTGTTACGTAAGTTGTTAGTATTAACGATTTTTTTTGACTGTCAATACAACTTATTTCTATGGATTCCCACTGTTGTGGAGATAGAGGTTGATTGCAGTGAATTTCAATTTGGTTTGATTGTTTAAGTAAGGCAACGGAGAAAAGTTGAGAAGGTATTGGGCTGATCCGGATGCACGAATCAACGAATCCAGGACTGCCTCCAATTCCGATATTACTTTGCCAGTTCAGCCAATGTAATTCATTCGGTTTATTGTATGCGCGTTCAAGGCTATAGCCTCCAAGGTGGAATGGTTCTTGGTGGTATTCTTGTCGGTACCGGTTTTGGTATATAATTTCATTGTTGTTGTTTTTAATAATAATTGAATCTTCGGTTGTATTAAATGATGGAAAGTTGGGTACCGGCAAACTAATTTTTTTAAAATCGTTGCTTATTTTATTCGAGTCTTTGTTGTCGAATAGCACTATTAACTGCTTAGGTTTTAACCAGTATTTGGGTAACTTAGCGCAACTTACAGCGTCACAAATTTGGGTGTTGGTTAGCCATAATCCATGATTGCTTGTATTGGTTAGTTCAATATATTTGATAGGAGGTAGTGTATTGATTTGTTGGTTTGTTTTAACAGGATTGTGCATTATCTCCGTAACAATTAATTCGCCGCGATTTATGTTTTTTAAGCACGGATAGAATGCGTTGATTACCTCGTTTTTTGAGTAATTATATACACTATCTCTAAGACCTTGAATAGTTATTCTAAAACTATCATTGCAAGGCCATGGACGCGGTGTTGTAATTTCAACTGTGGTATAATTTAGTTTTTTCAGTATGCAGAGATTTAGAGAGTCAACGATTTGGCATCGCGCTGAATCGATGTTTATTGGTTCATTGAAAATTAACCAAGCCTTGGAGGTTGTTTTCAAGACAAAATCCTGTATCACGGGTGGAATTGTGTCTTTTATAATTGGTCTTGGTTTAAATAATTGAAAATTCCATTTACCAACGCTACTGCTTCCGGTTTGTGTTAAATTGATTGAAATATTGGTGAGCCTAGCTTTTGGGATTACGGATATTGTTGATAGTGGCAGCCATTCTGTAGAGTCTTTCCAATGCCAGAAGATGCTGAGAATGGAGGATTGAAACAGCAATCGTAGTTTCAACTGAGAGTTATTTCTATTGAAGATGGAGGGGGTTTGGTTGATGATTTGGTTGTTGGTGTATACGGATATATTGTCTGTTTTGTCTCCTAGCCTTAGTGTGTTGCTTGTTTTTAGGGTGTCGGCTTGAAAATCAAGTTGAAGTTCTAAGTAATTGGATGAAGATGGGTTGATGCCAATAAAAACTTCGGTATTTATCTCCCATTCACGGATTGTGTCTATTGGGATGTTAATTACAGCTCGTTGTGTTGTTGTTTGTGCCGGTAAACAAGAACGAGTATTGAAATATTGTACGGAGTTAAAACAGAAGCTATTGGATGGGCTCTGTTTACACGTTACGAAATAGGCGCTATCTAGGGTTTGACTGTTGGCAATATTGCTGAAATACTGTAAACCAATAAAGAGTAAAATTGGAAGGTTACACAGAAATTTTCCTTGCTTTCCACTGATAGGAAAGTAGGGGTGAAGCCAAGCCCAACAGCGGTAGAAACAGTATTTGGGATAGGCTTGCACAACTAATCCAAAGGATATTAATTGAATAACGATGGTAACGTAATAATTTGTATCCAAACCATGTGTCCAAAAGGATTTTGGTTGGAATCGGGATGATTGCAAGTAGCGCATATTCCCCGTACACGGGGACTAGGGTTAGTACCCATAAAGACAAAAGGTAGAAACCGAAAAACGACTGCTGGAATAGCGTTTTTTGCGTTTTTTGCAAAAAAGATTTTTTAAACCACCGGATTCGTTGGTGAATAAATTGAGAAAGGGAATCGCAAAGTTGGGCTTTTATAACCCCTTGGATTGTGTTGTTAATAGCAATTGAACTTGGATTCCATTGATAAAACAGGTGAGTTGTGAAAATATCGTCTCCACTGGCAATGTTTTCGTGAGAAGTAATACCGCCCAATTCTAACCAAGTAGCTTTATGGAAGAAGAGGTTAGCGCCATTGGCAGCTACGGGGGCAGCGTTTTTGGCCGCAGATAAACCGATAGCAACCATGACTTGATTTTCTAAGATTTCGTAGGTGTTTAACGGCTGATGTTTTTGGGTGGTTTTAAAGAATTCCACCCGGCCAATTATGCATTTAACGGTTGTATTGCTATTTGCTATAGCTGCATGGGAGTCAAGCAATTGTATTGGTAGTTTGCAGTCGGCATCGGTTGTTAAAATCCAATCATACTTCGCTAGTAGTACTCCTGTTAGAATAGCTTGTTTTTTGGATGGTTTGCAGCTGTTCGTTACTTGAGCGTTGATGTGTGGATTTTTTTGTATCCATTCATCTAGTATTAAACAGGAATTATCTGTTGAGTTATCATTAATAAATAGTACTTCCCAGCTAATAGCAGAATGGATTGTAAGAATAGAATCAAGGAGGGGTTGAAGGCGCAGCGCTTCATTTCTAAATGGAACTAGGATGCTGCAATTTTCAACGTTGGGTTTATTGGATTCAGAATTTGGTATATCCTTATTAGATAATTGTGTTGTTAGGTGGGTAGATTCACCGGTTGAAGTATTTTCGGCTACGGTATTGTTTTGGGAAGAATATTGCGTTGCTTGTAGGGTCCTTAACCACCAATAAAAATACAACAGTGCAACTAGGCTATTTATCAGAACCAAGCCCATGGGCTGAAATGATTTTTCTTTCGATTGCAGAAGTAGAGTAGCCTGGGACAAAATCCAATGTTTTTACTTCACCTCCATGTTGGAGTACCCAATCGGCACCAACAATATTTTGTATTTGGTAATCGGAGCCTTTGACTAAGATGTCTGGAGTTAGCTGTTCAATGATTTCCTTGGGGGTGGGCTCGGTAAAGATGATGACGCAATCTGTAAATTGAAGGGCGGCCATAACTTGAGCTCGACTTTCTTGGGATTGTAGGGGTCGAGCAGGTGATTTTTCCAATTGTTGAACCGATGCATCTGCATTAATTGCCACGATAAGTTTATTCCCTAGTTGGGCCGCTTCTTCCAAATAAGTAACATGACCGGCATGTAATATATCGAAACAGCCATTGGTAAATACTACTTTTTGGTTTTTCTCCTTGCATTGCTGACGCCAGGAAATAGCCTCGTTTAAGGTTCTTATTTTCTGGTTTGTTTTCATGAGTTTAATTTGGATAATTTTCTCATTTCAAGGAAGTATAACAAATACGCTAATGCTCCAAAAACTATCATCAGAGTATTGGAATATGCAACGGAGAAGATGCCAAATGTTTGCGCATCATTTTCGGAGTAACCATAAACAAAATGAAGTCCAAAGGCCATGGTAGCCCAAACTCCTGCACCAGCGGGTAATGGAATAATAACACCTAAGGCAGAAAACATCATAAAGCCCAAAGCGTTAGCTAGGGTTCCATCGGCAGTGATTTCCAAGGCTTTCATGGAGAAGTAGCCAGACAACCAATAGCCACACCAAATAAGAATGCTGTAGAGCCAAAATTTTATAGGACTTTCTAACTGAAACACGGTTTTAAATCCGTTGGCGAATTTTGAAATAAATCCTTGATTATCCTGGGGTTTATTGATCCAGCTTACTATTTTCTTTTTTAGAAAAATGAAAGCAAAAAGCAATACGGCCGCTAGGATAGCAATTATTAGAATTTTAAGACCTAAAGGCATTTGGTAATAGCTATTTGCTAGTGTTTTTAATGGTTGGAAAAGGAAGAGGAATCGAACCATTTCATCAAATTGTAAAACTAGACAGAGCATAGCCATGAGGGCTAGTACCACCAAATCGATCAATCGTTCAGTAAGCACAGTTCCTACTAAGGTTTCTACGGGAGCTTTTTCACTTTTTGCCGCCAAGGCGCATCGCGCGATTTCTCCGCCGCGTGAGGTAGCAACGTTTACGAGGTAGCCCGACATTACGGCATAGAATGATCTACGTTTGTTAAGTGTGTAACCGGCGGGTTCTGTTAGCATATTCCATCGAGCTCCGCGCAACCAATGGGCTAACAGCATAGGTATTACTGCCAATCCAATCCATAGCGGTGAGGCGTTTTTGATTGCGTTGCCTGTGGTTTGCCAATCCGTTTTCAAGCCTATCCAGATAAACATGGCCACACTTAAGAGTATTATAAATGCCTTGGAAGCCAGTTTTTTGGTGCTTTGCATTGTGTTAAATTATTCGATTTTGCCTATCGGGGAAAATGTTTTTGGGTTGATGCGAAGCAAGCTCTTCCGTATTAACGTAGCAGAAAGTCATGATTATTAATTCATCACCCACTTGACCCCGCCTTGCGGCAGCACCGTTTAACCCAATGATTCCACTACCTCTTTCTCCAGGAATTATATAGGTTTCAAAACGTTCACCGTTATTGTTATTAACGATAAGAACCTTTTGGTTTGGAACCATTCCAGCGGCGTCTACCAAATCCATATCCACCGTAATGCTACCGGTGTAATTCAATTCGGTTTGCGTCAATCGAACGTTGTGGATTTTTCCCTGTAATACCTCGATAAACATGCGTTGCAAAGGTAATACCTTTTTACTATGTGCACTAATTCAAACAACGCAAGCGCTTATGTGCTATTTTTGAACCGATGGAATTCAGTTCGAAAATTGTTTCCGATGCGGTTGAGGCATTGTCAGGATTTCCCGGTATTGGCAGACGGACGGCGCTGCGTTTGGTGATGTATTTATTAAATAGGCCAGAAATGGAAGTGGCAAAATTGGCTGAATCTTTGATTAAATTAAAAACAGATTTACACTTGTGTACGTTTTGTGGCAATGTTAGTGATGCGCGTGTATGTGATATTTGCAATAATTCTTCCCGTTCTAACGGAATCTTGTGTGTTGTGGAAGATTTTAGTGATTTAATGGCGATAGAATCTACCCGTCAATTTTCGGGTAGATATCATGTTTTGGGGGGGTTGATATCTCCAATGGATGGTGTGGGTCCGGATGATTTGTCCATCAGTTCTTTGGTGCAACGAGTTGAAAATGAGAGTATAACGGAAGTGGTCATGGCATTGAGTGCTACTATAGAAGGGGATACTACTTTGTTTTATATCGGCAAAAAATTAAAATCGTTACCGGTAAAAATGTCTTGTATTGCTCGAGGAATTTCCGTGGGTGGAGAAATAGAATATGCTGATGAAGTTACCTTAGGAAGGAGTATATTGCAGCGCACTGAGTACAACTTGTAGCCATGCATCAACTATCGGTTATTATCGTTAATTACAACGTCAAGTATTTTCTTGAACAGGCACTGTTGAGTGTTCAGAAGGCATCTATTGGGTTGGACATAGAAGTATGGGTGGTTGATAATAATAGTGTGGATGGTTCGGTGGAAATGGTTAGAGCAAAATTTCCATCGGTTAATGTGATTGCTAACGAAGGCAATGTTGGATTTTCTACAGCCAATAATCAGGCAATAAGGGCAAGCAATTCTAAGTATGTTCTATTGTTGAATCCGGATACCGTTGTTCAGGAAGATTCCTTTGTTAAGTGCTTAAATTACATGGACAACCATCCGGAATTTGGGGGAATGGGGGTTAGAATGATTGATGGGAAAGGAAGATTTTTGCCCGAAAGTAAGCGGGGATTGCCAACGCCTTTGGTTGCTTTGTACAAAATGACAGGATTGGCTTCGTTGTTCTCAAAATCTCGCAAATTTGGGAAGTACCATTTGCGTTATTTGGACGAATTTGAAAATCACGAGGTTGAAGTATTGAGTGGTGCCTACATGCTTATGCGGGTTTCGTGTTTGGAGAAGGTAGGGTTGCTGGACGAGGATTATTTCATGTACGGAGAAGATATTGATCTTAGCTATCGCATTTTGAAGGGTGGCTATAAAAACGTATATTTTTCGGAAACAACCATTATTCATTATAAGGGAGAAAGTACCAAGAAGCGAAGTGCCAATTATGTGAAGGTGTTTTACAATGCTATGGTTCTGTTTGCTCAAAAACACTATTCGCAACGGATGGCAGGATGGTTTTCGTTGTTGATCAAATTTGCCATTTATGTTAGAGCGAGTTTAGCCTTTGTTGTTCGATTAATACAGCAATTATGGTTGCCCGTTTTGGATGTGTTACTGATGGTAGTGGGCTTCTCTGGGATAGCGTGGTATTGGGAACTCTACCACAAGTTTGTTCGAGGGTTTTATCCCAATGAATATTTTGCGCTGCATATCCCAATTTATTCATTGGTTATCATGGCGTTTGCCTACATCAGTGGGGGATATGACCAACCGGTTTCTGCCAGAAGGTTACTGCGTGGAGGTGTAATTGGGGCGGTAGCCTTGTTTGCTGTTTATGCGTTTTTGCCCAAGGAGTTACAGTTTTCCAGGGCTATTTTGGCATTGGGGAGTTTTTGGTCGATTGCGGCATTGTTTCTAGCGCGATTTATTGCATCCTTGTTGGGTAAGTCGGAATTTTTGCAAGATAACTCACACAAGCGTAGAGTGGTCATTGTTGGTTCTGATGTAGAGTGTGAACGAATACAAGGGTTATTATTGCGTTCGGGGGTTCAAATGGAAATAGCGGGTAGAGTACACCCTATGGAGTCTAAGGTAGTTGGTTTTATGGGTGGGGTAGATCAGCTGGCAGAAATAATAGCCGTTCACCGCGTTAATTTGGTGATTTTCAGCGGTAAAGATGTTGGTAGTGGGAAGATTATGGAAGTGATGGGCGCTTTTAGAGATTGGAACGGACAGATTAAAATCGCCCCCGAAAGCAGCGAAACGATCATTGGTTCGGATAGTAAAAATGAGCCTGGGGAGTTGTTTACAGTGGATGTGAAGTTTCATCTTTCACAGCCCCATAATCGGCGAAAGAAGAGGATTATGGATGTTCTCATTGCTGTAACTGCCTTGCTTATATTTCCTTTTTTGGGATTGAATCAGCGAGGCAGATTTATACTGAAACATAGTGTAGCCGTTTTAATTGGCGTAAAAACGTGGGTTGGGTATCAGCAAGTGGGTAAGAAATTGCCGATATTAAAGCCACATGTTATTGAAGCATCCGGTAAATTTTTTGGCAGTGATTTTGAGTGGGATGCAAATTTGAGTTATGCCAAGGATTTTGAACCTTTATTGGATTTAGAACGCGTAGTAGCATATTGGCGCAATCGCTATTAATCATGAAGAGTATTTACGAATCCCGCCGATATATAAAACTCATGCTCTTGTTTTTGGCGCTTGGTATTGGTGTGTTGACATTATACTTAAGTAATTTACTGGTTCAGAAAATTGCCAATGAGGAAAAGAAGAAGATGGAGATTTGGGCCGAGGCGGAAAATCAGTTAACGGATCCTAACATGGATGGAGATTTGGGCTTTCAATTACGGGTAGTTAAAAGCAACGAGACCATTCCTGCCATTCTTGCCGATAGCTTGAATAATATTAAAACCATTTTAAACATTGATACAGCGGGGGTAAAAAAAATCGATAAATTTTTGCAAGAAAAATTGGAAGAGTTTCGTAATGAGAACGATAGAATCGTTGTTCCTGTGGATGAAAATACTAATTATTATGTGTATTACGGTCAAAGCTCTGTCTTGATTCAGTTGAAGTATTATCCCTTTGTGGTATTAGGTATTGTTGCATTGTTCATGTTGGTTAGTTACGCAGCATTTTCATCGTCTACTCGTGCCGAGCAAAATAAAGTCTGGGTTGGCTTAGCCAAGGAGACGGCTCACCAATTGGGTACTCCAATTTCAAGTTTGATGGGTTGGGTGGAATGTTTGGATCTAGGTGTTTTACCGGAGAATGCCAGTGGGGAAATGAGAAAGGATATTGATCGATTGAATACAATAACTGAGCGATTTAGCAAAATTGGTAGTGAACCTATATTGCAATTGTGCGACGTGAACGAGGTGTTAAATCAAGCGATTGCTTACATGGTAACCCGCAGTGGGAAAGGGGTTCAGTTAACGTATAAGCCGGCGATTGAGCCCATGATGAGCATGTTGAATGTGAATTTGTTTCAGTGGGTGGTAGAGAATTTAATAAAGAATAGTATCGATGCTATGGAAGGTCAAGGTTTGATTTACTGTGCATTGCGTGCGTACAAGGATAAAATTTACATCGATTTTACGGATACAGGGAAAGGCATTCCGCGTAATCAAATGAAGTCGATTTTTAAGCCGGGATTTACAACCAAAAAGCGAGGTTGGGGATTAGGTTTAAGTTTAGCCAAGCGGATAATTTATGAGTATCACGGAGGGGATATTTTTGTTAAAGAGAGTATTCCTTTTGAGAAAACAACCATTCGCATAATTTTGAAGCGCAAATAGGTTTAGGGTGTTCACAATAACCCAAATTTAGCAGTAAGTTTGTATTATTATGATACAGAGAATTCAATCGATATATTTATTAGCCGTTACTTCAATCGCTATTATTTTGATGTGGGTTGACCCCTTTTATGCGGAATTTGAAGCAAATAGCGGTATAGTTTTGGGGTTGAGTTTCTGTAATAATGGATCTTTTTCGGTGGATCAACAAGGACAAAAAGTGCTGTATACTCCAGATTTACTCTCCATCGTATTGTTGGTAGCTATTGGTGCTATAGCTATAGTGGGTGTGTTTTTGTACAAAAACAGGAATTTGCAAATGAAAATTACAAAGTTTTTGGGCTTGGCGGTGATTTTGTATTGGGTTGTATTATTTGTTCGTTTCTTTTTGGTTTCTAAACAGTATGCCGATGAATACAATTTGGGCGTGCAAATAGTATGGCCTTTGGTTTTATTGATACCTGTTATTATGGCTTATTTCGCTATAAAAAGCGATGAAGATTTGATCAGTTCTATGGATAGAATTCGATAATGATTAGTTCTTTGCGGAAAATAGCATTGCTGCTGCATATTGGTTGTGTGGCGATATTCGTTGATGCTCAATCTAACCAGAGAAAAGTCCAAGTAAAATTGGATCCAAAACAGCAGTTTTCAACTGTTTTTGAGGGTGCTCCCGTGAAAAAAGGGTATCGATGGGAAAAAGGATATCGTTGGGTAGGTCCATGTGAGGAATTAGGGGTAAGCAAGGCCATGTACCGAGCCGATTTGTTGAATTTTAGGGTAGGTCCAAAATTGCGGGATTCCATGGCGCAGTTTTGGGATAGTGTATTAACCCCGTGGGAAAAGAGCGAAGGTAAATCTACGGCAACCTACGAAGAATGTGTTCAGTGGTATGCTACGGTTGCACGATTATTTCCGGGTTGGGTAAATTTTGGTTCGATTGGTTCTGGCGATAACGGATTGCCTATATATGCTATCAGTTATTCCACGGAAAATCGACAGAAATTAAGTCGTTGGGGAACACCTGTGCAGGAAATGCCCGGTGAAGTTGAAACTGGTATAATTGCAAAATCGGACGATGGGACGCCGATTAATCCAGCAACATCGGAGCAATCAAAATTTATTTCCCTGCTTATAAATAATAATATTCACCCCGGGGAACCGGAAGGTACGGATGCCAGTATGTTGTTGTTGAGGGATATGATATTTTTCCCGGAGCAGTACTACAATCCTTATTCTATCAAGCCATTAAATCTAAAAATTACCATTGTATGCCAGTACAATGTGGATGGTACCGTAAATCGAGGAAGACCCTCCAGAGCCAATCAAGTTGGACCTGATGCTTATGGTTTCAGAGGGAATGCCAAGAATCTTGATTTAAATCGGGATTTTATCAAGATGGATAGCAAGAATGCCATGGCTTTGGTAAAACTAATGGCAAATAAGCGCTTTGATTTTATGATCGATAATCATACCAGTAACGGTGCGGATTATCAGCATGTATTAACCTATTTTCATACGCGTCCTGAGAAGTTTTTTAATCCCAGACAACAATGGATACAGCCTTTTGAACAGGAATTTCGCAAGCGATTATTGTCTGATAGTTGGAAGACGGCCCCTTATGTGGAAACATTGAAAGCAATTCCCGATAGTGGCTTATACGCATTTTGGGAAACTGGAAGGTATGCAACGGGCTATGCCGCTTTATTGGGTACGGTAGGGTATACGGTAGAGACTCATATGTTAAAGCCATTTCCGCAGCGTGTGTTGGCAACCTTGGCATTCATGGAGAATTTCATTGAAAATTTGGGTTGGGTAATTATCCCTGATATTAATTCGGGATATGGTTTAACGAGCATGCCAGAGTTTCGGAAAACGGGCACCTTGCGTTCGATGCCAACGTTTTATCCCTCAGAACCACGTTACTTGCCATTGAATTTTCAATTGGATAAATCTACCGCTGAAAAGATAGATTTTTATGGGTATACAGCCGGTTACAAGCCCAGCGAGGTAACCGGGTTGCCGAGGTTGTATTACGATCGATCCAAGCCTTGGAATCGGAAGATTGACTATTATTCCACTTATCGTCCGGTGGATTCTGTTAAAGTTCCCAGAGCTTATGTGGTCTCATCTGCCTACCCCGAAATCGTTGAAATGTTAAAACGAAATGAGGTGTTTGTAAAACGTAATTCTGTGGATACACAAATCGCAATGCGGGTAAGTTACATCGTAGATTATAAAACGGTGAGCAGACCGTATGAGAGTCACTATTTGCATTATGATGTAAAGGTGAAGGACACGATTTTAGTGTTAAAAATTAGTGCGGGTGACTATATTGTGCCGGTTCGAAAAGAGTGGGCGGCGTTATTGATAAATGTATTGGAGCCACAGGCCCCTGATTCCTATTTTGCATGGAATTTTTTTGATGGAATTTTACAGCAGAAAGAAGGATTTAGCGATTATGTATTTGAGGATTACGCTGCAGAATTTTTAAAAAATAATCCTTTGAAGCGGGCCGAATTTGAGGAGAAAAAACGAACCAATCCGGAATTCAAGGCCAGTGCTTGGTCTCAATTACAGTGGATTTATCAGCAAACGAATTTGTACGAGCCCACGCATAATCGGTATCCTGTATTTCGTTTGGATTGATACATAGGATCCTACTTGTGTTGGATGCAGAAGTTGTATTCTACTGAGCAGATTGAATATTCACTGCAACGCTGGTGGTTGGTTGAGGGGATTTGTTTGAAAATTTAGCGTTGTTTAACGTTGGGAATGCGATTTACTCGCCGAAATATTCGACAAAGTTATTGGGGGTTTCCCAGAGGGTGATTTTGTGTAATTGCACTCCTTCGGGTAAATGGGGCGTTAACCGATTCCAAATTCCTACGGCAATAGTTTCAATCGAGGGCATTGTGCCTTTTAACCAGGCAACATCCAAATTCAAGTTTTGGTGGTCTAGGTCATCAATTACTTGTTTTCGGATAATAAGTTTTAGTTGTTTCAGATCCATCACCAATCCAGTTTCTGGGTGCGGTTGACCTTTCACGCACACATATAAATCGAAATTATGGCCATGAAAATGGGGATTGGCGCATTTTCCGAAGATGGCTAAATTCTTTTCATCGGACCATAGCGGATTCCACAGCTGGTGGGCTGCATTAAAATGCTCTTTTCTGGTGATATACAGCAGGGGCATGGGTTTTCAGCGGCAAAGGTAGTTAGATTTCGTTTATGGCGATAATGGTTTGTTGATTTTCCATCGGAATAAAGCACCCGTATAGGCGTCAATCATCCAATTCCAGGGTAAAACAAAATTAAGCAGGGCTGGCTCGTTGAATATTGCTGGGTAGTTAGTAGAACACTGAGCCATAGTAATAGTTGCTGTATCTCGACAAGACTGAAATCCCAGGTGAATAGTTTGTTTAGGTGCAGGTCGAGGTAGTATAATAAAGCCTTTATCGATTGTTTGGCTGATGCGATAATATTCGGATTTATTTACGGGTAGGGAGCCCATATCGTCTGAAACGGGAGATTCCATAACTTTGTCTATTGGTTTAGGAAGAAACGCGGTGACACAATAGGACGAATCAGTCATTGTTACAGGAACTTGTTGGTACTTCCCTGTTAATAAGGTAGCACAACCGTATTGGGTTAAAATAATAAAAACTAATACTGCCGAAATTAGGCAGTTTCCACGGCGTACCATTTGGCAAGATTTTCCACCGTGTATTTGATGTCTTCCACGGTATTTTGTTTTCCAAAGCTAAAACGAATAGTAGTTCTGTTGGTGCCGGGTTTGCAAGCATTTATCACATGGCTACCGCCTACAGCGCCGGATGAGCAAGCGGAGCCTCCGGAGGCGGAGATACCTGCTAGATCTAAGTTGAACAATAGCATTGATCCTGCTTCGTTCGGGGGAAGGCTTACACTTAGCACAGTGTAAAGGCTTTGGTCAAATGGGTTGCCATTAAATTCAATACCAGGGATATGTTCTTGGAGTAATTGAATCATGGTATTCTTGAGGTTCTGAATATGTGTTTTCTTAGCTACAATATCGCGGTAAGAGATTTCCAACGCCTTGGCTAAGCCAACGATTCCGTGCACGTTTTCAGTGCCTCCACGCAGTTCACGTTCTTGCGCACCGCCGGTGATTTCTGGCGTGATTTTATTTTTTCTATTCAAATACATGAATCCAATGCCTTTAGGGCCATTGAATTTATGTGCGGCTGCCGCGATGAAATCTACATAACCTTTAGACAAATCAAAGGAGAAATGCCCCATGGTTTGAACGGTATCGCAGTGAAATAATGCATTGTGTCTGTGGCAGAGTTCTCCAATTTCTTGGATATCGATCATAGTTCCAATTTCGTTGTTGGCGTGCATTAGGCTTACCAATGTAGGGGTAGGATTTTGCAACAAATCGGCTAATTGATTCAGGTTTATTTCACCTTTTTCGTTCACGTCCAATAATGCCAATTCTACCAAACCAGCATGGGCTAGATCTTCAGCGGTATGAATTACTGCGTGGTGTTCAATTGGGGAGGTAATAATTCGTTTGATCCCCAGTGAATTAACGGAACCTCTGAGGGCGAGGTTATCTGCTTCAGTTCCACCGGAGGTGAAACAAATTTCTGCGGGTGAACATCCCAATAATTTGGCGATTTTACCGCGTGCATCTTCGATAATTCCTTTAGCTTTTCTGCCGTGTGCATGGGAGGAGCTTGGATTTCCAAAATGCTCTTGCATAATGGGTATCATAGCCTCCAATACTTCCGGATTTAGGGGTGTTGTAGCTGCATTATCGAGGTAAATTCTGGGGGAATTGTTCATATACGATTATTCAAATCTAAGTAACCTAAGAATTTATAACACAATTTTGCCATGGTAAATTCGGTTAAGATGTCATTTTCTCGGGGTGCGATTTCAACGATATCGAATCCAACTACTTTTTTTCTTTCGGCAATTCTTCGAAGTAATTTACATCCTTGAATCCAAGTTAATCCTCCGGGTTCTGCGGTTCCTACCGCTGGAGCCACGGATGGATCAAACCCATCGGCATCAATAGTAACGTAAACTACCTCGGATAATTTATCGATACAATCATCGATCCAAGCATCGTTATCCCACAAATCATGGGCATACCAAGTATGGATATTGTCTGAATCTTTGATTAACTGCGCTTCTTCTTTGCATTGGGCTCTAATTCCTACTTGAACCAACGGGATATTTAAATCGTGCACTCTGGCCATAACGCTGGCATGTGAGTAAGGGTTGCCTTGGTATGCTAGTCTTAAATCGGAGTGAGCATCAATTTGTAAAATACTGATATTGGGGTATTTTTCCTGAAAAGCTTGGGCAAACCCAAAGGTTACGGTGTGCTCAGCACCCAAGGAAACAATAAATTTATTGTGCGAAAGAAGTTCTTTGGTTTGTTGTGCGATCAAGGCAATAGCGTCTGCATCAACTTTGTCGTTGAAATCCAAGGGAGCAACCGTGGCTATACCAAAATTTTTGTAGGCTTCACGATCAATCTCTTCGTCGTAAAACTCAACAAAATGGGAAGCAGAAACCATGGCTCCGGGTCCTTTATCAGAGCCCTGTAAATAGGAGCTTGTGTGCTCGTAGGGTATTTGCTGAATAACTACTTTGGCATTCTCCAGGGTAGCTAATTCAACTTCGGGGAAGGATAAAAAACCTTCTTCTGCAGGGAGGATTTTAACCATGAATTACTTGACGCGTTCTACGTATTCTCCGTTGCGAGTATCAATTTTAATTTTCTCACCTCCACCTACAAATAGAGGTACCATTACGGTGGCTCCATTTTCTAGGGTAGCTGGTTTAAGCGTATTGGTAGCTGTATCGCCTTTAACGCCTGGTTCTGTATAGGTGATTTCCATGGTTACGTACTGAGGTGCTTCTGCGAGTACTGGGGTTTCGCCATTTTCAAACGATATTAATACGGTGTCTCCCTCCTTCATGAATTTGGCTCCGTTGCCAAACAAGAATTTTTGAACAGGGATTTGATCGTAAGTTTCGTTATCCATGCAGATAAAGGATTCTCCCTCTTCGTATAAGTATTGCAATTCTTTAACCTCAACACGGACAATTTCAACAGATTCGCCACTTCTAAATCTATTTTCGGCCAATTTGCCGTCTTTTACTCGGCGCATTTTTGCTTGATAGAAAGCACGAAGGTTACCTGGAGTACGGTGTTGCCATTCAATGATTTGTACTAATTCGCCATTAAAGCGGATGAAATTTCCCGATGAAAGATCCTGAGTAGTTGCCATAGTGCAATGATTTAATTGGTACAAAGGTAGCAACGACAATCAAACCCACCAAATATTCATAAGACTCGCGCAACTTCGGTGGAAAGTATTTGGGTAAACTATTGGTTGACTCGTTGAGGACTTTGTATTGCCTTATTTATTGAGGCAATATAGCTTTTCCGTATCTGCGCATCCATCTCAAAATAAAATTTCGATGTTTATAGGCAAACGAGGATTGCATACCGCAGGATGTAGGGCAGGGTACAATACTGGCGATTTGCGCTGCTTGGTAGCGGGTTAGTTTACTTGCCGATTTTTTGAAATAATGTTGACTTGCTGCTTCAACGCCGAACAATGCCTTGGGGCCTGTTTCAATAACATTCATATAAATCTCCAAAATTCGTTGCTTGCTCCATAAGATTTCAATCCAAAACGTAAACCATACTTCTAATCCTTTTCTAACCCAAGATCTTCCTTCCCAAAGAAAAACATTTTTCGCCGTTTGTTGGGTGATGGTACTAGCGCCTTTTACTTTGCCGCCTTTCAAATTGTGATTTATCGCTTTTTCAATGGCTTTTAAATCAAATCCGAAATGGTCTTTGAAGCGTTGGTCTTCACCGCAAATTAGAGCCAGTGGCATGGTTGAATTTATATCCTCATAATTAACCCAAGTTTGGGTAACTTCTATAGTGTGTTCAGCTTCTCTGGATTTCATTAAGGCGGTTTTGCCGGGATTAATGAATCGATATGCTCCTACCCAAACAATGGTGATGATAACCGCAATAAGTAGAAGTCGGAATGTCCAACGAATTATTTTTGGGAGTACGAATAGGCTAAACAAAATCAGGATTTTGAAACAAAATTACTCAAAACCTTGCACACCATTAACGGTAGTATATTTCAGAACCAAGTTTTTATTGGGGTAAATACGCTTAAAGGCGCTCTGCACCATTAACGTAGCTTCATGAAATCCGCAAAGAATTAATTTTAATTTCCCTGAATAGGTATTTATATCACCGATGGCGTAAATGCCATCTACATTGGTGCTGTAATCAAACGTATTAACTTCAATAGCATTCTTATCAATATTCAACCCCCAATCAGCGATGGGCCCAAGTTTAGGAGATAAGCCAAATAGGGGTAGGAAATAATCGCAGTTTGTCCAAGTTAATTCTTCCATGCCATCTGTAGCAATCCCTACGGTTTTTAGTTGTTGATTGCCTTGTAGTTGAGTAACCTCACTGTTGAGTATTAAGTTGATTTTACCCGCGGCGCTTAAGTCCAGTACTTTTTGTACGGAGTCTGGATGTCCACGGAATTGCGTTCTGCGGTGAATTAGGGTGACCGAAGCGGCAATTTCTTGAAGGAAAATAGTCCAATCCAATGCGGAATCTCCCCCACCGGATATAACTAGGTGTTTGTCCCGGAATTTTTCAGGATCTTTAACGATGTAATCGATGCCTTTATTTTCAAATTCAGTAATGTTGTCAATGGGCGGCTTGCGTGGTTCGAAGCATCCTAATCCGCCAGCAATAGCAATATTGGGCGCTTTATGAACAGTACCTTTATCGGTAATAACTAAGTATTGATTATCTTCGGTTTTTTGGATGATTTCTGCGCGTTCGCCCAAGGTAAATCCGGGCTTGAAAGGTTCCGCTTGTTTCATCAAGTTGTTGATTAAATCTCCCGCCAAAACCTCAGGAAATCCGGGGATGTCGTAAATGGGTTTTTTGGGATAAATCTCTGTTAGCTGACCGCCTGGTTGAGCTAATACATCAATCAAATGGCAACGAAGTTTCAATAAACCGGCTTCGAAAATGGCAAATAAACCTACGGGGCCTGCTCCAATGATGAGGATGTCGGTGGTGATGGGATTGTTGGGTGTACCTGTTTGCGTTTTTAGATCGATGTCTGACATAAGTAAAAACTAAAGCGAAATAAGTAATTCTATAAATAGGGAACAGTGGGGGATAGCACTAATTTCGTATTCGATTGATTTTTGTAAGTCCAGCCTTGGAGTACATATACTCTTCGCCGTTGAATTCAATGGATTCATTAATTTTCAACTTGGTAAAATCATCAAATATACCGGCGGAGGTATAAATTTTACCTTTGGTTTTTGCGGCGATTTGTATGTAGGAATCGTTAATTGCCATATAATCTACCCAACCGCAGAGTATAATGTTTACCGGTTTTTTTACGTTTTTAAGGTTAATTAAATCCTTAACGGGGGCTCTATTATCGGCAATCATCAAAAAGGAATCAATATCGGTCCATTTTTTTTGGGCTGCTAAAATGGCTTCAATATTATTTTCGGGAATATCGCCTCCCTGACCGGCTGCAATGGCTCTACGCATGGTTTGATACACGGAATCAAAATTGTTGCTCTCAGCGATGTGTAACCCGCCGGAGTTGCCTATTGATTTTAAGGCATCAGGGGAGTTGTTGCCGTCGTTAAAAAAGATAAATCTTCCATTTTCTAGTGGCTTTTTAGCAAATTTCAACCAGAGCATCACTTGTGTGTTATAAGGGGTCATGCTGGCGGTTACATCGGCTACCACTGCAATTTTTCCTGGCCATTCTTTGGTAGTAAGCAAGCGGTATTCATTGGTATGTCGAAAGCCAAATGTATCAAACAAACCAATGGTTTCTCTATGAGCAGGGATTCTTTTCCCGGGGATAGAATCTTTCACCATGCGGTATTCTTTTTCACGAAATACCAATCCCGGCGATGTGTATCTTTTGCCGGCGCGTTTTTGGTTTTTATTTCTAGGTAGATAGTAACCGGTTTCTTCTCGGCGTTTTTTAACTTTCCAAATTATTTTCTCAGGTACAAATACATTGGTATCGCGATAACTCTTGATTACCTTGTCCATTCGGTCTATTTCAAGTTTAACGGCTATTTTATCTGTTTTTGGTTTTAGATATATAACAAAACCGTGATAGTAACCTTCTGCCTCCTTTTGAGTTTTCGGCCTAGTTTGTTCAAAGACCCGCCAGATTGCCGATTTTTCGAAAAACACTTCGGGAAATATGATTTGTAGGTTTTTAAATCGGGCTTCGTTTAATTTGGGTTGATTAAAGGTGTCTACTTGCCTGTAACGAGTGTACACCAGGTGAACGGCGTATACATCAGACGCATTGGGTAGTTTGGTTTTGAAAACTTCTGGAGCAAATTCGGCACTTCCAAAAGACATCGGAAAATAGATGATGTTGCTGTCTTTTTCGGTGGGATGTACCGGCAGGGGATATCCTTTTAACTTGAGTAATTGTTCAATGGGGATTTGTCCGCTCAGGGGTTGTGAAACTAAACAGCCCATTATTAACACAATCGGGAAAATCCATATTCTTATTTTTTTGAACAGCATAAACTTGAGGGTTAAGGATTTAACTCGTGAAAGTTTCTAATTGCCAAAGGGGTGGCCGTAGTAAAACCTTCTGCAAACTCAAAGCCGCCAATTCTGCCAAAATCTCTCGCTCTAGCTTCTAAAAAACTCCAAAATTCCTTGGTGGAAATTGGGGTAACAGGTTCTGTAGAGTCTTCCGAATAAAATTGAGACTTGAAGGCTGCGATGGCTTTCATTTTTAATTCCCATTGATTGGTAATATCAACGACAAACTGCGGTCCAATATTGCGGTCTTGGATATAATGATAAATATTATTGGGTCTGTAAGCCGGCAAATCTTCGCCATTTTCTTCGATTTTTATTTTTGTCAAACCGGATAGAAATGCGGCTCTTTCCACAATTCTAGCGCCTCTGCCGTGGTCGGGATGTCTATCCGATATAGCATTGGCCATGATCCAACTGGGGCGAGTCTGTCTTATTATTTTTGCGATTTCCAATAAATTAGAATCATCCTCGGCAAAAAATCCATCTTGCCACTTTAGGTTGGTTCTGAAGCTAAGTCCGAATATCGCTGCACTTTGGGTTGCTTCCTGCTTACGGGTTTCAATGCTGCCTCTACTTCCTAATTCACCTTGTGTTAAGTCTACAATTCCGGCAGTGTATCCCAGCTGAATATGTTTTAAAAGTGTACCTCCTGCACCCAGTTCCACATCGTCTGGATGTGCACCGAAAGCCAGGATGTCTACTTTTTTTAGTTGGTTCATGGAAGGATGATTTACGGCTGGTTAAAAACTACGTGATGAACGGTATTTCCAACAGCTTTAAGTGTTGCTTTGTCGATGGATTCTAAGTTGTCGTTATGGGTGTGCCAATACGGTGCAAACCCATTGTTCTCATCGTATTGAATGATGTCTATCATGGGGATTTTGGTGCCTTCGTACACATATTTATGGTCGTCTATGATAGGTCCTATGGATTGGTATTGGAAAGTACTGCCATACCCGAGTTCGTTGGCAATGCCCCAAGTGTGATTTAATACAAAATTGGCGTATTCGGCGGAATAGGCTTCCCAAACGAATTTTGCGTTCTTGCCACCCACCATGTCTAACAATATACCTGCATAAGCCTTGTAGTTTGGGGTATGCGGCGTCTTGGCCCATGCCTGACTACCCAAGCAAAAAGAATTTTCTATGGTAGAAACCCCTAAATCCTCGGCATCAAAGAAAATGATATCAACCCCGATTTCGGGTTTCTTGTTGGATAAATTTCGGGCGATTTCCAGTAAAACAGCTACCCCGCTAGCGCCATCGTTGGCCGCCAGAATTGGTTCATTTTTCCGTTCATCATCCATATCGGCCGTGGGTCTAGAGTCCCAATGCGAAGCTAATAGAATCCGTTTTTCTGCTTTTGGATTGAAGCTGCCAACAAGGTTAATCATTGGGATTTTTTGGCCATTTCTTGGGTTTATGCCTTGTAATTCTTGCCTGTAGGTAGTGTCCGAGAATCGTTTTAACTGCTGGTGTAAATAATCGGCGCATAACTTTTGTACTTTGGTACCAGGAATTCGGAATCCAAACGACAGCTGCTTTTCGATAAACTGGTAGGCCGAATCTTCGGAAAATCCGCTAACAGTTTGGGTGATAAATTTTACAGGTTCTGTGGTGTTGGAAGTATCTTCTGTTTTATTGGATGTGCATGCCGAAAACCCAAATGGAATCGCCAGAAAAATGGTCCAAAAAGCGTTGATTTTCATAAAAATTATACAAAGTTAGGAAATAAGAAGGGTTTGGGGTATTTATTCGTTGAATTAGTCCTAATTTCGCTTACTTATGATTGCTGTACCCATGAAAAGTATGACCGGTTTTGGTCGTGCCCAATTGGAAACTTCGGGAGTTCGGGTAGTTTGTGAAATTAAAGCACTAAACGGAAGATATTTCGAGGCTGATGTTCGATTGCCAAAATATTTATACGAATTAGATCCAGTAGTAAGGAAGCTGTTGTCCGAAAAATTGGAGAGAGGCACCATCAATTGCAGTTACAGCATATCATTTACAGCTGCTGATGCGGTAGAATACGATATTCAGGTAAATGTTCCATTGGCCAAAGCGTATGTAGACCAGTGGCGATTGTTGAGCGATGCATTAGCGATGGAATTTAAGGATCCTTTCAGAGAAGTATTGAAATTACCGGAGGTTGTTTTTGCCGGAGAGCGCACTATTTCTGATGCCATGAAGGCGGTGATATTGAGTGCGACGGAACTGGCCGCTGAGAAATTAAACAACTTTAGAACCGAAGAGGGTGCGGCAACTTCCAAGAAATTAACCGAATTGGCGGATTCTATAGGGGTTGATTTAGCAACGGTTATTACTCACGAGGAACCGAGAAAGCAGCAACTTCGTGATAAAATTTACAATAATCTAGCTCAACATATTCAAGAAGGAATTATGGATCCGGGGCGATTTGAGCAAGAGGTGTTGATTTACTTAGATAAGTGGGATATTGGCGAGGAAAAACAGCGATTGGCCCAGCATATTCAATATTTTAACGATTGTCTTAGCAAAGAGCCCTTGGGTAGAAAATTGAATTTCATTGCTCAGGAAATGGGAAGAGAAATGAATACTATGGGTGTGAAAAGTAATTATTTTCCGATGCAACAGGCCGTGGTGCAGATGAAGGAAAAGTTAGAACAAATCAAAGAACAAGTACTTAATATCGTTTAAATTATAAATGAAGATTTTTAATTTTTTGCAGCGCAGACCGATGGCCTTTGTGCTGATGGCCCTCAGTGGCTATGGAGCTTTACATGCCTCGGGATTCAAGGCTGCAAATGAAAATTCAAGAGGTTCCGCTGTAGGAGATACGCTGAAAATAGTTTCAGATTCTGCGATAACAGCGAAGCCCAAAAAAACCGTTTCGATGTTGCCTGCTACCGCTGACAACAAACTGGTTTTGTTAGGAATGTCTAATTCCTCAAGATCTGAATTGGATAATCGATTTTTATTGTTATCGGCCTTGGTTCGTTCTGGCGATTTAGAAAAAACTACCCATTGGTACTTGCCTATGCAGCCTTATGGAATTTCTTTGCTAAAGCAATACGTCACTACAGGTGATACTTTTGCAAGTGTTTCGTTGAAAGGGATTTACAATGAAAATGTACAGCAATTGGATACGCTGTTAAAGGAATTACGTGGCATGTATTTAAAAAACCCTGAGTTGGTGAATCGCTGGGTAATAAAAACCTGCTATCCAACACTGAATGATAGCGAACGGGGGTATGCTTTGGCCTTGAAACGGTACATGGATAAACCCGAAATACCCGCGGCTATTCGATATCAAGTAGAGAGTTTGCTGGCCAATGCGATGTTTTCCTATTACCGGATTTTGGATGATATGGATGATGAGGATGACGATGTAGATTTCAACATGGGTTATTTGGATGCCAACTTTGATTATTACGAAACATTTAAGGCATTTGCCAATGGATTTGATTCGCTAAAACCCCAATTTAAATCGTGGTTGCCGGCTGCTGAATTTGCAGAGGTTTCGGACTTATTGGACTATTATAAAAAGTCTATTAATACCAATCAAAGAACTAGTGATGGACTGTTCTATTTTCTAGATTCTCGCAATGAACTTGTGAAAGAAATTGCGGATTTAGTGTCTTCCTCGGCCCCCAACAAAGTTGTTGTAATTGCTCCCACCGAGGAATTAATATTAAACGATAAAAAAATTGGGTTTGTTTCGATTTTGAAAGGGTTGTTGGATAAAGGCGTATCAAAAAATAAAATCAGCAGATTGTTTACGTTTTCAGGCAGTTTGGAGGATAAGGTTACAATTCAAAAAAATCCTTCGGAGGACGTACTTTTTTATAGCAGGTATGAATCGCTATTAACAAATACTAATTTATCAGACGATGAGGACGGAGGGTATTTCGCGGATTATTTTTTATTCGATATAAAAAGCAAAGACGCTGAAGATAGCAGCTTGATTAAAGCGAAATCAATGATTTATCAGGAGTACAAGAAATATATTTCTTCTGATTACGAATTAACCAATTCTTTTTTGGCATTTCCTGCAAAAGACGGAGACAATTCCGGCATTGCAACGTATGCGGTGATGCCAGGTCAGGTGGACGATGTTGCTATGGATACGGCAAGTACAAATTCCGGTTGGGGTTTTGGAGAGGAGGAAGATGGGGACTGGACTTCCAATTTGGATGACTACGAATCTAGAAATTATCAGTTGAATGAAATTCCGAAAATTCGACATGCAACGGCTCAGATTGAGTTTGCGTATTCGTACATGGTGAATTCCTCGGTTTCGAAATTCGCTAATAACCTAACTACTTTATTGTCGGAAAATGGATTGGGGACGGTAAATACCTCTTTAGGATACCGTGGCGTGGCTTTGAACCTGCTGAGTAGCGGTGAAAAAAATAATGCCAAGACCTATCAGTTTTGGGGATTGCGTGGAGGTGAGTACCAGACGGCCAATAAATACTTGACAGGATTTCATTTTGGTTATTTACAAGGTGCTGCCTATGCCATGGATAAAAAGCGTAGGATTTATTTGAATGTATTATCGTATTTGGAGGGCTTTGATACTAAGCTTTCGTTCCCTACCGGGGCGGTTTCGGGTAGTTTAAACAGTCCATTAGCAGGAAAAACATTTAAAACAGTGGGTACTGTATATGGAATGATGCTAGGTACAACGATGCGATTAAACCGCTTGTTTATTCACGGAAATATCGGCTACGGTTGGGATCTGGGCAAGGGAGATTGGACGATGAATAAAGCCATTGTTTCTGGAATTACACCGTTTAAATACACCGGGGTGAATTACGGAATTCAGGCTGGGTATAAATTTGGACTTTTTAAGAAAGAGAATAACGATTCTGAATCGGATTGGGCTGCTGATTCTGCTGCTGTTACTTACGAAGCCGTTCCAGTTGGAAATCGTACAACTAAAGGCAGGAAATCTACAAAAACGTACCGTAGCCCCCAATACATTCTTAAGTCTACCGTCACTCAGGTAATGGCACCGGCGATTCAAACAAATGCGGGCAGTAGTAAATCGCAGCTAGCGGCTAATATAACCCAATGGAATATCGAGGATACAGCCATTGTGTCTGCTGCAGCAGAGAATAACCTTGATTTTAATCCCAAGGGATATCATTACGATTTTGATGATGCTGAACTTAGTGCTCAGGCGGTGAAGATGATGTCGGAAAGTGCAAAGAAAGCAAGAATTGTATTGGCCGGAGAAAACCATCGTTATGTAAAATTCAACTCACGTTCTGAATTCCGTTGGATGAAGATGTTGTACGAGAATGCTGGTTACAGAAATTATATATTAGAGCTTAGTCCGGCACGAGCGGTATTCTTGGAACGATATATTTGTAAGGGTGATACGATTGCTAAGAAGATTATACAGTCTACAGCTTCGGCGCGATTTATGGTTTTGTTTGATAGCTTGGCTGCGTGGCAGATGAGTTTGCCCGAGTCGGAGCGAATTAAAATCTATGGATTGGATGTGGAACGATTTGCAGATATGACGGTAATGTGGTTGAATGATATTGCTACTCGTAGAGAGGAAATGCTATCGGACAAAAAGAATAATTTGAAGGGAGTTCCTGCATCTATTGAAGTGGGCGTAAGAGCAATCAATCATTTGGGATCGAATTATTACTATGGTGGGCAGAGAGATTACCAAGAATCGTTGGAAGATTTTAATAGTGAATTAGAAAAAAATGATACATCCTTGAATGTGTCATCGGTGGTAAAGGTGGATACAACTACTGTAAAGATAGAGGCGGTACCAACTAGCCGTTCAACCATTAATCGATTGGATGATTGGAGACGATTGGATTTTAGCCGAATTTCATTCAACGAAGATCCAAGTATCGTTGAATTGTATAAGTATATAGATAGCAATAAAGCGGAATTTAAAAACTGGTTAGGTCCATTGTGGCCTGAGTTTTCCGATGCTTTTGCTCGTTTGCATGAGGTTTACGAATGGGAAC
>CANGWH010000022.1 GCA_947457565.1 Flavobacteriales bacterium
CTTTCTCCCCGACAACCAGCGCAGGCTTCGCCAAACTCCGTTTAAAAAATTGCCCAATAACTGTAAACCTTGCAACATCGTACTCCCACCAGCTAAATTCAAGGGGTATTGTTCCACCGCGAGGCCCACTTCTTTTTGCAAACTCACATTGGGTGTAACTCCATTGTAAATACCCGATGGAATTAACCCTTGCGAAGACTCTATGAATATCTTGGCTAAATCTTGAACATGTATCCAACTCCAAACATTGTTTCCGCTACCGGTACTGCCCACCATGCCGCTTATGATGTATTGATAGTAGCAGGCTTGTAGCAATTTAGATCGGTTCGATAATACCAAGCCAATGCGAATTATGTAAACATCCATGATTTCTTTTAAAGGCTGCGTTGCTTGTTCCCATGTGCTGCAAACGTGGGATAGAAATCCATTACCTTTTTCTGTAATTTCAGTAATCGTTTCCGATGACGGATCCGGATAATAGCCAATAGCACTGGCACTTATTAAACGCTTGGGTGGATTGGCGCAGGCTTGAATGCATTCAGCTAATTCTCGGGTGCCATCAATCCTACTGGAAAGTATATCGGATTTGTGTTTTTTGGTCCATGGAGAACCCACGTTTGCCCCAGCTAAATGGATCACTGCTTCGGCCCCTTCCAATATCTCTGGATTACTCCAAAAATTATTTTTTCTATTTCCTAAATCTTTTTTGGTTAATGAATTGTTTATATCCCATCGTTTTAGTCTCTTTACTTCGAACCCTTGTTGTTTTAATATTGTTTCGATAGTAAGCCCAACTAAGCCCGATGCACCTGTAATTATAAATATTTTGCCCATGTCCGATAAAAAGTATCAAGTATTCGACAATAGAAACAAAGAAGATTCGAAAAAGTCGAAAAAAGATTTTCGGGATAAGTATTTTATTAAAGATATTGAGAATATCACCGGAATCAAAGCCTACACGCTCCGTATTTGGGAGCAACGTTATGGCATGTTGGTTCCTAAACGTACCGATACCAACATTCGCTATTACGAAGAAGATGATCTCAAATACATGATGAACATCGCAATCCTTAACGCTAATGGGTACAAAATCTCGAGAATTGCTAAAATGAGTCGGGAAGAGGTTCAGCGAAGAACCTTGGTAATCTCCGAAAACAATTCCTCCTACCAGCAACAAATTCAAGCATTGGCTTCGGCAATGTTGGATTTTGATGAACGAGAATTTAATAAAATCCTCTCCATTAATATCTTAAAGTTGGGGATGGAAGAAACAACTACCCATATCATCTTTCCCTTTTTAGCCCATGTAGGAATACTTTGGTTAAGTGGCTCTATTCATATTGCGCACGAACATTTCATTTCAAGCTTGATTAAACAGCGCATGTTTGTAGCCATTGATCAGCTCAACGTGCCAGTGTCTCCAGTATGTAAGAAGTTCTTATTGTTTTTGCCCAACGGTGAAAATCATGAATTGAGTTTGTTGTTTGCGTCCTTTATTCTGAGATCTCGCGGTCATAAAGTTATTTATTTAGGGACAAGTACCCCAATAGACGACCTGAATAAAATATTCAAAATACATAACCCTGATGTAATCTTTTGCGCTATCACTAACTCCAATCAGATGATGCCGGTGCAGGTGTACATGAATACACTGAGCAGAAGTTTTCCAAATACCGATGTCTTACTTACAGGAAATCAAGTGATTAAGCGTCGCGACTTAAAGATTCCATCGAATGTTAGAGTGATCGGAAGTCCGGATGATTTCTTGGTGTATTTAGACGTAGATATTGCCCAAGTCGCCGGTTCTTCAAAGTCTAAGTCATCCGCCATTAATTCGAGTGGAAGTGCCGATCGAGCCAATGGTGGATATGCTAATGGTAACGGTTCCAGTGCTTACGCTAACGGCAATGGGTCTAACGGTTATTCTAACGGCAATGGATCTAATGGGTACTCTAACGGTAATGGATACAGCAATAGCGATAATAACGCAGCCGGTGGTAAGGCTTCTCGCTCGAAAAAGTCGGGTTCTAGTGACGATTTGCCGAATTAATCTTACTTGAGATAGCCTATTTTAACTGTTTGAATATCTGTATCTTGTGCTTTTTAGCATGACATCAACCTAGTACGCTGCTACTTTCTTTTTGGTCGGCTGTACACTGATTGTAACAGCATAGGCCGGTGCCCAATCCAACACCTAGAGTTTATCTAACCTCCGAGTAAAATCGGCGAATATCAACTTCTGGGTCTAAGGGTTTCTTAAAGCACAAATGGTCCGCAAGCATAGGTGCTAACCAGCTGCATAAACTGCCTCCTTTGCTGCCAAGTCCGTTGAATATGTAGCAGTTCGACATGCCAGGTAGCGGAGATTGACCCAGGTAGGGTCTGCGATTTTGTACGGTTGGTCGAATTCCGCGTTTGTGGGCGATTAATTCTATCGGGAAGGGTATCCAACTACGTATTTGAGATAAAAGTTGCTCAGCGTCTTCTATTTGAGGGCTGTGGGCGTTGTTTCCTTTGATGAAGTTGCTACCAATTAACCATGTGTTATTTTCTGTTGGCACCAACCATAATCCGCGCTTTAGCATGCAATCGTTCGGAAGCCCAGGAATCGAAACCGTTAAAATATCACCAGCAGTAGGGTCGTAGAACAAATTAGGAAACAATGGATTTTCTGATCCATTTACACCTTGACAAAATACGATGGAATCATATTCTATTTCATTTAATCGCAAATTGTCGAAATGCGATTTATTTACTGTGTAATTTACATTTATTGGCTCAGAAAACCATCGAATACCTTGGTTGATTAAATAGTCTTTGGCGAGTTCTAGGAATAGTTTGACGTTCAATCTACCGGCTTTTAGGGTATTGGATGCGCCATGGTTCAAATTTTCCGGAAGCCAATGAGGTACCATTGTAGGTTCGATCCAAGGTTGCATGTTGGGATGGTTGTATCGTTTCTGCCACTGGTTATATTCGTCGGTGGTTTTATGTAATGTAATAAAGTTACGCGATTCAATAAAACGACCATCTAAGAGCACTTCCCAACGTTGATAATAATTGAAAACGGCAGGAAATAAAGCATCGATTTTCCACGTTGTGGTGATTCCCTTAGGAACTACCGGATTTAATATGCCAGCAGCAACGCGAGAAGAACTGTTGGGGTTGGGTTCATCAATAACCGCTATTGACTTCCCTCGTTGGTGAAGCTCCAACGCCAACGTAGTGCCGGCAATTCCTGCGCCCACTATTAAAAAGTCGATCTTTTTTTGCTTCATACTATTCATCAATTACTAAATCGCAGCGATATTGCAGAAAATTGAATTAACGTTTTCTTGATGCAAATATCCAATATAATTTCGGGCAATCGCAGAAATTTACTCCATAAATTAACCCTATTGGGAGCATCGGCTGTGTGTTTTTTGACCGTTAAGGCGCAGTCCGGTAGATTTTATGCCAATACCTACAGCCAAGCAGTGTTTGCTCAGATCGATGGCGATCAAGCGTCTGGATATAATAAGTTAGGGTATTCCATTGGCGCAACCACCGGAATTCGTTTACAAGATAAGAAAATATCGGCCCTAGAATTTCATATAGGAATTGCCGAACGGGGAAGCCGCAGACCTCCCAATATCGATGATCCGGGTATCAATCCCTTTCACATTCGTTATCAGGCCTTTGAGGCAGGTTTGGGGGTTGTAATTCCCATGAATTCCTTGCCTTTGCCCCAATTGTTGCAAGTGTATGCTGGAGTGAGGCCCTATCTTTTGTTTAATGTGGTGGATACCGAAGCATTCATGCCAAGTATTGATCAGGATATGCGACCGTTTGGGGTTCTCTTAGAAGCAGGTGCTCGATATCCCATCCATGCCAAATGGTTGATTTCTTTATCTGCTTTTTACGGTGCAACAAGTATTTCCAAGGGTTCTTCCAATGCGAGTATTTACTATCCGATGGGGAATGGAGCGTACCATAATAATTTTGCTATCGGTTTCATTTACAAGCCAAATAATCGTAAATAGCAGTTAAAAGCAATTATATCAAAGTTGAATTAGGATTAAATAAGAAATAACATGAAAATAAAGCAAGGGTTGTTGGTGGGTTGTAGTGTCGTAGGCTTGTTGTTTGGGGCCTGTGGTTCTAAACCATCGGCAGATCAATCAATTCGGAATTATTCGCTTGATGAAGTCCGTTCGGTGCTAAAATCGCAAATTTCCGCTTGGTCAACGGGGGACATTAATGGATTTATGGATGGATACATTAAAGACAGTACGGTTCGATTTATAACAAGCAAAAAGGTGAAGTCCAGTTGGCAGCAAATTTTATCCGACTATAAAAAAGGTTACCCAACCAAGGAAGCGATGGGGAATTTGGATTTTTTGTTAGACGAAGTTCGCTGGTTGGATTCTAGTGCGGGGTTATCCCAAGTAATTGGTCGTTGGCAAGTGTTACAGGTGCGCGGTGATAAGAAAAATATCTTGGATGGGATTAACCAAAGACAATCACAATTGGATACTCTTTCGGGTCGATTTTCTTTAATTTTTAAATCAACTCAACAAGGTCCTCGAATAGCAATCGATTGTACGTGGTAATCAGTAAAATTTACTGCTATCGATGGTTATGCATCACAAAAAAAGGCTGCCCGATGGACAGCCTTTTTTAAATATGGTTAAATAGTAATTACGAACGCAATTCTTTAATACGTGCAGCTTTACCAATTTGGTTGCGCAAGTAGAAAATACGAGCTCTACGAACTTTACCCTTGCGGTTTACTTCGATTTTGTCGATGAAAGGAGAGTGTAAAGGGAAAATACGCTCAACGCCTACGCCGTTTGAAATTTTACGAACAGTAAACATTTCATTGATGCCTGCGTTACGACGTTGGATAACATCTCCCTGGAACTGCTGAATACGCTCCTTGTTACCTTCCTTGATTTTATAATGAACAGTGATTCTGTCACCAGCCTTAAAGTCAGGCAAATCTGTTCTTAACTGCTCGCTGGTAACACTATTAACGATGGAATTCATATCAATGATTTGTTAAATGGGTTGCAAAAATAGCCTTTATTTTTATTATTTCAAACAGATTTTGGCAAAAAATATAAATGTTTGGGGCTACACGGTTGCATTTGTTTTAAAAAACGCAAAAAAAATCTATGCATTGTAGTTTGATTCGTTGGATGAGTTAGTGTTTATTCCATAAATTTATTTCATTTGTAAAAAGCTTATAGTCAAAATGAAACGCAACAATTGGTATTTCATTGGGTTGATTCCGGCTATGCTGTGCATAGCAGGGAATTTATTGGGTGGTTGGTGGACCGCTACAAACTTTGTATACAGTTTAATAGTGCTAGGATTGCTGGATTTAGCACTTGGCGAAGACAGTTCCAATGAATCGGATGATTCGTCGTTGCCATCAATTTGGTTGCTGCTGCATACATTGGCGCATGCCATGGCTTTATTTTCACTGTTTTGGGGTATTTACACGAAAGTCATTACCGAAGATTTTGTTATTTGGTCGGCATTATCGGTTGGATTTCAATCCGGTTCAAGCGCTGTAGTAGTGGCGCACGAATGTATCCATAAGGCCAATTCATGGTATAGAAATACCGGGATTTGGTTATTGCGATCCGTAGGGAATGTTTATTTTTATGTGCATCATCTCCGGGTACATCATAGGGATGTGGCTACGGCCAATGATGCTGTAACAGCTAGAAAAGGAGAGTGGATTTATACTTTTATCATTAGAGCTGTTGTACAACAACATATTCAAGCATGGCAACAAGAAAAGTTTCGATTGCGAAAATTGGGCCCACTTTTTAGGGTTTTACAAAATATACAAATCCAAAATTATGCATGGTTCGTGGCAATCCTAGGTGTACTCTTTTTCCTAAATCCCTTACTTGCTTGGGCTTGGTTGATTGTAATAGGAATGGCCGCAATTTTATTGGAATACGTGAACTACATCGAACATTATGGGTTATTGCGTGAAAATGGAGAGCCGGTAGGCGTTGAACACAGTTGGAATACCCAACGAAGGGTGTCGAGGTTCTTGTTGTTGGATTTACCCAGGCATTCGCACCACCACATGCATGCTAATTTACCGTATCACCAATTGGAATCGCTACCCAAGGAAAGGATTTTACCCGGTGGGTATGCTAGCTTGATTTTTCCAGTATTTATTCCGATTTGGTGGTTTTTAATGATACATCCCAAGCTCAATTCCAACTAAAAAAATCAAAAGTTGGAAAACTTGTGTTAAACTTATGTCAGGTTGGTTTCGTCCTTACACAGAAATAACCCTATTTCGCTAGTTGTATTGGACTGCCATGCAGGAAAGTTCGGAAGAGAAAAAAATAACTGAAAATCAAACCATTGATTTTTTAAATGCAACCGATGAACAGTTGCTTAGTGCCCTTGCTAGCGGTACACCCAAGGAGGTTGTCTTCGTGGTACTGTTGAAACGGTACCAGAAAATTATCTATAAACACAACCGACATTTGGTTGTAAGCCATGATGATGCGGATGATGCAACGCAAAATTCCTTTATAAAAATTTGGCATAACTTGGATAAATTTCGGGGCGAAAGTCAGTTGAAAACTTGGATTTACCGAATCGCAACCAACGAGTGCATTAATTTATTGAGACGTAAAAAATCTACCATTGATTTCGATGAAGCACAGCCCGATATGGCGGATTATTTAACCGAAGATATTTATTTGAGTCCCGAAGACATTTCCTTAAAGTTGCAGCGAGCCATGTGTTTCTTGCCTTACAAGCAAAAGTTGGTTTTTACCTTGCGTTATTTTGAAAATCTATCGTACGAAGAAATTTCTCAATTAACAGAGACTTCGGAAGGTGCCCTAAAAGCTTCCTATCACCATGCTGTTAAGAAGTTGGAAATTTATTTAAATGTACTGCGTTAAACCTTCAATTTTTTATAGTGTCTAACCCATTGAACGACGTTAATTAATGAATTTAGAAAACGAAAAAATACCATCCTCCGTAAATGCTCCCGATTCCTACCACAAAGAGTTTGAATCGAGATTGTTGCAGCGTTTGGGTATATCGGCGGATGTAATTACCCAAAACCAAGGAATTGGGTCTGAGTTCATCAAAGCGCCTGCGGTTGCTTCAGTGCCTTTGTCAACCGCACCTACCGTAGAACTTAATCCTAAAACTCCTCAAGTAGAGCCGCAGAAAATAGCTCGAAAACAAGATCCTGAAACCATCAAATCCGAGGCTGTTAGCAAAGAAATAGAACAAATTGGCAATATAAATATTGAGCCAATGGTGGTTTCTACTAACGAAAATCCAGAATGGGTCAATTTTGCCGATACGGAATCGAGTGATTTATCCAATATTGAAGGTATTGTTATTAAATCAAACATCCCTGCTGAATTCGTAAATGAAACATCGGATAAAATCAATGAAAATAACATTGATTTATTTGAATCTGAAATTGACGATAAAGAAGAGTCTGCTGAATCTGAGGTGCCCGCTTGGAACGATATCGCTACTCCGGCAGTAAGTACAAGTCAGGTAAATATACCATGGGAAAATGAAAATCCACCGCCAGCAGAAGCAATCTTGGAAACAACGTCCGAGAACGTAGCGGTTGCATCCGAGGGTATTCCCCCCATTGTAGTTCATCGCGTTCCGGAACCGTTGATTGTGGATTCACCGGTCTCAGAATCACCGAATAAATTAGACGATGCGCCCAAGGAAACCAAATTGTATAATCAATCGGAACCAGGATTAGACACATTGGAACCTCCTCCAGCACCGTTTGCACCCATTGCCGGTAGGGTACAAAACACTTCCAGCAGTCCGGGTTGGATTGGTATAGCAGCATCAGTTGCCGCAATTGTGGCAGCCTATTTTATTTGGGTAGCCATCCAGCCTTCGGCGGAAGAAGAAACGCCTGCTGTTGTAGCGGCACCAGTGGTAGTGGAACAGCCGGCGGTTGTAGCCACTCCAAAAGACACGGTTCCGGCAGGAATTAGGTTGGTAGAAAATTATATTTTGGACGAGAAACTAGAGAAATACAAGGAACCCAACGTATTCTCGGTGGATAAAATGGAGGATTTGCCCGAGCGATCCAGAAAAGCGTTGAACGATTTGGAGCACCACAACATTGCGGTGTTTGATATGGAAGATGTTTTATTTGAAGATTTAGATTTATTAATTCAATGATTATGAATGTGTTAAAGAGACTTTTTTTATTAGGCTTGGCCATTAGTGCCACTACATTATCGGTAGCTCAAGAGGCAAGACCACGACCCGAAAGACCGGAACGACCTGCAACGAGCGATCCTGCAACCCAAGCAAGACGCGATAGTTTGAAAGCAAGTAAAGTAGCGGAATTGAGAAAATTCAGAGAAGATTTATTTGTAGAACGATTGAAGTTAAGCAGCGAAGAAAAAATAAAGTTTTTTGCAGTATACGATGAATACCAATTGAAACTTAAAGAGTCGAAAATGGCATTCCGTAAAAAGTGGGCAGGTAAAAAGCCAGAGGAATTAACGGATGCCGAGGCACAGCAGTATTTTCAAGAGGCTATTGCTCTCCGAAAGCAAGAAGTTGAATTGTTGCAAACCTATGGTAAACGATTAGAGCCAGTTATTGGCATGAATCGGGTAATACAACTTCCCCAAATTGAGCGCGAAATCAAGAAAGAGTTGATTACTAAGGCCAGGAGCATGCGCAAGAAAAAAGGACAGGGTAGTGGAACGGGGGGTGCTAGACCCAATCCAGAGAATAAGTAACTTGGCATCATAAATAATAAGGCTAATAAATAATCCATAGACCCCTAGTTTGGAATGCCAATAGTATTCCGCTTTGGGTTAAAGTGGATTGTCATAAAATTGTAAGTATACTCAACGGCGGTAAATATTTTATGTTTATCGCCGTTTTCTTTTTGTAATACAAAAACACCACACAATAGTTGCGATTTAACAATTTGGTTACTTGTATTTAACCACATGTACCCCTATTATTGCAACCAAATTCAGAAAATCTAAGATATGAGCAATAAAACCAATTCTTCCAATGGTAATGGCATCATGGCCTACTTCGCCGGATTAGCCATTGTAACCGCTATCGTAGTAGGTATTGTTATCTACACTTTCTTAATGGGAAACCCTGCCAACTTTGAAGGAGGCGATCCAGTTAAAGGTCATCCGTTAAACTTATTAGGTATCATTCACAAGGGTGGATTTATTGTACCTATGTTGATTGCGGTTAACATCATTGTAATTTTAGTTTCTATCGAGCGTGGAATTACATTAGCTGCTTCAAACGGTAAAGGAAATGTAGCGATGTTTGTTAGAAATATGCAAGGAATGTTATCCAACGGTAACATTGATGGAGCCATCACCGCTTGCGATAAACAACAAGGATCTTTGGCGGCTGTGGTTAAAAGTGGTTTAACTCGTTACAAGAGTGTTACTGCGAACGATTCATTGAATCGCGATGAGAAAAAAGCCGCTATCGAAAAAGAATTAGAAGAAGCAACCGGTTTAGAATTGCCAATGCTTTCTAAAAACTTAGTGATTATTTCTACCATGGCCTCTATCGGTACCTTGGTAGGTCTTATCGGTACGGTATTGGGTATGATCAAGGCGTTTGCCGCGTTAGCAAACACAGGTGCTCCGGATACTGCTGCGTTGGCAACAGGTATCTCTGAAGCATTGGTAAATACTGCCTTCGGTATTATTGGTTCTACGTTAGCAATTATTAGTTATAACTATTTCTCTAACAGAATTGATTCTATGACCCACAGCATGGACGAAGCGAGCTATTCTATTATCTCCAACTTCCAGGCTTCTCAGGGCGCTAATTAATTTTAATAATTACGTTTACCTTTCTTAAATTAAAAGTATAAGCGGCAAAGAAAAACAATATGCCAAAAGTAAAAATGCCCCGTTCAACCCCATCTTTGGATATGACGCCCATGGTGGACTTGGCATTCCTGTTGGTTACGTTCTTCATGCTTACTTCCAGTTTCCGTTCTCCAGAGCCAGTTTTTGTTGATCCACCAGCTTCAACCACCGAAAAGGAAATTCCTAAACAGGTGTTTTTGGTTACCATCGATGAAACCGGCAGAGTATTTATAGACATCACCAACGCAGCCGTTAAAGAAAAAGTGTTGCGGGATTTGATGGTGGATTACAAAGTTGGATTGAGTGAAGAAGAAATCAAGAAGTTTATTGGTAGCGGTCCGCTGGGAATGCGGTTGGCCGAATTACCTTCCTTCTTGGCCCAGGAAGCCGAAAAACGTGCGAAAATAGCCGAAGCTGCGGCCGGTGTCCCATACGATACCGCCAATAAAATCAGAACTTGCGAACTATACAATTGGGTGTTAAAATCCAGGGTAGTGGCCGATAATGATTTTAAAATGCGTGAAGCTGCTGCACAAGAGAAAAATCAAGGTTTCGATAAAGACAACTACATGCAGTTTGTTGTTAAAGCGGCGAAAGATACCCGCTACGAAACCGTTAAAAATGTTATCGATGTACTTCGAGAAGCACGCGTATCTAAGTTTCAAATGATTACGGGTTTGGAAGCAAAACCGGAATAAAATAAGGAGGATAAGAAAATGGCAGAAATTCAAGGCGGTGGCGATTCCCAAGGTAAAGGTGGGAAAAAACGCGCCAAAAAACAGAGTACCCGGGTGGATATGACCCCGTTGGTTGACTTAGCATTTCTATTACTTACCTTCTTCGTTTTAACCTCAACGTTTTCAAAACCGAAGGTTTTACGTATGATCTTCCCTGAGAAAATTGAGGATAACACAAATATCAAGAAACCCGAAGTGCGTGATGCGGTAACCATCTTGGTGAGTGGGGATGATAGAATCTTCTATTATACCGGTCAAATCAGCAATGCAACCGTTATTACCGAAATCGATTATACCAAAGAGGGTCTGCGTAAATTGTTGAAAGAGAAAAACTTTCAATTATTAACCGAATTGAAAAAATTGCAGGTAAAGTTGAACGAAACGGATGAGAAGGATACGGCAGCGGTAAATAAAATCGACCGAGAAGTAAAAAAATTACAGAAGGAGTCCAAATTGGTAGTATTGGTTAAAAACGATGATAAAGCTACCTACAAAAACATCATTGATGTGATGGACGAATTTATGATCACTCAAGTAGCCAAGTACTTTGTAACCGATGACGGGTTCAACGCCATCGAGAAAAAATTGGTTGCTCAAATTCCACCTAAAAAGTAATAGCCATGTCAATGTTGAAAGATTTATTTAACAATTGGGAACAACCAAACTCCAGCGATCGCTTAGAATTGGTGTTTGCAGACCGAATCAAGGAATACGGTGCGTACAAAATTCGTACTATGTTTTCCAAGAATCAGGTATTGGCAACGGTAATTGCTTCAGTAATTGCTTTAACGGCAGCAGGTTTACCTGTATTATTAAACAATGCCGAGGAAGTTGAAGAGGAACGCGTAATTGTAACAACTTCTGTTGACGACATCAAAGAGCCGGAAGACGAAAAAGAGGAAGAAAAAGAACCACCCAAAATCGAGGAACCTGTTCTTACTACTCAAGCCTACGTTGTTCCAGATATCAACCCCAACGCAACGGAAGATGATAATTTAAATCCCCCGGATGCGGTAAACGTAGTGGGCGCTCAAGATCAATTGGGATCGGATGAAATCATTCTTCCCGATGATGAGATTGTTGATAATAGCGGTGGAGGTGATAACAAAGGTCCTTCCGAAGTGAAAATTAAAGCCCAGTTTCCTGGCGGTGATGAGAAGTTCAAGGAATTTGTAGTAAATAACTTCCAATACCCAATTCGTTGTCAAGACGATGGAATCAACGGTTATGTAATGCTTCGTTTTGTTGTGGATGAGGTAGGCAGAGTTTCTAGGGTTTCAGCGGTTGAAGAAACTCCTAGTTGTCCCGAATTTACCACAGAAGCTATCCGCGTATTGAAGAAGTCGCCAAGATGGATCCCCGGTAACAATAACGGGGTTATGATGAAATCTTGGAGAGAAATTCCAATCAAATTAAACATTACGGATCCATAGGGGTTCTAATAACCAACGTTAGAAACTATAATTCCAGCAAAAGGGCTGCCCAAGGGTAGCCCTTTTTGTTTGTGCATATTTGCATATTTGCTTGTAAATTTGATTGCTAGAATATTCAATGTTAACAGCTCAGGAAATAGCCCCATTACTTTCGATCGCTGATTTACAGATTAAAACTTCAGAGAATAAACCATTGCTGCATTTGCCTCAATTAGTGGTGAATTCAGGTGAAATTCATGCAATTATCGGGGAAAGCGGCAGCGGTAAGTCGTTAACCTTGTTATCCCTAATCGGATTATTGACTAAGCAATTATCGCAAACAGGAAGAATATCGTATGGAGCAATAGATAATCTCCTTGCCCTTGAGGAAAGTCAATGGTTATTGCTTCGCGGTAAATCCATCGGAATGGTGTTTCAAGAGCCCATGACGGCATTAAATCCCCAACAGACTTGTGGCAAGCAATTATTTGAATCGGCTAAAATTCACGGAGCTAATGAGCATCAAGCAAAGGCCTTGATACAACAAAAATTTCAAGATTTAGGACTTCATGCCATCCAAGAACGAATTTTATCATCCTATCCTCATCAATTAAGCGGTGGACAGCGGCAGCGGGTAATGATAGCCATGGCATGCATGCATAATCCACCATTGATTTTAGCCGATGAACCCACTACTGCGTTGGATAGCGTTTCTAGGAAGGCTGTGATGGATGATTTGTACAGACTTTGTAAAAAGCAGGGCTCTGCGCTGCTTTGGGTAAGTCATGAGTTGGATTTAGTGGCTAACTATGCGGATTCTATTTCGGTTTTACGTCGGGGAGAATTATTGGATCAAGGCAATAAACAGCAGGTTATTGGCGACGTGTTAGTTGCAACAACAAGGAATCATGTTCCAATAACGTATCCAAGAAATGAATATGTTCAGGAATTGATAAATGCATTGCCTAAGGATAATCCAGGTTTAAGGCAACAGAACTTTGTACCTGAATCTTGTCTATTACAGGTGTTAGATTTGGTGAAGAACTACCAAGTCCAAGACGGAAACTATGTGGCTGCCTTGAGACAACTTAATCTGAATATTCACGCCGGTGAAACAATAGCTTTAGTAGGTTTGAGTGGTTCCGGGAAATCTACATTCGCCAAAATATTGGTAGGTTTAGAAAAGATAACTGCGGGGCGAGTTTTGTTGGGTGGGCAACCGTTAGCACTTCAGCCGCCAACAGGAATTCAAATGGTATTTCAAGATCCTTACAGTTCACTCAACCCCAATCAAACAGCACGTATGGCTTTAATGGAGATTTTTACTTTGGTAGGTAAGAAATCTGTTATGGATGCAATAGCATTAGCACATCAAGCGCTCATTGAAGTAGGTCTTTCGGATCAATTGTTAGATTCTTGGCCCCACGAATTAAGTGGGGGGCAACGACAGCGATTGTGCATCGCTAAGGCACTTGCAACTCAGCCTCGGGTATTGATTTTGGATGAGGCAGTGGCGGCATTAGATCCAATTGTACAAAAACAAGTATTGGAATTATTAGTCAACTTACAAAAACAACGAAATATTGCCTATTTATTTGTTACGCATAACTTACAAGTAGCAAAAAGTATTGCTCATAAAATTGTCTATCTGGAAAATGGAATGTTGGGGAACCTTCCGGCGGCATGGGATTCGGTTTAAGGCAGTTGTAAACTATATTGAACATCCCTTGAAGCGGTGGACGAACCAATTACTTCCACTAGGAGTTTATGATTAATATTGTTTCTATTCAAATTCAATGAGAAAGTTTTGGTTTTATTTGGTTGCTTCGGGTATTGCTGTGTGCTTTACTCCGCATGCTATGGCTCAATCGGCGGTTGCGAAAACCCCAGATCCATCGGCGAATTCCGTTGATTTGTTTTTGAATCATACGGTAAAAAAAGGGGAGACGTATTATAGTTTGTCCAAACAATATAAAACCAGTGTTAAGGAGTTGCAAGAACTGAACCCTGATTACCCAGTGTTGAAAACAGGAGCGATTATAAAAGTTAAACGGCCAATAATGGTTTCAGAAGAAGCAAAGTCTGGAACTACAGGTTCGCCCAATACTACCCAAGCTACAACCGCCGTTGGGTTATCAAAGGTTAATTCGCAAGATTCAATAAAACGGATGAAAGATGCTGCACGAGTGGAAAGAACCAACCTTTTGTTAGCCAGCGATATAAATAAAGCAGCTGTTGTAGTCACTGTGCAGTCCGGAGAAACGTTGTACAGCATAAGTAAGAAATATGGGATTCCTGTAGAAAAAATTAAATTTCTAAATGATTTAGAAAACGATAATTTGCAAATTGGGCAAGTATTGGTGTTGCCTCCCGAGGCCAGGAAAAATACAGGGAATAGCAATGGGGAGACAACCAATAACACTGTTTCGAATAATACTACAACATCGGAATTAAGCGTTTCTGAGGCTGTAAGTCCGGCTGCAATGCCTCCAACCCAAAAAGAATCGGACAAAGTTGTACTAGCACCCAATACTGCGGTGGCTCCAAATCCGGTGGTACTGACCCAAAAAGATAGTGTAGCCAATGCTAAAAATTTGCAAGCATCAACTACTGCGGCATCGAATAACAGCAGAGTTGGAGAAAGTAATAAACGGGATGCCGGCGGAATGCCAGAATTGGGAGCCAAAAAGAAAGTAGCGCTAAAAGAATACGAGAAAAACGTTAAAGTATCGGTTGGTCAAACAGGAATGGACCCAGATAGGCATTGGGTATTGGTGAATAATCATAAAAATGGAGAAGTAGTGGCATTGGTAAATCCTGACACTAAAACAATAGTTTGGTGTGTGGTGATGGGACCTGCTAAAGGGAAAGCCGATTCGGAAATAATTATTAGCGAAGCGCTTTCCAGAAAATTAAATGTAGATTTGAAAAAGTCGAAATTGATTTTTCGATACGCGGCTCCTTAGTAAATAGATTACCTGAATGCGTGCGTTCGCTGTATTTAAACCATCAAAATGCTGCTCTATTGTTCGCTAGTTGTGTATTGTGTTTTATTCAACCATAATCGATTCAACCATTGATTCAATCTACAGGGTACAATAGAATATCGACTTACGGTGAGTTGCTATGGGAACATTCGTTATGGATATCCATTGCAACATTGAATTTTTCCACGGCATTATCCTCTGTTTTCTTCGGTGCGTTTGCATTGCGATTGCTGTTTGTAAAGTATTCAGACTCTTCTACGGGAAATGTAAATAAGCGATGGTTTGGCTACTGGGGGTTGTTGATTTTTTTAATCGTAATTGTAGCTTCTATATTCAAGAGCAGTAGTTTTTTATCGTTATTAGGCTATATACAAATCAAGTTACCGTTGCTGTTGGTGTTGGTAGCATTTGTGTTCAATGTTCAGCTAGCACCGCGAACTTCTAATAGTTGGTTGTTTTATTTATTGCCCCATTGTTGGATTGTTACGGCATCCTGTATTCATTATTTTCAACATTGGCAGTTTTATAGCATGATGGTGCTGGAAAGCAAACCAATTCCCATGTTTACCCAGATTTACCATATCGAGTATGGAGCCTTGGTTGCTTTGTCGATAGTAATGTTTTTTGACGATTATTTTTCCAAAAGGATTTTCGCTGTTGATCGGGGATTGGGTTGGTTAATTGTTGCTCTTACAATGCTTGGATTGCATGTGTTAGCCTTGCGAACAGGGTTGATTATGCTGTATGTAGGAATCGTATTGGTAGCTGCTAAGTATTCAAAGCGCTCACAATTACCGTGGTTGAGACCGGCTATATTAATTCCTGTAATCATAGGTACTTTTTTGTTGTTAACAGCACTGTTGCCGAGTGTTAGACATCGGGTGAAAAACACCTTGGAAGATGCAGCAATCATTGTACGAGGCGGGGATACCAATCATCGATCATTGGGTCAGCGAGTTGAGGCTTGGAGGGCCGCATTTAGTTCCATTAACAGTAATCCCGGTGGAGTAGGGATTGAGGGGGAGTTCGCCGCTATGATGCAAGGCTACGAGGATACCCATTCTCAACTTTCTGTTCAACACAGAATAGGTATCCACAATCAATGGTTGCAATTGGGTGTGCAAGGAGGATGGTTAGCGATGGTGTTAACCTTGATGTGGTTAATACGAGGTGTTTTTAAATTACCATCGGGATACTGGCTAATAATGTTGATGGTAGGTTTGGCGGTGGAAAGTTTCCTAGAAAGACAGTCGGGAATATTAATTTGTGTATTAACTTTGCTTGCTGCGGCGCAAGAACCGAAAGAAATTGTACCCATTGAAGAAAAAAACCGATAAACTCGTACTATTTTATATAAATTGTTTGTATTAATAAATTCATTTAACTATATTTGCAACCCCAAAAATTATGTCTCGCGTTTGTGATTTAACCGGTAAAAAAGCGATGAAGGGTAACAACGTTTCCCATTCTAATAAGAAGACGAAGCGTAGATTTTATCCTAATCTTCAGACAAAAAAATTCTATATTCCCGAAACTGGGGAGTGGATTACGTTGAAGGTTGCTGCATCCACCATCAAGACTATCGATAAGAAGGGTATTTCCTCTTGCATCAACAATTTGTTCAAGAAAGGTAAGATTTAATCATGGCAAAAAAAGGTAATCGCGTTCAAGTAATCTTAGAATGCACAGAGCAAAAAGGTAGCGGTGTTGCTGGAATGAGCAGATACATCACCACAAAAAATAAGAAAAATACACCCGAGCGTATCGAGTTGAAGAAATACAACCCATACATGCGCAAGGTAACCACTCATAAGGAGATTAAATAATGGCTAAGAAGGTAGTTGCAACCCTAAAGAAAGAAGGTGCCGGTAACGAATACGTTAAGGCAATCAAAGTTGTTAAGTCGGCCAAATCTGGCGCTTACACGTTTAAAGAAGAAATGATGCCTGCTGAGAAAGCGAAGGACTTCTTCTCCGGAAAATAATAAAATTTTAACTTTATACTATATAGCCCCGTTATGGGGCTATTTTTTTTATCTTTGAATGCAAGTTGTTTAACGTCGTTTTTAAATTAGCAATTTTCTAAATTCTCATGTTTAATTGGTTTTCCAAGAATAAGTCCAACGTACCCGAAGGCGAACAAGAGCAAACCCGTGATGCCCTTGAAAAAACTCGAACTGGATTTTTATCCCGTTTGGGTAGATTGTTTACCGGTAAACGCAAGGTCGATAACGCGTTTTTAGATGAATTAGAGGAAATTCTATTAACGTCTGATGTTGGGGTAGATACTACGGTTGAAATTATCTCCCGGTTAGAAAAACGAGCAGCGAAAGACTCGTTTGTTTCTCAAGAAGAATTATTAGAATTGTTGGCCGAAGAGATAGCGGATTTACTTCCCAATATTCAAGCACCATTGGCAACAGATTTCTCGCTGAGCGGTGTCTCTTTGCCATATGTAGTATTGGTGGTTGGGGTAAATGGTGTTGGTAAGACCACTACCATTGGTAAACTCGCCCATCAGTATGCAGCTCAAGGCAAGAAGGTTATCCTTGGCGCCGGTGATACCTTTCGGGCGGCGGCAGTTGATCAATTAACCATTTGGAAAAATCGAACCGGCGTTGAAATAGTTTCTCATGGCATGAATGCAGACCCAGCGTCCGTTGCCTTCGATGCCGTTAAACAAGCTGTAGATCAACAAGCCGATGTGGTGATTATTGATACCGCTGGCCGATTACACAACAAAGTGGGTTTGATGAATGAACTGGCAAAAATCCGTCGGGTAATTGAAAAGTTTAAACCCGATGCACCCCACGAAACATTGTTGGTAATTGATGCTACAACCGGTCAAAATGCATTCGAACAGACCCGGGAGTTTACCAATGCAACAAAAGTAAATGCATTGGCCGTAACTAAATTAGATGGAACCGCCAAAGGAGGTGTTGTGTTGGGCGTTTCCAATTCGTTTGGAATACCTGTGAAATATATCGGCTTGGGTGAAAAAGCCCAAGATTTAAAATTATTTGATAAATCCAGTTTTATTCAATCTTTATTAGCGTAATCGGTGAAGACAAAAAATAGTATTCAACCCAAAGTAAATGTTATAACCTTGGGCTGTAGTAAAAATTTAGTTGACAGTGAGGTAATGATGCAACAGTTGAAAGCATCAGATTTCGATGTGCAACACGAGAGCAATAGCAAATCGGATATCGTAATTATTAATACTTGCGGATTTATCGAAAATGCGAAACAAGAAAGTATCGATACCATCTTGCAATTTGCCAATGCTAAGGCTAATGGTAAATTGGATAAACTGTATGTAACGGGCTGTCTATCGCACCGATATAAAGATGATTTATCGGATGGAATTCCAGAAGTAGATGCATGGTTTGGAACCTTGGAGCTCCCCAATTTGTTAAGAACTGTGGGGGCCGATTATAAACACGAGTTGTTGGGCGAACGATTGCAAACTACCCCCAAACATTATGCTTATGTAAAGATTTCGGAAGGGTGCAACAGACCTTGTTCTTTTTGCGCTATTCCACTCATGCGAGGTCAACATGTTAGCAAGCCCATCGAAAACATCGTCCGTGAAATTGAGAATTTAGTAAAAAACGGTACCAAAGAAGTAATGCTTATTGCCCAAGATTCTACCTACTATGGTTTAGATCTTTATGGCGAACGCAAATTGGCCGATTTAATGAAGCGTGTTTCCGACATCAATGGGTTGGAATGGATCCGATTGCATTATGCTTTTCCGTCCCAGTTTCCCATGGATGTGCTGCCTGTGATGGCAGAGCGAAGCAATATTTGTAACTACCTCGATATTCCTGTTCAGCATATTTCCGATTCTATGCTAAAAACCATGCGCAGAGGAATTACCCAAAAACGTACCTTGGAATTATTACACACCATTCGCGAACAAGTTCCAGGTATCGCGTTAAGAACAACGATGCTGGTAGGGCATCCCGGTGAAACAGAAGAGGATGTGCAGGCATTGGTGAGTGCGGTGAATGAAATCAAGTTTGAACGTTTGGGTGTTTTTACCTATTCTCACGAAGAAAATACCCATGCTCATTCCTTAGAGGATAATTTGCCACAAGAAGAAAAACAACGTCGCGCCGATTGGGTTATGGAGACCCAAATGAGCGTGTCAGAGGCATTTAATCGATCGTTGGTAGGGACTACGCAGAAAGTTTTATTTGATCGATTAGAAGGGGATGAATTTGTGGGCAGAACCCAGTACGATAGCCCGGAAGTTGATAACGAAGTACGGGTGCCTGTAGCCGATAACTATGTGAGAATGGGTGATTTTGCCGATGTTAATATTACCGATGCATCTACCTATGATTTAATAGGGACCCTGGTTAAACCATGAGCAAATTAGGGCTTTGGGATAAATTTCCACCGGGCTATTTACCCAATTGGTTAGAAGATAGTGCCTGGAATTCCAAAGCAACGGGTCTGTATCCCCACGAAGGGTCGTCAACCCAATGGGAAGATGTCCTAAAACAACTGAAAGATTTTTCTCCCGATTATCGAGCCATTTTGGTATCGGTTATCGAACAACAATCGCAAGGGGCATTGTCTGAAATTCAAGCACAATCCCTGCAATTGTTAACCCAAAACAATACTTTCACGGTTACAACAGGTCAACAAATTCATTTCGATCTAGGTCCATCCTATGTTTTTTATAAAATCGTATCAGCGATTTCCTTGGCGCAAGAACTAGCGCAAAAATTTCCCGATAGTAATTTTGTTCCTGTGTTTTGGATGGCAACGGAGGATCATGATTTTAAAGAAATTTCACAATCCGTCGTTTTTAATAACACCTATGTTTGGGAAGCTGAATCTTACGAAGGTGCCGGACCCGTGGGTAGGAAATCTGTAATAGGTTTAAAGCCATGGTTGGATTGGATTACCTCGTTTTTTAACAATAATTCCAAATCAACTGCAGAAATAGAGATTGTAACACAGATCTTTACTAAACCTAACCAAACTCTTGCTGCCGCGATACAGCAATGGGTGTTGTGGATTTTTAGGGATACCTCATTGCTAGTTCTAAACCCCGATGAGGGTCGTTTGAAACGAGCAATGATTCCAACATTTATCAAAGAAATTACCCCTAATGGTGGAATTTATTCCTCTGTAGAATTACAAAATTTAGAACTTAAACAACAGTCCTTATCTCCAGAAGCACATGTTCGTGAATGCAATTTGTTTTACATGAATTCGGAACTCCGTGAACGATTAGAAGTATCAAATGAACATGCAAATGGAATGATTTCTGGTAAAAAATGGACAACTGCCGAAATTATTACGGAAATCGAACATTATCCTGAACGGTTCAGTCCCAATGTTTTGCTTAGACCCATTTACCAGCAAACAATCCTTCCCAATATTGCTTACATCGCTGGACCATCGGAATACAAATATTGGTTGCAGTTACCGAAGGCATTATCGACTCAAAAAGTTGCAATTCCGGCATTGATTTTAAGGAAATCGGGGGTGTTTCTGAGTAAATCGAACGAAAAAAAATTAAATAAATGGGGATTTTCCTTGTGGGATTTGTTTACATTGAATGAGGATGAAATTAGATCCAAAATTTTCGATAAAGTAGACGCTGATTACACAATGGCTCCGTCTTTAAATATATTAGAGGAGCAACTTCAGGTAATTAATTCAACTTTATATCGATGGAATAGCGCTGACTTAAAGAATATAAAACTACAGGGAGAACAATTGTTGAAAGCGCTAAAGAGCATTGAGAAAGTAGAACAAGAAAAAGCAGTGAACAACCTGTTGAGTAAGGCAGAATGGAGCGCGCTGAATCAGTTGAAACAATCCACTGCAAATCCTAAAGCCCCACAAGAACGACAGCATCGTTGGATTCAGGAATTGCTTAACGATCCCAATTCCTTTTATCAGTATATTCAATTGTTTTATCAATTTACCGAGAATTCTGTTGATCCTACTACAGCGGTAGAACAAAGAACTAAACTGCAATACTTTAAAGAACCCTTTATCGTGTTTTGTTGAACGCAGTTCAGGTATTGAAATTATTAATAATTAAATGAAAAAAATCCATATCGTGGTTTTGGCTATATTTGCCAATCTCCATGAATAATGCAATAAAAGATTTTTCAGCTTCCATTGTTGTTTTTTTAGTAGCATTGCCTTTATGTTTAGGAATTGCCCATGCTTCGGGTGTTCCCGTAGTTGCCGGTTTGATCGCCGGTGTAGTGGGTGGAATTGTGGTGGGGATAATTAGTGGTTCGCATATCTCTGTATCGGGCCCAGCGGCAGGACTGATTACCCTTATTTTAGCGTCGTTGGAATCGTTGAAAACAGAAATAGGTACCGATGTTGGATTGATATCTATTTTAGGTGCAGCAGTATTGTTGGCAGGGGTACTTCAGTTATTTTTTGGTTTTTTTAACCTAGGTAAAATTGCTGATTTTATTCCAGTATCTGTGATCAAAGGAATGTTAGCAGCAATTGGTATTTTGCTAATTTTGAAACAATTGCCGCATTTGGTGGGATGGGATGTGGATGATTTTGGCGATGAAGATTTCCAGCAGTTAGACGGTGAAAATACATTTACTGAATTAAGTAGAGCATTCAGCCATATTACTCCGCTTGCTGTATTAATTGGGATTACGGGGTTATTAGTACAGGTAATTTGGGAATGGGAGATTGTTAAAAAACAACGTTGGTCTCAATGGATTCCGGCGCCTTTAATTGTTGTATTAATGGGTATTGGAATGAATTATTTTGCGGGTTCAGAATGGAAAATTAATGGCAACGAACATATGGTTTCTATACCACCGTTGAGTTCTATGTTTGGTGGAAACGGTTCGATGGGATTCCCCTGGCCAAATTTCTCTTTAATTGCTTTGCCCTTATTCTGGCTCATTGTAGTTAAAATTGCAATCATTGCAAGTTTGGAGAGCTTGTTAAGTTTGGAGGCATCGGATAAAATCGACACACATAAACGAATCTCTCCTGCAAATCGGGAGTTGTTTGCGCAAGGATCCGGAAATATTGTTTCGGGTTTGTTGGGGGGGCTGCCGGTTACAGCAGTAATTGTTCGCAGTTCGGCCAATGCTAATGCCGGCTCACAAACAAAGTTAAGTGCGATACTACACGGATTTTGGCTAATTACGGTAGTTGCCCTGTTCCCTGGGTTTTTGAATTTAATTCCCAATGCTGCACTGTCTGCAATTTTGATTTTTGTAGGATATAAATTAGCTAAACCCGCACTGTTTAAATCTGAATACCAACGAGGCTGGGGTGCATTTCTTCCATTTGTTATAACAATAATTGCTATTTTACTTACGGACCTATTATTGGGTATCGCGGTAGGTATGGTAGTTGGATTTTACTTTGTAGTAAAAACTAATTTTCACAGAAGCATTACCGTGGTTTCTTTGGGAAATACACACTTGATTCGGTTCTATTACCAAGCTACTTTTTTGAATAAATCGTTATTAAAAGAGAAATTAACCCAATTGCCTAATGGATCAGAAGTGGTATTGGATTTTACCAATTGTCATTTTATTGACAATGATATTCGCGATATAATAGAAGATTTTGAAGTGGTTGCGGCAGTTCGAAATTTATCAGTAATAAAGAAATTTACTAGCGATTCTCACCAACGAAGATTAATGAATTCTCCTACCCAATAAGATCATTCTATGGAAACTACCAATAAATTATTTCTATCCAATAAGGCATGGGCGATGGAAAAGATGTCCGAAGATTCGGATTATTTTAAGGAATTAGCGAAAGATCAACGACCTGCCTATTTATGGATTGGTTGTTCCGATAGCAGGGTTCCTGCCAACGAAATAATTGGTGCAGAACCGGGTGAATTGTTTGTTCATCGAAACATTGCCAATATGGTTGTGCATACCGATTTAAATCTATTAAGTGTGCTACAATATGCGGTTGAATATTTGGAGGTGAAGCATATTATTCTGTGCGGGCATACGGGCTGCGGTGGTGTTAAAGCGTCAATGACACAAAATTCGTTTGATTTATTAAATAAATGGCTCCGCAATTTGAAAGATGTATACCGATTGCACCGTGATCAATTAAACGCCATTACGGATGAAAACGAAAAACTCAACGAAATGGTAAAATTGAACATTGTGGAACAAGTGAATAACCTAGTTAAAACATCCGTGGTTCAAGCGGCTTGGAAACACCATAATCGCCCTTATATCCATGGATGGTTGTATAACATGGAAACGGGGCTGTTGGATAGCATTATCGAAGCAAAGCCAGGGGATCCCATCGATCCCATTTATGCCTATTCTGATTTATAGTTAGTTGCTGATCATAGATCACTGATTTTCTTTTTGTTTGTCCAGTCGAAGGTTTATTAATTCAATGGTAAACGAGAACGCCATTGCAAAGTAGATATAACCCTTATCCAGGTGTTGGCCGAAACCTTCGGCCAGTAAAGAAACACCAATCAACACCAAGAATGCTAAGGCCAATATTTTAATGGATGGATTGTGGTTCACGAAAGTAGCAATCGGTTCCGCTGCAATCAACATGACAATCATAGAAATTACCACCGCCGTGATCATTACCCAAACATGGTCCGCCATACCAATAGCTGTAATAACAGAATCCAAACTAAAAACTACGTTGATAACCCCCATTTGAAGCAATACCGCTGAGAAACCGGTTGCCGATGTTCTTTCTTTGGTTTCGGCTTCAATCCCCTTCATTTTAACGTGTATTTCGTGCACCGATTGATACAATAAAAACAAACCACCGCCAATCAACAATAAATCTTTACCGGATATGCCATTGCCCATAATCACAAATAAATCATGTTCCTGTTGTTGTACCCAACTAATACCCAACAACATGATTACTCGAATCACCATCCCAATTAATAAGCCGTAGTTTCTCGACTTCTTATGTTGATGGGCGGGTAATTTATTGGATAAAATAGAAATGAAAATAATGTTATCTATACCTAAGACAATTTCAAGAATGGTAAGAGTAACTAAGCTAATGATGATTTCCTGCATGATAAAAATGCAAATTTACTTAGTACCGATCAATGATGGCATCTTTTTTTAACCATTCGGTGCTAAATTGACGATTAAAATAGGTGATTTGTCGCTTTGCATAATTCCGAGTGTGCTGCTTTATCTTATCCACAGCGTCCGTAAAAGAGGTTGTCCCCGTCAGATAGTCGAACAATTCCGTATACCCCACAGTTTTTAAAACGGGCAGATGAGCAAAGGGTACCAGGGATTCTACTTCGTGTAACAACCCTAAATCCATCATTGCATCCACGCGCAGATTCACGCGCTGATAAAGTTCTTCTCGTACCCATTGTATACCAATATATCGAATATCAGCGCCTTTAAAGTAGTATTCTTTTTGCCCCTGAAGAATTTGCCCTAAAGGTTTACCAGCGCTCATAGATAATTCCAAGGCACGTTTTACTCGGGCGGGATTGTGGAGGTCGATTTTGTTTCCCGCATCTTTGTCCAATTGTAATAATCGGTTAATCAAATCTGATAATCCATTGGATTCATGCCATTGATTAATGGTATCTCGTAGTTCAGGATCTAGGTTGGGTATTTCATCCAAATCAAATAATAAATGTTGGAGGTAGAGTCCTGTACCACCCACTAAAACAGCCGTTCCATGGTTTGTTAGTAAGGATTGAACAACAGGTCTGTATTCTTTTGAATAGTCACCTGCACTCAGCGATTGATGTATGCTGTGCGATGCTATTCCATAATGGCTAACTGCCGATAGTTCCTCCGCTGTGGGTCTGGCAACGCCAATAAGCAGCTCTCTATAGAGCTGCCTGCTATCAAAGGATACAACTTCAGTTTTATGTTTTTTTGCCAATTCAATGGCTATTTCGGTTTTACCCGAAGCAGTGGGTCCACCAATGACGAATATGGTTGGATTCCCCATGGGGATTATTTAAGATCGTCTGCGTCTAAACCGTCCTGAAATTCGCCAAATCCAAATTCATCATTGTTGTCGTCTTCGTCCTCATCGTCCTCATCTTCAAAATCATCATCCTCGTCTAATAATTCTTCTTCGTGATCAATCAATAATGCTTTGGCATTTTTGGCGGCTAATATTTTTTCGGCCAACGCATCAAACTCATCATCATCCAGCATTTTGAATTTACCATCTTCCTTTTGTCTGGGTGCTTTTCCCTCCGAACGATAGATACTGGGATAGGTTTTTTTTGCATCGGTTTCAGCAATGGTCACTAATTCGCAATAGAGTGTCCACAATGCATTGTAATCGGAAACATAAACAAATCGTTGGTGAGGATCGTTAACTAACTCTCGAATTTTAATCGTCTCCATCAATACTGGCTTGTGTTCGCCAATCATTTGGCTTTTATATACCACATCACCGCTATTTACGGCATTGGCCGATGCATCCAACTGAACTTCTTTTAACCTACGCCAACGATCGTCACTCACAAAGAAACTGGCCAATTCTTTGCCATCAAATCCAATAGA
>CANGWH010000023.1 GCA_947457565.1 Flavobacteriales bacterium
GTATTTGTTGTCCATGTTAAGGCTTCGCCCGGTATTAAGGTATTGTAACCTGCGCCATACCATTGGTATTTAAAGGGTGCTTTACCGGAAATGGAATAAGTCTTAATTGTGAAAGGGTTTACTTTGCATGTAAAGGAATCGGATCCATTACCGTATTGTTCCTTGGCCGCTAATTTAACCAAAGCAGGGTTGTCCGAAATTTTGATGGTGTCTGTTCTGCTACTGAAACACCCTGTTCCGTTGGATAGTAAATGTCTAACCAAGTACGTTCCATTGCCATAGGCGGTAATAGTATCGGATTTTCTGCTGGAGGCTCGCAAATAGGAAGCTCCAACTTGCGTTACTTGCCAATTTATAGAAAAGGGCTTGCCCTCTTTGTTGGAGGCGGAAATTAAAATTTTATTGCAGCCAAGATATTTGGTTACAATATCGGCTTCGGGTTTGGGGTTAACTCTAACTACTATGGTTTTAGAAATTCGTTGCAATTGGGTGCAGTGATTGTCTTGAACCATTACGGGAATTAATAGAGGTGCTGTGGTGGTGTCAGAAATTTTTGGTCTTACACAAAAATTATATTTTACATTTAATTTAGAAACAGGGGATGCTTTTGGCGCTAAAGGTTTTGGCATCCAAGGCAAGTTAAAAATTAAGGAATCATCGGTAGAAGAACTGAAATCGGACGATTCAAAAATTGGTTGGCATACACTATCTATAGCACAAATATTTATTGCGGTGCTTACTGGGGAAACAGGAGGTTTGTTAGTACTGGAGTATGTAGCGATTATTTGTTCTCGGGTGTGTTTTGCGATTAGGACCAATTGTCCGGATTTATTTCTTCTGAATTCACTTATTTCTATCAAGAAGGAGGATATTTCGTCGTTTATTGGAGAAATAACAAAATCTCCGGTTGCGGTATCGAACCAAGAACCGCGGGATGGGTATGTTTTTAGATTAACTGCACAGGTGGCCGATGGGGGAGAGCAAAAAGGGGTAAATGGGATATTCGCATTGCCCGTTGCCGTGGCGATACACGTTGTAAGCACGCCGCTTCCCGAGAATTTCGTCATTACGGGTTTCATTTTAAATGACATATAGTCTCTGTCTGCTGTATCTACCAAGCCGGTAGCGAAGCTGTTGGTGGCGTATTTTTCTGCCACAGCGTAATAGGGGAGTAATGCCACAGGCCCTTTATTGGTTGTGTTGTTGCATGATTTTAAATTACTAATGTACAATTTAGCAGTGAGTAAAAGTTCGGTATTGGAGCAGGTTTTCAACGATCCGAGCCTAAACTTAAAGGCGTAGGTATAAAAGGTGATTTCTTTGCAGGAAGATTTGGCTAGTTGGGTTTTAAACGGTTCTTGATCCAAGTCGATTTCCGCCGTATAATGCTGGGCTACAATATCTTTAAATACATCGGAGCAACTGCTACTGTTTTGCTTGGATGAACATTTAACCGTTAAACTATCTATAGACTGAAATTTTAGTGAAACTTTAACAGATCCACAAGTGGAATCACCGTCTTTGCCGATGTAGCAATATAGAACTCCATTGGTAGTTGTGTTCCAAAAGACGGCTGAACAGGATCTGTATTGGGTAAAGATAATTTGATATTTGTTTCCTCCAATCCAGTTGGTTACCAAATCGCCACCGAGAACCGCGGAGGCTTTTGTATTGGAAGAGAAACTGGTTAACAATAAAAGGACTACAATACGGAGGACTGTTTTGATTGCCCGCCATTGGGAAATAGTTGTGAAGACGTTTAGTGATGGTATAGGTTGTTTGTTACAGGAGAACATAAATTCAATTTTATTGGAGGATGAAATTAGTTTTAATGAAGACGTGAAAATACAGAAAGGTTGCAAAGAATTGCACAAATTGACGGTGGTTTTAAATGTTATATAAATGATTCTAAGTTGTAAATTTGTAAAAAAATAAAATTATGCCATATCCAGAAATGTTAGTAGCGCCAATGCGCGCGGAATTATCCAACCAAGGTTTTCAAGAGTTGAAGTCGGCAGACGAGGTTAACGCAGCGATGGAAGGCAATACGGATACTACATTGGTTGTAGTTAATTCTGTATGCGGTTGTGCTGCTGGATCGGCAAGACCTGGTGTAGTTAAGAGTTTATCTGGGACAAAAAAGCCTACGAAACTGGTAACGGTGTTTGCCGGACAGGACACGGAGGCTACTGCCAAAATCCGGGAATTCATGGTTCCTTACCCACCATCTTCGCCTGCGGTTGCATTGTTTAAGAATGGCGAGGTGGTGCATATGGTAGAACGACATATGATAGAAGGCAGAACGGCCGATATGGTAGCCGATAATTTGATGGCTGCTTATGAGCAGTTTTGCTAATGTATCTTGGGGGGTAGGATTTCCTGTTGAAGGACATGCCCAATTGGTGGCATTATTGAAGGCAGTAGGAGCATTTCAGTTAGACCATTGGCAAAAAATCAACCCTGATTCTGTAGAGGATAAGGGTATCAATCAGTTGGTGAGTTTTGTGGATCAAGAATCGGAAACTCAGTTAATGCATGGGTTGCGAGCAATTTTGCCGAATTCTGCATTTATTGGAGAGGAGCATAATTCAACGGCTGTCTTAGGCGAGGATCCTACTTGGATTATTGATCCATTGGATGGAACCACAAATTATTTGCATGGTCTTCCTGTTTTTAGTATAAGCGTAGCGTTGTGGAGCGATGGCGGGCTGAAGGCAGGCTACATTTATTGCCCAGTTTGGGATTATATGTACGTTGCCGTTGCTGGAGCCGGTGCTTATAAAAACGATAAAAGGATTGGTGTTTCTTCGGTAACTGAGGCTAAGAATTCTTTATTAGCTACAGGGTTTCCATATTATGAATTTTCAAAGACGCCAGCATATTTACAATTGTTAGAGGAATTGATGCGCAGTACTCATGGGTTGCGGCGGATGGGTTCGGCGGCTATTGATTTAGCGTTTACGGCGGAGGGTAGGTTTGATGGGTTTTACGAATTGGGTTTAGCGCCTTGGGATGTTGCTGCCGGTGCATTGATTGTACAAGAAGCAGGCGGTACGGTGAGTGATTTTTCGGGAGGGATGGATTATCTATTTGGTAAGACCATTATTGCTAGTAATGCGACTTTGTATCCGTATTTATTAGATCGAATAGAAGCATATTTTGGCGGTAAATAACTAATTCTTGTAGTTTAACTGGTTTAGGTTTTTGCATTTGCTCATTTCTTACAGGCTCAATTTGTGTGTGATATTTTAATGGACGATTGTTATTACTGTTAGAAAATATCTCTTCTTTATTTGGCTGCTGCTAGAATGGGTTGTATTTTGCGGAGGTAGGTGAATCCGTGGATTATTGCCATATCTAAGGGCTATGCAACCGGCCTGATACTGGGACTTTTAAGTTTCGGCCCGTCATTTTTTACATTAATCCATGCAGGAATTCAGGGTGGAAAAAGAGCGGGTTTACGCATGGCGATGGGTATTTTCATGAGTGAAACCCTAGTGGCTTTAGCTTGCTTTTTTGGATTGTCCAGTTATTTTGTACTACCCGCATTTAAGTTGGTGTTTTCTGGAATTGCAAGTGTAGGATTGCTGATTATGGGGTTTAGGGCGTGGTATAGCAATAATAAAGATTTACCGCAGTTGCCTGCATCAGCGTCTGCATCTTTTTCCAAAGGATTTATTACCAATTCGTTAAATCCCTTTGTTCTTATGTTGTGGGTAGGGATTTTAGCTACTGCTTCGGTAGGGAATGAGGGCAAGACTTTTGCCGATCGATTGCCCATCCTTGTTCAATTGTTTGGTATTTTGTTTGCACTTTTTTCGCTGGATTTAGGCAAGGTTTATCTCAGTGATTACATAGGGAAAAAAATTAGCAATAGGGTTTTTTCATTGATTACGCGATATTTTGGATTTATACTAATTGCCATTGGTTTGTATTTTGGCTATCAATTCATTGATATGCTTTGGTTGCGTAATTCTACCGGCTACTAATTATGGATATTTTTGGGATCGACTTAAACATAAATTATTTGCTCAATGTAGTTTTGGCGTTAATCATGTTTGGGCTTGGGTTAGGCTTAACGCGTAATGATTTTAAACAATTGTTTGATCAGCCCAAATCGCTTGGCATTGGATTATTTTCCCAAATGGTTTTGTTGCCATTGTTTGCTGCTTGGTTGGTAAGTAAATCATCATTAAATCCGGAGCAACAGGTTGGTATCATGATTTTAAGTGTTTGCCCTGGAGGGATAACCTCCAATTTGGTAAGTTATTTTGTGCGTGGAAATGTAGCATTGGCGGTTTCATTAACCGTGTGCAATGCGTTTTTATCGTTGTTTACTATTCCGTTTTTAGTGAATATTTTTTTGGATTGGTTAATGCCTATGGCTTCAGTGGGCATCATTGAATTACCGTTTTGGGATACGATGTTTGATATTTTTATCGTAACAATAATACCTGCAGGATTAGGGATGTTGGTTAGGGATAAATTGGGGAATAATGTATATCGATTATCGAAAAGCGTAAATGCCGTTTTACCCATATTATTGCTGCTGGTGTTCGCTGCAAAATTTTTAGCCAAACCGGATCAAGGGGGTACGCAAACCACGATAAGTGATATTATTGTTTTAACGCCGTACGCGATTATTTTAAACGGGGGAAGTATGTTGTTGGGGTTTTTAGCGGGCTTGCCGTTTAAGTTGTCGTTTCAAAACCGTGTAACCGTTGCCATAGAAGTTGGTTTGCACAATACGGCGTTGGCCTTATTAATTGCTGGTGAAAAGCTGCATCAGCCATTAATGGAAAAACCTGCGTTAGTGTATGCTTTGTATTCTTTTTTAGTGACTTTCGGGGTTGCCTATGTGATGGTTCGGTTGCAGGAGCGATTCTTTAAAAAACCCAACAATATCGCTGATTAAATTTTCAGGTACCAAATGATTGATGGAAAGATTATGTTCCAATCGGTTCCGAATATCGGTTGCAGAAATATCGATTAAAGGTGCTTGATGCCATGTTGCATTGAACGGCAAAGGGTTAGGGGGTGTTTCAAAACCGGGCCTAGCATAAACATGTAACGGTGCTAGTTGTGCAATCTCTTCCGCATTTTGCCATTTATGAAAACCAGAGAGATTATCACCGCCCATAATAAGATGAAATTGATATTGCGGGAATTCTTCAATTAGTTTTAGTAAAGTTCTATGCGTATAACTTGGGATGCCCAAAGTAAATTCTATGGCTGAAAAGGATAAGTTCTCTTTGTTTTCTATAGCGGTTTTTACCCATTGCAGTCTAATTTCTGCCGGAATTAACGTTTCCTGTTTTTTGTGTGGATTCAAGGGAGAGGGAACAAACCAAACTTGATCACAAGGGATATGCTGCACCATGTATGTGGCTACATCTAAATGCCCCAAATGAATAGGATTGAAGGATCCAAAATACAGTCCGATTCGCATGGCGAGGAATTATTTATTTAAGAAATTTTGTACGATTTGTTCGCATTCTTTCAAAGTAGTAGAAAGGTCATCATTAACAACAACCAAATCGTATTGTTGTTCGAAACTCAGCTCATAATTCGCTTTTGCGATACGTTCCTTGAGTTGATGCTCAACTTCAGTGCTCCGCTTTGTAAGTCGATCCATAAGAATTTCTACCGAAGGAGGCCTTAAGAATACGGCCAGGGCTTGTTCTCCAAATTGTCTTTTTAAATTCAATCCTCCTTTTACGTCAACATCGAAAATAACAGCTTTGTTTGCGTTCCAAATTTTGTGTACTTCGCTCCAAAGAGTACCGTATAATATCCCGGCATAAACTTCTTCATATTCCAAAAATGCATTGTCTTGGATGTGTTGATTAAATACGGATGATTCTAGGAAATGGTATTCTCGACCGTCCAATTCGCCTTCCCTTGGCTTACGGGTTGTGGCGGAAACTGAAAAGGCTAAATTATCGCCCATGACGTTCAATAAATGCTTAACTACAGTAGTTTTACCTGATCCAGAGGGCGCTGAAAAGATGATAGATTTCTTCACAATTATTAGGTGGTAAAGGTCGGTATTTTTTTTTGAATCTTCGGAATGCGACGAATGCTACCGGTGGCTTTTTGCGAAAAATGCAAAAGTATTTGAGATTGATCGTTGATGTAAGTGGCTATCGGATAGTTTGCAGGGGCCGGGCGTTGGTATCATTACAACTATTATTTCCAAGGATTACGATAATAGCGCTCAAGTAATTTGATGCGCGAAGCAAGCGTTGTGAAATTGTCATTGTATTGTCAAATTAAGAAAATATGGTATATATTATTAGTCGCTTTGAATGAAGTTTAACAGCATGACAGTAAAAAACATAGTTTTGTAGAATTGAGTAAACGAATTTGGATAAAAATCGTCTATTCTTAATAAATCAAAACAAGATGGTTATTGAAATGCGTAATCGATTCATTGGATTATTATTATTTTTTTTAGTATTTATAGCGGGGATTAAGGGTCAATCGGTTTGCAATACGTTCATGAAAAAGATGTATTTCCGGGTGGATGAGGTTGTTCCCACGGGGGGTACTCGGAATTTTTCGAGTATGACGCCTGTAGCAACCGCGATTGCAGGGAAGTTGCATTGGTATGTGGGGCATGGGAATAGTTCTGGAGGACATGTAGATGCGTTTGCCGTTCGCACCAATGATACGGGGAAAGTATTGAGTTGGTTGCGATTTGGGGATAAGACTGGGGCTGCCTACAGAGACCGTGTATACAACGTGGCATCCACGCCAAATGGTGGAGCCGTAGTGGTAGGTAGTTCGCACGTTCAAGCGGTAAATGCAGATTTAGGCACCATACATTATTTTGGTAATAATGGAGTATTGAAATGGTCGAGACGGACCCCATCTTCGGGGCGATCGGCCAGTGAGGATTTAATCAATAGTGTTTTTGTATTAAATGGGAATCGATTTTTAGTGGTGGGTGAGGGTTTACAATTAACAGGTAAGCGGAATATGATTGCGGCTTTATTGGATTCTTCGGGTAACACACTTTGGCATAATAACATCGACATGAATAACACGGAGCACCACGCATTGGGAGCTGCTAGGGTTGGCAATGAGTGGGTGATTACCGGTTGGTCTAGGTCTACATCAACGTTTCCTTTTGCGGTTTTCATCAGAGACGCCGGTGGAGTTCGGAGAATTTGGAAAGGCACATCTACAGGAACGAATTCATTCAGCGATGTGGTTGTGGCTCCGGGTGGAACTATATTTACGGTTGGGTCTACGGGAGGAACGTTTACGGGTAATGTTATGGTAACAGCATTTACGGCAAACGGCACTAGGAAATGGTCGAGAACTGTAGGAGCCAATGCATCTGTTGAACAGGGGTATACAATTTTGTTGGACGGAGGCAGTCTATGGGTAGGTGCTTTATCGTCGGCAGCTCCAAGTAGAGCCCTGATTCTCCAATTGGATACCAACGGTGGCTCGCAATTAGCTAAGTTTTATTCAAATGGAAATACCTCCTTTGCAATTGCTGCGAATTCGAAATTCATGGCCAAGATAAGCGGCGGAGGTCTTACGGTTATGGGAGCGGATCCTACAACGGGTCCTCATTTAAACTTTAGTGTTTCCAATCCTTGCGAAAATTTATGTGGTATTTCTAATCAGACGGTAACAAACAACGGAGCGAACTGGAATTGGGATACATCCACCTATACCATTTATTCTCCTGGGGATTTCATTGCCATGGCTGTGGATACGGTATCGGTAAAATTCTCTCGTACGGTTGTTTGTGAATCGGCGTGCCCTTTGCCAATTAAAACACTAAAGGCCGATTATTTATTATGCACGAGTTCGCCATCTGTAACAGTAGATGCGACGCAGGTGTTAGGTCAATCCTATGCCTGGAGCGATGGCAGCACATCGGCATCCAAGGTTTTCACTACATCGGCAGCTGGGGTGGTAATAACAACTACCAATGCTTGTGGTAACAGAAAGGATACGATTAATATTGTTTCTGCCTCCGTACCTTCTAAACCAAAAATTAAAGATACTACGTTTTGCGGATTGCCCATTAGCTACACGGTGAATGCTTCCGTACCCTACGCTAACAATGTATGGGATAATGGAAGTACGTTGTCTACGAGAACATTCACCAACAAGGGCACCTATTGGGTAGAGACTAAAAATACTTGTGGATTTCGTATTGATACATTAAAGTTGATGTTAATTGTGCCGCCAGTAGCCACTAAATTACCGGATACGGCGTTTTGTGTTGGTGGGTCAGTTTCGGTTAATTTAACGAAGATTCAACCCAATAAGTATATTTGGTCTGATGGAGATACAACGGTTCCTAAACAGTTTGTTTCGCAACAGCAGGTAGTATTAGAAATTGCTAATCAGTGCGGCGTGGCGTATGACACTTTTGAAATTGTACTGCGAATGCCACCAACGAAAGCTCCATTAAAAGATACTACGTTTTGTGCTAGACCGTTTAATTGGAACATTGATGCGACACAACCAGGGGCTAACACGTATTTGTGGAGTGATGGTTTTACTACCGCTAAGCGGAATTTTATGTTTGCTTTCAAGTATTATTTGTACACAACCAACAAATGTGGAAGTAGGCTAGATTCGGTTACCGTTAAGTTTGATACACTGCCAGTTCCTGTTTTTGCAGATACTCAATTTTGGTTTTGTAGAGGAGATCGATACGTAATCAAGGGCGGGCAGCCATTTGGTAGTTTTAAGTACGAATGGAATACGGGAGCTAAAACGCCGGAAATTACGGTAGGAACATCGGGTACCTTTACACTTAGAACGTATAATGTTTGCGGAGAAAGAACGGATAAACTTAGAGCATATGCTGAAATTGGTGGCAGATGTAACTGTAATTGGTACATGCCCAATGCGTTTACGCCCTATGGATCCAGAGGAAGGAACGATGTAATAAAACCATTGATTTACTGCGGTGTAAAAGAAGGATATTGGAGTGTTTATGATCGATGGGGGGCTTGTTTGTTTGAAAACAGACCATTGAATGAGGCTTGGGACGGTAATTACATGGGAGAATTGGTGCCCGAAGGGATTTATATTTATTCGATACATGCCATTTTTGATGAGACGGTTCAAGGGTTTAGGAACTTGGATACTCATGGTACATTTTTACTAATCAGCGGAAAAAAAGATTAAACTAAGCTATATGAAAAATAAACTACTACTATTAATTCTGTTTACTGGAATGTGGGGAGATAATGCCCAGGCTCAGGTAACAACAGGAGAGGGTTTTGAAACGGCAGTGCCACCTGCCGGTTGGATTACTGTAGGTGGAGGAGGATTTGGCGGCGCTACTTGGACTAGAAGAACCAATGCCACTACGGGTGGTACAGCAGCGGGTACTACTCCTGCAGCCACTACATTTTCCGGAAATGCCATGGCTCGATTTACTTGCCGAAACATTACCGCCGGTTCATCGCAGTCATTGTGTTCTCCGGTGATTGACTTGAGTAAGAGAGGTTCTCAGAATTCCTATGTTACATTGCACATGTATCGTGATACTATTTACAGTACTGCGGATAGTGTAACAGTATGGATCAACACAGCGAGAAATTTAACTGGCGCTAAGCGATTGGGTGGAATTGCGCGTTATGCCAAGAACACCTATCCAGATTCAGTAGCGCAAGGTTGGCATCGTTATTCTTTTGCGATTCCTTCTTCGTATACAGGAACTACTAACTATTTCTTGATACAAGGAACAGCGCGTGGTGCAGCCAATGCTGGTAATATTTTTGTTGATAGTGTAATCTGGGACGCATTCCCTACCTACTGCGAAGGCAAACCAAACCCAGGTGTTGTTACGGCAAGCCAATATAAGATTTGCGGGAATAACGCAGCAGTCCAGTTGCGATTAAACGGTCAGACTACAGCAACCGGCAGTACGTTTTCTTGGCAATTATCTACTGACTCAACCACGTTTAATACAAATGCGGCATGGAATAACAATGCTACTCCCACAGGAAACTTTTCAAGAACAGTTGGTTTGAACCGTTGGATACGCGTTATAGTAAATTGTTCCAATTCGGGAGAATCGGATACCTCTGATTTAATTAAAATTTATTTTGTGGATGGAACAGCTCCCACAATCACAGTTAGTCCTAATCCATCTGTAGTTTGTGCTGGCAGTTCAACCCCCGCGAAAATAGTAGTTCGTGGTGCTGAAACGTATACATGGTCACCTTCTACTGGCCTAAATACGGTTTCCGGAGATACTGTATATTCACTACCTACTGCCAATACCGTTTATACTGTAACCGGTGTGGATTCCTTGGGTTGTACTGGACAAGCATTTGCGCAAGTTCAAGTACAGCAAGGTCCTAATGTTACTTTAACGGCAGCGGATACCTTGGTTTGTCAAGGAGATTCAACGTTATTAACTGCAGCAGTAACAGGGGGTCCCCCAAATGCTACCTATACCTACAGTTGGTCAAATGGTGGTACCACGAGAACAACTATGGGAACAGCCGCGGGATCAATCAATAGTTTCACAGTAAGTGTTAAAAATGTTGCAGGCTGTGAAACCATCAAATCGGTAAATGTTGCATCTGCATTAAAACCCGCTGCAGCTATGAGTTACACCGTTGTAAGCGGCAGAACGGTTCAGTTTAAATTTGCAGGTAGCAATGCTGCCGATGTTTACTGGAACTATTCCGATGGGAATGAGAGCTTCCAACAAGAACCAACCTATACTTTTAGTGCGGATGGCACGTTCAAAGTAATGGTAGTGGCGAACAATCCACCGTGTAAGTCGGATACCGTTTATTTCGACGTTACCGTTGCGGCTTCAAATTCTATAAAAACAGTAGCCTTGAATCAGTTTGTATTGATGCCTAATCCTAGTCAGGGAAGTGCGATAATTCGATTTGCTGGCGAAGAAAGACAATTGGCAGTAACGGTTGTAGATGCAACAGGCAAGTCGGTTTTTGCTCAAACGTTTCAACAGGTACAAGGACAAAAAGGCGTTGAAATGTCTTTAACTCATTTAACACCTGGTTTGTATCATGTGGTTATCCAATCGGCAAAAGGAGAAACTCGATCTAACTTGCAGATTATCCGTTAATGAGGGATAATGTATACTGATTATCTTGTTAAATCGATGGGATAATTGGGATGATTTAATACACTAAATCATTAAAAATCATTAACAATGAATACAAAGAGGCTGTCTCATGGCGAGATGGCCTCTTTTTTTATTACGTGCGGTAAAAACTTACTTTTTGGGAATTAGAATCTTTTGCCCAGGCTTAATTGCTTTGGGATTTTTTAAATTGTTTTTCTTTACGATAGCATCCACGGTAACATTGTATCGCAGGGCGATTCTATACAAGCTTTCACCCGCTTTCACGGTATGAACAGTGTATTTAAAGGTGTTGTTAGCGGTCTTGGGTAGTTGTTTGCTTGATGCTGTTTTATTTGGGGTAGCAACGGCTGGGTTGCTTTTTTTTATCAAACTTGAATCGGACGCAAGGGTTGAATTTAACTCGGGGGATAGACTATGTAACTCTGATTCACTGGTGATAGAATTTAGTCTTAATAATTTAGCAAAAGAATCTATTTCTGCATCTAAGGCATCTATATCAATGGGTAAAGGGGAGGATTGATTGTATTCTTCTAATAAGGCGGATGCTAGCATTTTTCCTTGCAACGAGTATCCTGCACCCGTGAAATGGACTCTATCTTTTAAAGTTAACCCCAATTGCTGCCATCGGTAAATGGAGTTCCAACCCCCCATCGCTGAATTTAAATCGAAATACGCAAACCCGCGTTGTTCAGAAAGTTCACGCAATAAATAATTCACCTCTTTTTGTTTAGGAGGGATTTTGCCGCTACTTCGGGTATCCTGACAATTGGCAATTACAATGGCTGTATTGGGTAGCGCTAATTGCAATGAATCTAAAAATCGCTGTACTGTGACGTAATAGTCAACGTTGTTAAGTTTACCATTATAGGCTTCGTTTGTGCCAAAGCTGAAAATAATAATATTGGGCTGAACATAGAGTAATTGCTCAACGGCGTAGCTGGCATTTTTAATAAAGTGAGTAAATTGGGAACCCACAACCCCGTAACTTTGATATTCTACTCCGCTGTTATTGGCTGATTCTAATTGGAATCCATAAAAGTCGATATGGGTTTGTTGGGCGTTGGTTTTACCAAACTGAAAGGTTAATGATTCCAAATTCCCCTTACTACTATAAGCAAAGGTAGATTGTCCCCAAGATTTTGCCGGAGTTGTATTCACTTGTTCGGTATAAATCAGAGGAAGCTCTTGAGAAACAATGTCATAGATAGCTTCTTTAACTACCAATCTTGCAGAGATATCAAAGGAGGTAGTGTCTACACTGTGCCAAACTTTAATTCGTTGGTAGGGAATGGATTTGAATTTATCGGAAAAGTTTAGGTGTATACTGGCATTAGGTGTGTAGCTGGTTAGTCCGTAGCCGGTGATTCCCAAACCTCGATCCAAGGATGGTGTCATGGTTTTGTAGTCGATCCAAATACCTGCTGTACTGGCTGTTATACCTCTTGGTCCATAGCTTTTTGCTAATCCATAAGGAAATAAAAAACCGCTTCCCGCATTGCCAAAATGCAGTTGAAATTGCTGTCGGATAGCATCGCTGAGAATATCACTTTGTATATGACTATCGCCGATATGTACAATTTTAAAGCGTTTTTTCAACGGTGCTGCAGGGGCCGTTTTCCGATTATTTGGTGGCAAAACTAGGGAAGAATAATTGGGGTGTAATTTGGCTAATTCTCTACATTGATTTTGGAGTAAAGCGGAACTTGTAAGAAAAAGATGCGCTTTGTAGTACGTGTTGTTTTTATTGGTATCGAGGAACCAATTATCAAGGGTTATTTCGTTGGGAATTCTATTATTGATGGAATAGTACTTTACAAAGGATTTATTATTGTTAGCCGCAGCTAATGGAAAGTAACTCCACCCCAACAGCCATAAAATGGGCCATCCCATTCGTTTGATTCTCTTGGCCACCCGCTGCATGTTTGGCATTTAAAATTGGAAATAAATAAAAGGTTGAACCACATCGTCACGGAATTGAGTGATAATCTGTAGGGCAAATAGCATAATGAAAATCCACAACCACGCGGGGATCTTTTTTATCCAACCAAACAGTTGTTGTTTAATAACAACAGGGAAGAAAACAATACTGGCTGCAACACAAAGCATGATTACAATTTCAGGTCTTGAGAACCAAAAGCCTTGAAAATCTACCCATTGACTTTTAAATAACATTGTTCGGATAGAATCATAGGCCGATTGAAAGCTTCTTGCTCTGAAAAAAATCCAACAAACAGCCACAAAATGAAAGGTTAATAAGGTGTTTCCAATTTTTGCGGGGAATGCGTACCAGGGTGAATTTACAGAATGCTCAGCCTTGGCCCCTTCTTTGGTTTCGAGCAACGTACTCCACGCTTTATGAAAAGCCAATGCGGCTCCGTGGGCAAATCCCCAAAACACAAATCTCCAATCGGCCCCATGCCAAAAACCGCCCACTAGCATCGTTATAAAAAGGAATACGTACATATTCACTTCTCCTTTCCTGTTTCCACCCAGCGGTATGTAAATATAATCGCGCAGCCAGCTGCTTAAGGAAATATGCCACTTTCTCCAAAAGATAGTAATGTTGCTTGCCGTGTAGGGGTTATCGAAATTTTCCTTTAATTTATATCCCAACATCAAGGCAATACCGATTGCAATATCGGAGTACCCTGAAAAATCGAAATAAATTTGGAAGGTGTAGGCGTACATGGCCAATAGGTTTTCTCCACCGGAATAGGCCGAGGGTGCTAAATGTACTAAATCGGCATACTTAGCTAAATAGTCGGCGATAAACAGCTTTTTAACTAAACCAATAATAATCCTAAAAATACTGTCCTTAAACAAGGTTGTATTGATGGCTTGCGGCTGAAAAATTTGGGGCAAAAAGTCTTTTGCTCGAACAATCGGGCCGGCTACCAAATGAGGGAAAAAGGTCATGTAAAAGGTGTAGTCAACAAAGTCTTTTGTAGCGGGAATATCTTTTCTGTATACATCCAAAATGTAACTAATGGATTGAAATGTATAAAACGATATACCGATGGGAAGGAATAGGCTTTTCGCGCTAAAATCCGTGTGGAGAAGGTTATTGCAATTAGCGATAAAGAAATCTACGTATTTAAAATACAACAAAAACGAAAGGCTGTATCCAATGGCTAACCATACGTATAATTTTCTTTTTCTTCCTTGGGCTTTTTCAATTTGTATAGCAAATAAATAATCACTCACTATCATTAACCCAAACAAGAGCAAGAAGGGTCCGCTACTTTTGTAATAAAAGAATAAACTGAAAAGAATGATATATACTTTACGTAACCATTCTTGTTTAAAAAGGAGGGCATAGCCAAGAAGGAAGATCCCGAAGGTTGCCAAAAATGTAAATTCAGTGAAGAACCATGGTTCCTTAGTGGAATAACGCAGTGCGTCCAGCACGGCCACTCGCAGGTGTTCAGCGCTAAAGGTATCTGTAAACCAACTGAAATTCATGCCCATTAGTATCCTCGAAATTTAGCAGCGTTCATCATGATAATATCCGATTTTAATGGCCTTGCCCGTTTGGTAGGTGTTTTTAAAGGGATTCTCCATTTAGCAGAGGTGTTTATCCAGCCGGCTAGGCTATCCATCCAAATACGGTAACCTTTGTTGTTTGGATGTCTTCCGTCGTCGGCCCTGGGTAAAACTAACTGTTTGGTATAAAAATAGGTTCCCTCATCGGCAGCCCTTGCAAATACATCGTTAATTCCAAAATCTTCTTCCCAATTGGCAGGGCCGATCCACGTGTAAGGGATGCCCTGTAATTTTTTAGCCAATAATCGTGCAGCGCTGCTTCTGGCTTTCAAATCTTTTGCGAATAACTCGTTTAATCCCATAACCACAAACACATACGTAGGTTTATACTGCTGAATAATTCTAGCGATGGTATCGGCCTTAGCAAAATTAAAAACCGTTGCCGAGTACCATTCAACACAAGCTACTAGTTTATGACCATTGGCTAAGCAATAATCATTCAATGGATATCGGAGTCCACCGGCTTCGGAATCACCAATCAATAAAACTCTGTGTTTGGTGGTGTCATTGAATATAGGATTGAAAAATGGTGTTAACGTGGTAGACACTTTAAAGCCTCCGGCCGATGCTGGTTGGGGATTTAAAGAATCTATCGTTAGGGTGGTGGCAGTGTCGGTAACGGCAAAGGGTTGGAAGGAGGTTGTGTCTTGCTCTGTTAATCCTTCTTCGTTTTCAATGGAGGTAGATTCTAAACCTGTTCCCCATTGGAATTTTTTTAATTCCCAGCCTGCGATGGTAATTGTGTAGGGGGAAATCGAAAAAATAAATATCAATAAACTCGGAATTGCAATCACTAACCCAGCCCAAACTATTAATCCTCTCGAAGAGCCTTCAATTGGGCCTAAACTATGGTCATTGATGGTATTAGGTTTGTTGCTCGACTCCACGATAGCTTTCAAAATTAACGCTCAGCGCCCAAATCTTCGTGTAATTATTACGAATTTTTTATTTGGGTTTGCGTAAATTGCCACTGCAAAATGTAGTGATGCGATTATACAGTCTATTCTTCTTGTTTTTACTTACCAGTTTTTCGGTGAAAAGTCAGACCGCTCGAGATGTAGCTGTAGAATTATTTACGAGTTGGGAGGAGGGTAAAGGGTTAAAATTGCAATGGAAAAGTGATCCTAACGCGAAGCGGTATGAGGTATACACAAAATCCACTTCTGGTACAGGATGGGATTTGAAGGATACGATGGGGGTAAATGGACTTTTCTATTTGGATACAACCATGAAAAAGGGAATGGTTAGGGAATACCGAGTAGCCAAATGGCATACCAAGTACACTTCATTTGCAGGCAATGGTTATATAACGGCAGGTTATGAGGTTGCTTATCAACCGCTGGGGAAAGTGCTAATTGCAATCGATTCTGCATACACAAAGTCGTTGCGAAAAGAAATTGCGCAATACAAGGATCAATTAGAGCGAGAAGGTTGGCAGTGTATTACGCAATCATTTTTGCGCAGTGATTCGGTAACCCGAATAAAAGCATGGGTTAAGAATCAGTATATGAACGATACTGGCAACGTGAAAGCCTTAATTCTGCTAGGGAGGATTCCCGTTCCATACAGCGGTAATTTCCGGCCTGATGCGCACCCAGAACACACCGGTGCTTGGCCAGCAGACCTATATTATGGATCTTTTTCCATCAAATGGACCGATGTTAACATCAATAATACATCTGCGGCTAGATCAAATAACCACAATACCCCCGGTGATGGTAAATTTGATTTGAGTAGGTTTAATACAACGTCTACTTTACCCAATGCAATTCAATACGTTGAACTACCCGTAGGCAGAATTGATTTATACGATATGGGGTCGTTTTCCAACAATGATACTTTATTAATGGCCCGATATTTACGCAAGAATTTGGCTTTTCGTCGCGGGGAGTTAAAACCGGTAAATCGCGGATTAATTGATGATAATTTCGGCTATTTAAGTTCCGAAGCATTTGCATCGGGAGGGTTCCGTAATTTCTCGGTGTATTCGGCGGATTCAGTATTCGAACGCGATTATGTTACCTCCATGCGTAAAAATAGTTATTTGTGGAGTTATGGCTGTGGATCTGGCAACTACACCTCGGCCAGTGGTGTTGCGAGTACGAATGATTTTGTTACTGATAGTTTGCTTAATCCTTTTACGTTAACATTTGGTAGTTATTATGGGGATTGGGATAATATCGATAATTTCCTCAGAGCACCCTTAGCTTCCAAAGGCTGGGGTTTGGCATCGGTTTGGAGCGGAAGACCTTATTGGTTGATGCATTCTACGGCATTGGGAAAACCCTTGTATGCCGCGGTTCTAAATACCTACAATAGTTATCCAAACTACAATACAGCGTCACAATTTTCAGGTGTTCATATTGCCTTGATGGGCGATCCCACGCTGAAAGTGTATCCCGTTCCTTCCTTACAGAATGTAACAATTTCCAATACCTGTAGTTTCGAATTAATGTCTGCGGTAAGTTGGAAGAAATCGGGTTACGATGCAGATTCCATTGTTATTGAATTGTTGGATAGTAATTTACAATGGGAACCATTGGCTGTATTATCAGCGTTGGATACTGTTAAAATATTGAACTTCAATGCTGGAGTTTACACAATTTCGGTTCGTCCCAAAAAGCGTATGAGCAGTGCATCCGGAACCTGGTGGGATATGGGTGCTCGAGAAATCAGACGTTTTCGGGTAAATCCACTGCCCTCTTTGACCCTTAATTATTCCAAGAACGGGTATTGTTCAGGCGATAGTATTGTGATTACTGATGTGGATTACAAAGGTCCACGAAAAATTCAATGGCAATGGGCTGTAGGCAATAAAATGTTAACTACCGATACGGTGGGAACATGGAAAGGGTTGGCTTCTGCTGTTGGGAAAATGAATTTGTTTTTAACAGTAACCAGTGATTCCGGTTGTACGAGCATCCTGGCCGATAGCTTTCAAGTAAATTCCTTGCCAGTAGTTAGTATTATCGGTGATTCGTCTGTTTGTACAGGCACGGAAGTACAATTTGTATATCAGACTACCCATAGCTCTACCCTGAAGACTAAATCATGGACAGTAGATGGTAAGGAAACATCCCAGAACGATAGCTTATTGCTAGTTACGGGTAGTCCAGGATGGACTGTTGTTGTACTTGAAGTTATCGACAATAATGGCTGTAAAGGTTCGGATACCAGTATGCTATTAAGTCGGAAGGTGCCAAGTAAACCTGTATTTACGGTAATGCAATTTGGTAAATTTCGGGGAGATACGCTATCCGTAAAAGCATTAAGCGATGCCGATAGTTATACTTGGAATACCAACCAGGCAGATCTTAGCATTTTACAACAAGACTCCATATTTTCTTTTGTAATTCCCCAAGGAACATCTAGTTACCTCTTAGAAATCACAGCTGAAGCAAGGTTGGATGGTTGTATCTCGGATACCGTTTTTCGGTCATGGATTTTTGAATTCAACGGGGTTGTGGATTTATTTTCGGGTAAATTATGGGTGAAAGAAATTGGGTTCGGTAGGTATCAACTAAATGTAAAGGGTGTTAAAGAACCTATATCGGCCGAATTATGGAGTATAACAGGTGCCCAACTGCAGCGATCGATTCCTTGGGTGCGGGAAGGCGATAATTGGCAGGCAGAAGTGAAGACAAATTACCATCAAGCCGTTAATGTATTGGTAATACGAGACAATTTAGGTAAAATAATTGCTACCACAAAATTGCTTTAGTCATTCAGTGTACCCACGGTAACACGGATAGTAATTGGGTTGGTAGCGATGGGTTTTTCTTGTTTTACGGTTGCAGTTTTGTAAATAAGTTCTATTTACATGTCAAGAGTAAAGCCACTTTTACTCCAACGATCGTACTTCTGTTTGTTGAATCGATATAATCTTGCTGGCCTGTGGGCATTGTTTTTTGTGAAGGTATTGGTATCGATGAGTAATCCCGTAGTTAGTAATTTCTTACGAAAGTTGCGGACATCGAAGTTGGTTTGCAAGACAGCTTCGTATAAATGCTGAATTTCGGTGAGCGTGAATGTTTTTGGGAGTAATTCAAAACCAATGGGTTTTCGTTTTACTTGGGTTCTGAAATTATCGCTAACGGTTTCAACAATTAGATTGTGATCGAAGGGTAATTCTGGGATATTATTTATCGACCACCATTCGGCTTCCTCAGCCCAATTCCCTTTATTTACTTTGTATTTATCGATGCGTATAAGGCTGTAATAAGCAACGGTAAAAACGCGTCCTAAGGGATGTCGATGTACTTCACCAAAGGTAAACACCTGTTGCATGAAGACGTTGTTAAGGCCGGTTAATTCGTTGAGTACACGAACAGCAGCAACATTTAAATCTTCTTCAGGGTCTACCAAATCTCCGGGTAATGCCCATTGCCCTTGGTAGGGTTCAACCCCACGGCGTACGAGCAATACTTTTAAATCGCCTTCATCGAAACCGAAAATTACGCAATCTACGGATACTCCACAGTTTAGGTAATGGTTTCGAATCTGCTCTTCGGAGCGCATCATAAATTTTGGCCCTGTTACGTCTCCCATCGGGAAGCGAATTTAATGGATTCTTTGTTAGAAAAAATAATAGGATTATTAATCCTGAATTAATTCTAGCATACAGGCATATAAAATTGTATTTTAAACAATAACTGAGCTGTTTGCTTCTACGTTTTTGGATTTTCCATTTACGGTGAATTGGATTTCTTTGGAGCTTAAATTGGCAATTTCCGTTTTTTGTTTTGATACAAAAATGGCAACAGGTTGATTGTTTAACAATATTTGAAACTTATACGATTCCCACTGAGGGGGGCAATAAGGATTCAATTGTAATTGCTGATTTCGAATTCGCAGTCCGCCAAATCCTTGCACAATACTTAAATAACTTCCGGCCATAGAGGTTATATGCAACCCATCTTCGGTATCGTTATTATAGTTATCTAAATCCAATCGGGCGGTTCTTAGGTACATTTCATAAGCTTTGTTGGGCTCACCGATTTTTGCGGCTAAAATGCTGTGAACACAGGGGGACAGGGAGCTTTCATGTACTGTGAACGGTTCATAAAATTGGAAATTTCGTTTATGGCATTCCATATCAAATTGGTCTTCAAAGAAATATAATCCTTGGAGCACATCGGCTTGTTTGATATAGACGGAGCGCAATATTCGATCCCAACTCCACTTTTGGTTTAGTGGACGGTCTGAGGCGGGTAGTTCGTGTGCGGGAATTAGTTGTTTTTCCAAGAATCCATCATGTTGAACAAAAACTTGATAATCCTCGTTATAAGGGAGATAGAGATGTTCGTGGATATGGTTCCAATGTTGGATTTCTTCTGTCTTGTGGAAGTTGGTTTTCTGCAAAATGGATTTCCACTCATTGGGATATTCTTGGGACAGCCACTCTGCACATTCGGCGGTGAACTGCATGCACCAATTGGCTATATAGCTGGTATACCAATTATTATTTACGTTGTTTTCGTATTCATTGGGACCAGTAACTCCATGCATTTCATACCGTTTGCGGTATTCACTCCAATGTACTCGTTGAGCCCAAAATCTGGCTATGCCCAGCAGAACTTCAAAGCCGCCTTCGGACAGGTATTTTTTATCGCCAGTATGTTGGATATAGTTCCAGATGGCATAAGCAATAGCCCCATTTCGGTGAATTTCTTCAAAGGTAATTTCCCATTCGTTGTGGCATTCTTCTCCGTTCATGGTAACCATGGGGTAGAGCGCAGCTCCGTTATTAAACCCAAGTTTTTGGGCATTTTCTATGGCTTTATCTAATTGTTTATACCGATAAACCAATAACTGTTTTGCAATACTGGAGTGGGAAGTAACCAGATAGAAGGGCAAGCAATAGGCTTCGGTATCCCAATAGGTGGATCCACCGTACTTCTCTCCGGTATAGCCTTTCGGCCCAATATTCAATCGGGCATCGTCTCCGCAATAGGTTTGATTTAAGTGATAAATATTAAATCTAACGGCTTGTTGGGCTTTTATATCGCCATGAATTTCTACATCGGTAGTCTCCCATTTTTTAGCCCAAGCAGCTGCACTCATTTGAAGGTGCGCTTGAAAGGTGGAGGCACTCATCTTCTCCAACGTTTTGATGGCGTGAATCTCAACAGCTTCAGGACTGTGGTGGAAGCTTGTGGCCATTACACAATGTTTTACCAGTTGCCAAGGTTCACCGGCAGTTACTGGAAAAGAATAGTGTGCGGCAGCGTACTTAGATTGGGTAGTTGGTGTATGGGTTAGTTGCTGTTTAATTTCCTGGTTGAAAATATCAAATTGAACCGCTGTACATACTCTCCAGTTTAATTTTTTAGTCTCTACAGTAACAATCGTTTGGTGGTTTCTAACTTCTTGATTTATCTCGTTCCAAAATGTTTCATCGTAGTTGGAGTCTTTATTCACCACATTGCCATCTACATAATTTGTGATATCCAGTTGGCAGTTTTTGTTGGTGGAAAGCTGGTATCGAAGACCGGCATATTCCTTATTAATAAGGCTGTAAAATCGAGAGGACTCGATGGAAACTTCAATTCCATTGGTAAGAGCCACTACGCATTTTCGATTCAAAACACCGTGTTGCATGTCGAGTTCCCGTTGAAATTGTACTATTTTACAAGTATTTAGATCCAATAATTCTCCGTTAATACGGATTTCCAACCCACTCCAGTAGGTGCTATTGAGTACTTTAGCAAAATACTCTGGGTAACCGTTTTTCCACCATCCAACGCGTGTTTTGTCTGGGTAATATACACCGCCGTGGTAGGTTCCCTGCAGGGAATGGCCGCTGTAGGTTTCCTCTATATTGCCGCGTTGCCCCATCATTCCGTTACCAATGCTGAATATGCTTTCAGCAATTTCGTTGTATTGGGGATTAAATCCTTCTTCTATAATTTTCCAGGGATCTGCCTTGAAATAATTAATCATAAATTCGTTGGTTTAGTTAAAGCCAGTTAAAATCAAAAGCTCCTAAATTTGGGATATGCCTTTGGGCCAAGGGCAAGGCTTCGGGTGTACCGATGCCTATTGTATTCATTTCCCCTGCTATGGCAGCTTGAATTCCAGCGGCACTGTCTTCAAATACCCAGCATTGGGTAGGAGGGATTCCTAACAGTTCGGCGGCTTTCAGAAAGGTTTCGGGATGGGGTTTTCCGTTTTTAACCGTATTGGCATCTACAATGGCTTGAAAAACATCGGCTAAACCTATTCTTTCCAATACCAAAACAGCATTTTTAGAGGCCGATCCCAACGCCAAAGGAAGCTTTTTTGATTTGGCTTCTTGAAAAAAATAAGCCACTCCAGGCAACAAGTGTTGTGGACCCATTTCTTGTACAAATTCCAAATAGCGATTATTTTTCTTGGTTAATGCGGATTGGAATTCATCGTCTGATAGCTGTGTGCCGTTTATGGCAAGAATATAGGTAAGTGAGTCGTTGCGGCTTACGCCTTTGAGGGCTTCGTTATGTGCTTCGGTAAGAATAATGCCGTATTCCGATGCCAATTCGCTCCACGCCAGATAATGGAAATGGGCAGTGTCGCAAATTACACCGTCTAAATCCAGAATCAACCCGGGTTTCATGCGTTAATTTGAAGTTTTTTGAGGTGATATTCTACTAAATTAATGACGGGTTCGCGGGTAATAACACCAATATTAAGTCGGTGAATTTTGCAGGCTTCGCGCAATAAATCGGAAAAATGGTAAGCCACAGAACCTACAAAATGAACGGGTACATCTTTGTGGTTTTCGTATTTCCAAATATGGATATTGATGAATTTGCTGAAGCCATTATAAATAAAATCACGCACCCATTTTTCTTCTCGTTGATCGCTCAGAAAGCGCATGAAAGAAGCCAAATAAACGTTGGGATTGGGTTTGTTGTAAACCGCTTCGAATATGCTTTCCTTGGTAAGGTTAAACTGTTCCTTTAAACCATTGTGTATTTTCTCGGGCAATTCGTTGTATAAGAACATGCGCAACAATTCTTTGCCATAGAAAGTTCCACCGGCTTCATCGCCGAGTATATACCCAAGAGCCGGTACTTTTTCGTGGATTTCTTTTCCATCAAAGAAACAAGAATTAGAACCGGTACCCAAAATACAAGCAATGCCAGGTTCATCGCCGCAAGTAGCATACACAGAACCGGTGAGATCGTGATCTACTACTACGTGAGCTTTATTAAATACCGCTCTTAAAGCAATTGCCACAATTTCGTTTCGGTCTTCATGGGAAGCGCCCGCACCATAAAAATAGACGTGTTCTACCATTGGGGCAACGTTTGCGAGCTCTGCGTTTTTGCGAATTTCGCTCTCGATAAGCTCGGAATTATGAAAGAAGGGGTTGAATCCCATCGTATGAAAAGAAAGTCTGATACTCTCACCATCGGTAAAAATCCAATCGCACTTGGTGCTTCCGCTGTCGGCAACTAAAATCATAGCAATTATTGGCTTGCAAGATAATAAAAAAATAGTTAGTGTCAATCTAACACTTTACAATCTTACAGAAGGGTTGATTCGTGGATTGAATTTCTTTAATTTCGCAGGGATACTTTTAATTGTTTGAATGGCTTTGAATCCCTCATTGAACCCCCACGTTTCGGTTGACTGTGTGATATTTGGTTTCAACCGGGATGCCTTGAGATTATTGTTAATTAAGCGAACGGTACCCAATGCGGTAACCGAGTTGGACGATAGTTACTATGCGTTGCCCGGTGATTTGGTGAATGATAGCGAGGATTTAAACCAGGCGGCTAGCCGGGTGTTGCACGAGCTTACCGGTCTGCAGGGGATTTATTTACAGCAATTCCAAGCGTTTGGAGATCCATTAAGAATTTCAAAGCCCAAGGATAGAAATTGGTTGAAGGGGGTACGGCAAGATCCCGATGCTCGGGTAATTACCGTAGCCTATATGGCATTGATTGATAGCAAAAAGGTGCAATTACAGCCAGGTTCATTTTCTAAAGAAGCCATATGGGTCCCTATTTCTGAGGTTCCGGAGTTGGCATTCGACCACAATGAAATTTACGAATCGGCCCTTACAGCCTTGCGCGAACGAATTCAAATTCAACCCATCGCATTTGAGTTATTGCCGGAGAAATTCACCATGGCCGATCTGCAGCTATTGTACGAAACCATTTTGGAGCGGGATCTTGATAAGCGAAATTTCAGAAGAAAAATGCTTAACTCTGGAATTTTGATTCCATTAACCGAAAAACAGTTGGGAGTTAGCAATAAACCTGCTCGTTTTTACAGTTATAATAGAACGATGATGGAGGGAGTAGAATCCCAATACATCAATCTACGGATGGAAGGTACATTTACCTTGTTTCAATAAGCCACTTCTATACTATCTTTTACTATCTTTGCGGACTATTTTAAAGCCGTAAATGTTAACCGTTTCAAATGTCTCCCTGCGTTTTGGAAAACGCGTCCTGTTCGAAGAAGTAAATTTAAAGTTCGCTCGTGGCAATTGCTATGGTATTATTGGTGCTAACGGTGCCGGTAAAACTACCTTCATGAAAATCTTATCGGGTGAGGTTGAGCCCAATACCGGATCGGTGGATTTGGAACCCGGAAAACGGATGGCAATTTTGAAGCAGAACCACTTTGAATTTGATGAGGTGCCTGTTTTGCAAACTGTGATTCGTGGTCACCAGAAATTGTGGTCCATCATGGAAGAGAAGGAAGTATTGTACTCCAAAGAGGATTTTACAGAAGAGGATGGAATGAAAGCTTCCGAGTTGGAAGGCGAGTTTGCTGAGATGGACGGTTGGAATGCCGAAAGCGATGCTGCCACCTTGTTAAGTAGCTTGGGGATTTTCGAAAATCTGCACGAGCGGTTGATGAAAGAATTAAGCGGTAATCAGAAAGTTCGAGTTTTACTTGCTCAGGCTTTGTTTGGTAACCCCGATGTGCTGTTGATGGACGAACCTACCAACGATTTGGACGTAGAAACCATTCGTTGGCTGGAAGAATTTTTAGCGAATTTTGAAAATACGGTGTTGGTTATTTCCCACGACCGACATTTCTTAGACAACGTCTGTACCCACGTTTGTGATATCGATTACGGAAAAATTAATAATTTCAGTGGTAATTACACCTTCTGGTATCAAAGTTCTCAGCTAGCATTAAGACAACGTTCCGACCAGAACAAAAAGGCCGAAGAAAAGCGCAAAGAATTACAGGAGTTTATTCAACGATTCAGTGCTAACGTTGCCAAGAGTAAGCAAGCAACTTCTAGAAAGAAGATGATAGAGAAATTGAATATCGAAGAAATTCAACCATCTACTCGTAAGTATCCTGGTATTTTCTTTAAGCAATCAAGAGAAGTGGGCGATCAAATTTTAACGGTGGATGATTTAGCTTTCACCGCCGAATCTGGAGAAAAGTTATTTTCTAATCTTCATTTTACGGTACATAAAGGAGATAAAATTGCATTTATTTCTAGAAACACCATGGCGTTAAACACCTTGTTTAAAGTGTTGTGGGGCGAGACTAAAGCGGCGAAAGGGGAGGTGAATTGGGGGGTAACGGTAACAATGTCGAACCTACCCAATGAAAATGCTCATTATTTTACAGAGAAAATAAAC
>CANGWH010000024.1 GCA_947457565.1 Flavobacteriales bacterium
TGCACAAGCTACTGGGGCAAAACAAATTCCAGTAGTTCAGCAAGGTGAATTAGCAGGTAATGCTATTAAAAAATCTGCTGAGGCACTGTTATCCGCCAAAGGCAGTTCAATCGTAGTAAGTGGTTCTAACGATACTAATGTACAGAAGATTGTAAATGCAATCAACGTATTATTAGGGAACTATGGTACTACGTTGGATATGACCAACTACAGCAAGCAATATCAGGGTAATGATGCTGCTACGTCTACTGTTTTAGCAGGATTAAATGCTGGATCGGTTAAAGCTGTGATTTTCTACAACGCAAACCCTGTTTACAATAACAACAAAGAATCTTGGACAGCTGCAATAAAAAAAGCAGACGTTTCTATTTCTTTCGCAACTTCTAAGGATGAAACAGCTAGCGTTTGTCAATACGTTTGTCCTGATTCTCATTATCTGGAAAGTTGGAACGATGCTGAGCCACAGGCTGGCGTTTATCATTTGACTCAACCTACAATTGGACATGTATTCAATACACGTCAAGCACAATGGTCTTTATTGGCTTTCGCAGGTTCAGTGCCCGCGGTAGAGAAAGATCCATTTGCGGCAAAGGGTATTTTCTCCCAGAAATTTAAAGCATCTCCGTATTACCTATTTGTAAAAAATAACTGGTCAGCAACATTGTCTAGTGATGAAGCTTTCAACGCTGCCTTGGAAAAAGGAGTAGTAACAACGGCTGCTGCTGCTAGCTCGGCTATTTCTTATAGTGGTGATGTAGCTACATTAGCTTCGGCGGTAAGTGCTGCTTCGAAAGCAAATGGTATCGACTTAGTGCTTTATCAAGCTACTGGAGTTCGTGATGGTCAGCATGGAAACAATCCGTGGTTGCACGAAATGCCAGATCCAGTAAGTAAAGTAACTTGGGATAACTATGTATCTCTTCCTAAATCGTTAGCTCAAAAATTAGGTATTGCCGAAGGAAATACTGTAAATGTTAAAGCAGGGGATGTTGTATTTAATAATGTTCCTGCTTTAATTCAGCCTGGTCAAGCCAATAATACCATTGCATTAGCTGTTGGTTATGGTAGAACTCATGCTGGCAAAGTAGGAGGTAGCATTGATAAGGGTTATGATACCATCGGTATAAATGCCTTCAACTTCGTTTCAAGCACCACGGGCAACAGAAGTTATGTTGTAAATGGTGTAAGTATCGAAAAAGGAGACGAAGATTATCAATTAGCGCAAACACAAACACACCATTCTATTGAGGGTAGAGATATCGTAAGAGAGTCTACGTTTGAAGCATGGAAGAAGAATCCTAAAGCAGGTAATGATAAACCAAAGCCTCACATTTATACAATTTGGGAAAAAGCCGAGTATAGAAAAGACGGTGCACCAAACCACTTGTGGGCTATGGCCATCGACTTAAATGCTTGTACAGGTTGTGGTACTTGTGTGGTAAGTTGTTCTATTGAGAATAACGTACCTGTAGTTGGTAGAGATGAAATTCGTTTGCGTCGCGAAATGCATTGGATTCGTATCGATCGTTATTATTCGTTCAATACCAAGAACGAAGCGTTAACGCGCGAGAAAGAAATTGCAAAAGCTGATGGTTCAGATAACGGTGAATACGCTCATTGGGAAAATGTTGAAGTAATTCATCAGCCTATGATGTGTCAGCACTGTTCTGCCGCACCTTGCGAAACTGTTTGTCCTGTGTTAGCAACTACCCACAGTTCTGAAGGTTTAAATCAAATGACGTATAATCGTTGTATCGGTACTAAGTATTGCGGTAATAACTGCCCATACAAGGTAAGAAGATTTAACTGGTTCCGTTATAACGATAACGATAATTTCGATTTCCACTTCAATAATCCGTTGGGTAAAATGGTAATTAATCCTGATGTTACCGTTAGAACTCGTGGTGTTATGGAAAAATGTTCTTTCTGTGTTCAACGAATTCAGGAAGGCAAATTAAAGGCAAAACGTGAAGGTAAATCTCCAAACGAAGTAGAAGTAAAAACTGCTTGTATGAAGGCTTGCCCATCCAATGCCATTGTATTCGGAGATTTACACAATCCGAATAGTGAAGTAAGTAAGTTGTACAAAAACGAAAGAGGGTTTACCGTTCTAGATGAATTGAACGTTCAATCTTCTGTAATGTACATGACCAAGATTCGTAACAATGATAATGTTTAACCCCAAGCAATCTACATCCGAATGATACACGATTCAATAATTAGGGACAGATTGGTTACTGGCGATAAAACCGCCGCTGATGTAACCCGCGATATTGCGCGCCCTATTTTAAACAAACCATCAACCTCTTGGAAAATTGGATTTTCTTTATCCATTGTTTTCTTAGGTATTTTTGTAGCCAGCTTATTCTACACATTATGGACAGGTATTGGTGTATGGAACATCAACAAATCTGTAATGTGGGGTTGGGATATTACTAACTTCGTATTTTGGGTTGGTATTGGTCACGCCGGTACTCTTATTTCTGCAGTTTTGTTATTATTTCGACAAAAATGGAGGATGAGTATTAACCGTTCAGCAGAAGCAATGACCATCTTTGCGGTTGTTTGTGCGGCTATGTTCCCTGTATTTCACATGGGTCGAGTTTGGGTTGGATACTGGGCATTGCCTTTGCCAAACGGATTTGGTTCATTGTGGGTAAATTTCAACTCTCCTTTGTTGTGGGACGTTTTTGCGATTTCTACCTATTTCTCAGTGTCATTGTTATTTTGGTACATTGGTTTGATTCCTGATATTGCTACAATACGTGATAAAGTTAAAGGTAAAACTGAAAAAGCGATTTATGGATTTTTCTCCATGGGTTGGACAGGAAGTACTAGAACTTGGGCACGTTATGAATTAGTATCTCTAATTTTGGCTGGTTTAAGTACGCCTTTAGTATTATCAGTACACACCATTGTATCAACTGACTTTGCTACATCGGTAATTCCAGGTTGGCACACTACAATTTTCCCTCCATACTTCGTTGCCGGTGCAATTTTCTCTGGTTTTGGTATGGTTGCAACACTGTTGGTTGTTGCTAGAAAAGTAATGAATTATGAAAACTACATTACAATTGGTCACTTGGATGCTATGACTAAAATTATCATGGTTACTGGTTCTATTGTAGGTATAGCTTATTTAACTGAGTTCTTTATTGCTTGGTATTCTGGAGTAGAATACGAGCAATATGCATTTACAAATCGTGCTTTTGGTCCTTATTGGTGGGCTTATTGGAGTATGATGAGTTGTAACCTAATTGCTCCTCAGGTATTTTGGTTCCGTTGGGCAAGAACTACACCCTGGTTTATATTTATCATGAGTATTGTGGTGAATGTAGGTATGTGGTTTGAGCGATTTGTAATCATTGTTACCTCTTTGCACCGTGATTACTTGCCATCAAGCTGGGTTATGTATGCAGGATCATTAACAGAAATTGGCTTGTTTTTGGGTACTTTCGGTATCTTCTTTACTTGCTTTTTCTTATTTGCTAAGTTTTTGCCAGTGATAAACATGGCTGAAGTTAAATCAATTCTTCGCAATCGCGAGTAATATTAAAGAAATCACCATAATGGGAATTTTGGATAAAAATTTAAGCCTACGCAATCGCAATAAAATGCTGGTTGGAGTATGGGAAGATGAAGACAGTTTAGTTGCTGCAACTTCTGAATTGGTGCACAATGGTGTGAAGATTCATGATGTATACACTCCATATCCGGTACACGGTTTGGATCGTATCATTGGTGTACGTAGAAGTAAATTAGCTAGAGTTGCATTTTTCTGTGCAATGACAGGTTTTACTTTGGTAACTACCATGATTTGGTATATGTATGTGCATGATTGGCCCATGAATATTGGTAATAAACCCGTAAGATTTACACCAAGTTGGGCACCAGTTATGTTTGAAGGAACTGTACTTTGTACAGCATTTGGCATGGCCTTCTTCTTTTTCTGGCGTAACAGATTAGTTCACGGTATTAAAAATGAATTATTAGACGACCGTCAGACAGACGATCGTTCTATCATAACTGTAGAACTAACAGATAATACGGATCAAAACTCAATTTTAGAGACTATGAAAAAACATAATCCCGTTGAATTGAGAGAGTTTCACAACGGTGTTCAAACCACTATTTAACTTGTAATCTACCAATGAACAAAAAATATTCATTCGTTATTGTTGCCATTACAGCCGCTACCTTAATAAGTAGCTGTGTAAGTCGTGGTAACAATCCTGGTTGGGAATATGCCCCAGACATGTATTATTCCAAAGGCTATGAAGCTTACAATCAAGGCGATTCTAATGTTGTTAATCCTTATGGTATGAACATGAGAGAGCCGGTTGCAGGTACAGTTGCCTATGGTAAATTAGATTACAAGTACCCATTTGAAAATAATGGGGAAGGTTATGAAAAGGCCGGTGAGTTATTGAAAATGCCTGAGGGCGTTTCTTTAGAAGATGGGCGTGCTGCGTACATGTACGGCATTTACTGTTCACCTTGTCATGGAAACAACGGAAACAATGATGGTCCAGTATTCAAGCGAGTTTCCACGTTGAAGCCAGCTTGGAAAGGGTATAGTGATGCTGCCGTTATGAATTTAGCTGATGGAAAAATTTACCATACTTTAACCTATGGTAAGAATAATATGGGAAGTCATGCTTCAGTATTAACGCCTTCTGATCGTTGGAAACTTGTTAAATATGTAAAATTCTTGGGATCTCAAAATGGTGCAGTTGCTACTGTTGCTCAAGATTCAACTTCAACTACTAAATAATTGAACTAATCATGGGACACGGACATCATATTGAAATCAAACAGGAACAATATACTTTTTCACCAAAAACAAAGAGATTTACTATCATCTTGATGGTTTTGGGTCTTGTATTGGCCGGGATAGGAATCGCTAATTTAAATAACGATTCTCATTCTACTGCCACTGAACACAAAACTGAGGCAAATGCTAATGTACACGATTCGCACGGTAAAGACGCTTCAGCTCATGGCGACCATGCGGCAGCAGCGAGTCATGACGAACCTGCGGAACATGGCAATGTGCCAAACGAACAGTTTGGACCACGTGCTGAGTATCACAGTCTTAACAAACCTGCAACCACTCGTATTTTCGCAAACCTTTTAGTGGCTGGATATTTCTTTTTAATGATATCTTTAGCTGCGTTATTTTGGTACGCAATTCAATATGTCGCAAATGCGGGTTGGAGTGCAGCAATCAAGAGGGTTCCTGAAGCCGTTATGACTTTTATACCTGTGCCTTTGATCGTTATTTTAGTTGTTTTATTCCTAGATAAAAACAACATTTATCATTGGGCACATTATGAACATTTACATTTAAAACCTGAAGATGCAGGATATGATAAAATTTTAGATGGTAAGTCTGGATTTTTGAACTCTACCTTGCTATTCGCATTCCCTGCTATCTTAGTAACAATTTGGTACTTATTAAGTAGAAAGCTACGTTCATTATCAATCCAAGAAGATTCTGCAAGCAAAGGCGATGTGTCATTCTTTAAGAAAAGCATTCGCTATAGTGCTACTTTCGCGGTTATCTTCGGATTTACCATTTCAATCATTGTTTGGTTGTTGATAATGAGTGTTGATTCGCACTGGTATTCTACTATTTTTGGTATCTATAATTTTATTACCCATTGGGTTTCTGCAATTACAATAATGGCCATAATAATTCTCTATTTGAAAAAAGAAGGATATTTTGGAATAGTAACTGCTGAACACATGCATGATTTGGGTAAGTTTATGTTCGCTTTTACCGTATTCTGGGCTTATGTTTGGTTGTCTCAGTATCTATTGATATGGTATGCGCAGATTCCAGAAGAAATGTATTACTACCAAATACGTTGGGAAGAATATCATTATAATTTCATAATTAATTTTGCTTTGTGTTTCTGTGTTCCTTTCTTGGGATTGTTGATGCGAAGTGCAAAGAGAAACCCTGTAGTAATGACTGTGATTGGTATCATATTGATCCTTGGGCATTATCACGATGTATGGTTTATGGTATTCCCAGGTGTTTTTGGTCCTGGAATGCAAATAGGTTTATTAGAAATTGGAACATTCCTTTTCTTTAGTGGTGTTTTCTTATTCTGGGTATTTACAGCGTTAACCAAACGTGGATTGATTGCAGTTAACCATCCATATTTAGAAGAATCAGTGTACCACGATACCGGTGTTTAATAGATAATTCAAGCGAAAATCAAAAGGCCGTCAAATTTTGACGGCCTTTTTGTTTGATTACTATTCTGCTTGCCAATTTTACTAGATTTATATTTATTGATATGTAATCCTTAGTTTTCTTAATAAATAGAGGGTAAAAATTGAATTAAACTTATCTCATTGAATTAAATTTGCAATAATGGTACTTTCCACGAAATATTCGCCACAAGAGATTGAAGATAAATGGTATAAATACTGGTTAGAAAAAGATTATTTTTCCTCTAAACCCAACGCAAAAACACCTTATACTATCGTGATTCCTCCACCCAATGTAACCGGTGTTTTACATATGGGTCATATGCTTAATAATACAATACAAGATGTTCTAATTAGAAAAGCGAGAATGAGTGGATTCAATGCTTGCTGGGTTCCAGGAACCGATCATGCGAGTATTGCTACAGAAGCTAAGGTTGTTAAATTATTAGAATCACAAGGTATTAAAAAGTCGGATATCAGTAGAGATGAATTTTTAACCCATGCCTGGGCTTGGAAAGATAAATATGGTGGAATCATTCTCGAACAATTAAAAAAGTTAGGAGCTAGCTGTGATTGGAATAGAACCAGATTTACCATGGAAGATTCCTTATATAATGCCGTAGTTGATGTGTTTGTTGATCTGTACGAAAAAGGATTGATTTATCGCGGTACTAGAATGGTTAACTGGGACCCAATGGGTCAAACAACACTGAGCGATGAAGAGGTTATTTTTAAAGAAATTAATGATCAACTTCATTACGTTATTTATAAAGGTGTCGACTTTTCAGGAGAATTATTGGTTGCAACAGCAAGACCAGAAACTATAGCAGGAGATGTGGCAGTTTGTGTAAATCCTAATGACGATAGATACAAACACTTAATTGGAAAGAAAGTAATTATACCCTTGATTAATCGTGAAGTGACTATAATTTCTGATGAATACATTGATATTGAATTTGGAACAGGCGTATTGAAAGTTACTCCTGCGCACGATATTAATGATTACAACATAGGTCTAAAATTTAATTTGCCCGTAGTAGATACATTAAATGCAGATGGTACGATCGCTGAAGCGGGTGTTTTATTTGTTGGAAAGGATAGGGCAGTTGCAAGAAAATTATGGGTTAAAGCATTGGAGGAAGCTAACTTATTAGCAAAGTCTGAACCCTATGTTCATAATGTAGGCCATAGCGAACGAACCGATGCTGTAGTGGAACCTAGAATCAGTACGCAGTGGTTTATGGACATGAAGAGTTTTATGGATAAAAATCCTGAAGTATTATCATCTGTTTTGTCCGATGAAATTAAGTTTCATCCTACTAAATTAAAAAATACCTACCGTCATTGGTTGGAAAATATCAAAGATTGGAATATTTCTCGACAGCTTTGGTGGGGTCACAGAATTCCTGCTTGGTATTCACCAACAGGAGATTTTGTAGTAGCTTCTACCTTAGAAGCGGCAATTGGAAAATTTAGGATTAAAGGATTTGAGTTAACCGCCGATGAAATAATTCAAGATCCAGATGTTTTAGATACTTGGTTTAGCTCCTGGCTTTGGCCAATTTCAGTTTTTGATGGAATTGGACCGAATGCCAATAAAGATGAATTAAACTACTATTATCCCACGAATGATTTAGTAACTGGTCCAGATATTTTATTTTTCTGGGTCGCAAGAATGATAATGGCGGGGTACGAGTTCGAAGGAAAATTGCCATTTAAAAATGTTTATTTCACGGGACTTATTAGGGATAAACAACGTCGAAAAATGAGCAAAAGTTTGGGCAATAGTCCAGATCCTTTGGATTTAATTGAAAAATACGGTGCGGATTCCGTTCGATTGGGTTTGTTATTATGCGCGCCGGCCGGAAATGATATTTTATTTGATGAATCTCAAATAGAACAGGGGCGAAATTTTTGTAATAAGATATGGAATGCATACCGCTTAACAACCACATGGGAGATTGCTGAAATTGATCCTTCTTTGGCTCAAAATCAGGCTAATTTATGGTTTGGAAATAGATTGAATGAGGTATTGAAAACAAATCAAAGTCAGTTTGATGAATTTAGATTGAGTGATGCATTAATGAATATTTACAAATTGGTTTGGGACGATTTCTGTTCCATATATTTAGAAGCTGTAAAGCCAACTTATGGTTTACCAATGAGTAGAATAGCTGCAGATCAAGTTAAATCGTATTTTTCCGATTTAATGAAATTGTTGCATCCCTTTATGCCTTTTATTACTGAAGAATTATATCATGCAATGAACGGGGGAGATGTGATTGTTGCAGAATATCCTGTAGCCGATAATTCTACAAGTAACTCGATGTATGAAGAGCCATTATTATTAGTTTCCGAAATTAGAAACTTAAGAAATTCAAAAGGATTATCACCTAAAGAGATCTTAGATGTATGGGTAGAAAAAATAGATTTATTTGAAGATTTTAAGGAAATAACTGAGAAGTTGGCAAACATTCAAATAGTTGAAAATGGTGAATTTGAAGGAATTGGTATTTTGGTAGGTAAATCAACGGTAAAAGTTCGACTTACTATTGAAATTGACGTAGAAGCCGAAAAAAAAGAAATTCTCGATGAAATAAAATACTTAGAAGGATTTTTAAGATCGGTTGAAGCCAAATTAAATAACGAGAGATTTGTATCTTCAGCTAAGCCTGAAATTGTAGAAAAAGAAAAACAGAAGCTTCAAGATACTATTGGAAAAATGGAATCATTACAGGCGAGATTGTTACAACTTAGTTAAAAGAAAATATAGGATTATTGATATAGCCATAACGAAATTAAAGAAGCAATTTTTAAAGAAAAAGGCCGTCAATAAGCTATTGAGGGCCTTTGCTTTTAAAAAAATGGAAAATATAATTACGGCTTTTTTGTCTTAATATGGTCTATATGGTATTGACCTATGGCATTTCCAATTGGTTTGCCATTTTCAATGGCATCAACAAAGTGAATACCTCCGTATAAACGAGAAATACAAGCCTGATTCGCTGCTTCTCTAAAATTCTTGAATGAACGTTTTCCAAGGCCAAAAGGCTCTTCAGAATCATCAATAAACGAAACTTCACCAAATAAATGTGTAAGTACTGTTGCTGCTGAACTAGAAACAACGGTATGACCAGAGGGGTATTCTGGAAAAGCCGGAGTTTGGATGGGTGATTCCCACGTTGAATCGATTAATTGACGAACTGCATCAATGGGTCTAATGTATTCTGTTTCATATTTAATATGCCAACATGTGATGAAAGCATCAAATACTGTACCTGCCACACGAACCATTCCCTCTGCAGATTGAATTAAATTATACTTTTTTTGCTTGGAAACCGTTGAAAACAACGCAAGCCAGTGTCCTGCAGGTGATATTTTTAAAACATTAATTGTAGCATGACCATAATGGAAAGAAGCATTAGGATTGTCGTCCCAATACCAAGCTGTTGCCAAGTTTGTGCTATCTTTTTTATTTACTTCGTCGTAAACCTGTTTGGTGATTTTGTAAAATCTTGAATCCTTTCTATTGCTGTAGGGTTCAGGTTGCTGGTAACTAAATTCCTTTACATCTTTGATACCTGCGGGCCTAATTCTTCCCCAAAATGGCTCTATAGCGTCTGTAAAGTCAGGAGGGGTTGGTTGCCATTTTGTTTGACTATTTTTTGATAAATAGAATTTACCCCTAAATTGAGCAAAAGAATCGGTTTTAGACCATTTTACGATATGAGAACCAACACTATCACCGTAGGCAATAGATCTTTCTAACATTTGTTTTGAAAGCGTTTTTTCATATTCTGCGAGCTGTTTGCTTCTAAATACTCGAATTGTATCGGAGTTGTAAACTAATCGTTCTGCAACAAACGTGTGTGCCGACATAGCCACTAAGTCTAAACAATAAAACTGGTTAGTATCTGGTTGCGGTGATATAGTTAATCCATTATACTGGCCCGCAAGAGATACTTGACTATCAGCATAAAATGGCTGTAATGCTTCATAGGCTGCAACTGTAGCGTAAAAATAACGTCTGGAACCAACAGGCGCTGGAACCATGTCTTGAACAATGGACGTCTGAATAGCGCGATTACATTCGCTTAAAACATTATTGTTTAATAAGCTGTGCTGGGTTTCCTTCTTAGTATTACAAGATGGGATAATGGCGATACCAACAATTAGTAATAACCATATAGGTTTGATGAAGTTTGTTTTCATGAGCGAGACAAAAATAAAAAAAGCGCACCGTGAAAACGATGCGCTTTATCATATATTGATAAAATATTATTTATTCTCTTGGTCTTCCAAAATTATACCAGACTCACCCTTGTACGGTGAAGGAATGGTAGGAACATAACGCAAACGCTTAATATCATCAACACGCTTAGTTGAACGAGCTCTGTTTTTGGCTTCTTTTCTTTTTAATCTGGTTACACCCATGGTTCAAAAAATTAGGCTGCAAAGATAAGGATTGTTTTGTTTAAATACAATAAATGTCGTGTTTTTTACAGTTTTTGTCCTTTGGAATTGAAAAAATCTACCCTTCCAGTTTGATTGTTGGTCCATACTCCGGGTGCATCGGATGATAAATAACCTTTACCAGGGTTCAAATTAACAATTTTAGATTGCCCATTCTTAAGTTTAACTATAGCATAGCTACTATTTCTAGGAGCTGCTATAAAATCAGTTGCCCGATTTAAATTAAAACTTTTTGACTGTCCGTTACAATTAGACACAATAACAGTGGCTTTGAATGATGGCGTTTTTGTATTTCCAATAGGAATTGTAATCACCGATTTGGCATCCAGTTGATTATACATATTTATTTTACTACCAGCTTTGAATTCCAAATTTCCATTATTATTAGCCAATACGAAGCCAGACATTGCATCATCTCGTCCATGTGGAACTCTTGTATTGTAATTGTTTCCAAAACCAATAATATCGTCAAAACCATCGTTATCTAAATCCAGAAAAGCCGTGCCATACAGCGGCCCTGCTTGTGCATATAAGGGGAGAGGGTTGAATTGGAATTTACCTCCATTGTTAACTGCAATTACACTTGAAAATGAAGTAGCGATTAAACTATTTTGCTGAAGCGTCTCTTGTCCGAAAATTTCCACAATACTCTTTCCGGCTATATCCTTATATCGTGTAAATTTTTTACGAATGAAAACCGGATAAGCCCTGCCCATTTCATCCATGGTAAATAATGGATATTCTACACCGCTATAAGTATAACTCATGGCAATATCCGTTCTACCGTTCCTGTCGAAGTCAGCCCAATAAACTTTTAATGGATTGCTTGTTCGAGCTTGAATGAAGCTATTGTTGCCTTTATTTCCAATAACAAAGTCCAAATCTCCATCATTGTCGATGTCTATCGGCAAAATACTATTCATCCAGCCGCTCATCGAAACATCGCCATATTCTGCAGTTTTATTCACCAACTTTCCGTTGTTATTCTCCATGAAAATAACAGGCATCCATTCTCCACATAATACCAAATCGGGCAAATGATCCCCAGAAAAATCGGCAAATACCGCAGATGTTATCATTCCGGCATTAACCAAATCAGGAGCCAAAGCCTCGGTTACATCTCTAAACTTTCCTCCATTATTTTGCAATAAATAGGATCTAATTCCCAACTTAGGATAATTTCCTGGCAAAATTCTACCGCCAACAAATAAATCCACGTCACCGTCTGCATCATAATCGGCGGCGCAAATAGCACCACCACTGGTGTTTACATTAGGTAAAATACCTGAGCCTCTTTTGAAGTTGCCTTTGCCATCATTAAGAAAAATCTCATGATTGTATTTGTCCGATGGCCAATCGTATTCTGAACCACCAGCCGCCAAGTATAAATCTTGATCACCGTCATTATCCGTATCAACAAATAAACAACCGATAACATCCACATAGCTCATTAGTTTCCATGGTTGAGAATTGGCTGGTGAAAATTTACCGTTTGAATTTTGTAGATATAGTTTACACCCGTTGCTCTCTCTTGCATTGGTGATAAATAAATCCATTAACCCATCACCATTAACATCGGCAGAAGACATGCCAGGTCCCAACGTTGTATATCGATGTGGCAACAAAGGTTCACGTTTGAAATCAGGGTTTTCTTGTTCTTGATGCAGGAAATCTAAACCTATTTCATCGGTATTGTCAACAAAAAGATTTTCTACTGGAGAATCAAATTTAAAATTACCTGAAGCGTCGCTTTCCTTTACAATCAACGTTTTGTTTAAATCTACATTTTCTAACCGTTGAAACTTGCCACCTGGCCAAACAATAATCATTGAACTTGCTTTTTCCTTCTCGCCAAAACCAATATGAACAATAGGTTGAGAACTACTTTGATAACCGCGAGAGGGTTGAAGTACAAATTTTCGGTACGACGGTTTTCCAGATTCCGCAATTGAATCCTCTACGAAAATCTTACATCCAACACCAAATTTATTACTATTACCTTCGGCTTTCACATTCAAGTAATTACCTGAATTCCCTGTGTTTTTATATAAAAATGGCTCTTCGCCCTGATTGCAAACTATCAAATCTATTCTACCATCATTGTTGAAATCGGCTAAGCCACCGCCAGTGCTGTGCGATAAATCTTCTAAACCTAACTCCGCAGCTTTATTAACAAATCCATTCCCGCCCTCGTTCATAAACAGGAAGTTCTGCAACTTTTCTGACGGTATATTTTTTAATAATTCTTCGTGCGTAAACTGTGTTTGTTTGCTTTGCTCTTTATTTAGCTGATATAGCATGAAATCCAAATCGGTAACTTCTCTGTAATATCCGTTAGACACAAATAAATCTAAAAAACCATCGTCATTAAAGTCGTTCAATAATGGACACCAACTCCAATCGCTCTTGGCTACACCATACAAATAGGACATATCAGAAAAATGACCATTACCCAAATTAATTTGTAACGCATTTTTCATGTATTGATGTTTAAATCCATTTTTTATACCCATAACGGTATAATCGTAATCTTTCGGACCCATCAATTGCATATATCTACGAGGACTTTCAGCCAACATATCCAACGTAATTAAATCGGAATAACCGTCATTATTTACGTCTCCCTGATCCGCGCCCATGCTATTGGTACTGCTATGCTTGAAATATTCGTTAAACTTATCTTCAAATTTGCCGTTTCCTTGGTTGATTAAGTAAAAATCAGGTACGTGATAATCGTTGCAGATATATAAGTCAGTTAATCCATCCTCATTAAAATCTCCTGCTGTTGCACTTAAACAATAACCCATGGCTTTTACACCCGCTGATTCTGATATATCGGTGAATTTATTGCCATCATTACGATATAAATGTTGTTGGTTATTGTCATTCAAGGTTAACTCTTTGGAATATTTAGTGGAGATATTACTGAAAAATTTCTCGGAATGATTACCCAAATACATATCCAAATCGCCATCGTTATCCATATCGAAAAACGTTGCACAGGTAGCATTTCCCTGATCGGCAACACCCCATTGAGACGCCATTTCTTTAAAGGTGTTGTTTTTTTGATTAATAAACAACAAGTTAGACATTTTAGACGCTGACTTTCTTGGCCCTGACACACATGCATAGATATCTAGAAATCCATCGTTATTCACATCAACCATCGTTACCCCACTTACCCAACGATCCGTAGAAGTACCCGATGATTTGGTAATATCTTCAAATTTGAAGTCACCCTTGTTTAGATATAAACATGACGACTTTTCATTACCAGAAAAGTACATATCGGGCAATCCATCATTATTAATGTCCCCAACCGCAACACCGGTTCCATTGTATAAATAGTGGTAAGTAAATTGGTTTAAAGTATCATTCTCAGGCACCGTATTTACAAAGGTTATTCCTGATTTATCTTTATCTATTTTCTCAAATAAAACTTCATTTTCGCTGGATTTATCGCTACATGAAGATATTATAAAAAGGGCAGTTGATAAACACAAAAACTGAATTTGTGATCTCTTTTTCATAAAATGATTTATTTATACAATAATAATGGTTGTAATTCTATTTTCTTACTTGATCTACCCGTAAAAAAATGAATAAAAACAATGTGAAAGCCCATAAAGAACTACCGCCATACGATATATAGGGCAGGGGAATACCAATTACGGGCATTAATCCTATGGTCATTCCAATATTTATCGTAAAATGGAAAAATAAAATACATACTAAACTGTACCCTAACACTCTACCAAAGATGGTTGTTTGTCGTTCAGATAATGTAGCGAGCCTCAATAAAAAAGCAACATAAAGGATGAAAAACAATGTAGTTCCAATAAATCCCCATTCTTCAGCAAGAGTATCAAATATAAAATCGGTGTGTTGCTCAGGCACAAATCCCATTTTTGTTTGGGTCCCTTTCATAAAACCACGTCCCCATAATTTACCGGCTCCAATAGCAATTTTTGATTGCTTGACGTGAAAATCTATCCCTTGAGCGTCCTCTTTCAATCCTAATACCGATTCAATTCTGCTTTTTTGATGTCGTTGTAATATGGTATGATAAGCTGATCCAACAACCGTATAAAATGCCGCTGAAGCTATGGCAATCGTTATAATAAGTGGAATAACTGCTTTGTTTTTCCTGAAAAACAATATTACAATACTAGCAATACCAAATAAAAAACCATACCCGTAGTAAATGGACACCCCTTGAAAATCTCCAATTACTCTAAAACCAGACAATAATCCCATCCACAAAGCCGATAATAGCACCCATCCTGGTAGACCTTCTCGGTATAAAACCAAGAAAAATGACAAGAAAACCAATGCACTTCCAGTATCATCTTGCATTAAAATCACTACGAGAGGAATTAAAAAAATCGCTAATGATATTCCGATATTTTTCCAGCCTTTAAATCGAACGCCATAAGTTCCCAAGAATTTTGCTAAGGCTAAAGCAGTCGCGACTTTTGCAAATTCCGAAGGTTGTAAACCAAATCCCCCAATTCCAAACCAAGATTTGGCTCCCTTTACTTCGTGTCCAATAATAACAACTAATATGTTCAGTAATAAAGCAATCCCATAAAAACCATAGGCGAAATAATCAATTACCGCAACATTGGAAAATAATATAGTAAGAACAATCACAAATGCCCCGGCTAGAAAGAAAATCTGCTTTGTGGCTAAAGCACTAAGTTGAAAGTGGTCCCAATTAATATCGCTGGTAGACGATGAAATGGCCATGAAACCTAAAACAATCAAAATAATAAATAAGAAAACCGATAGAAAGTCTACAGATTCTTGCCGCTGATTGTTATAGGAATTCATAATTATTGAATTTTACTTTCTAACATTCGTTTTTCCATATCCGGTTTTTGTGTTTCTTTACCCGGATTTAAATATTTTTCAATAAGCAAATTGGCGATAGGGGCAGCATAGGTAGCGCCATATCCTCCATTTTCCACAATAACAGCAATGGCAATTTGTGGGTTTTCTTTCGGAGCAAATGCCATGTAAACACTGTGATCTTTACCATGTGGATTTTGTGCTGTTCCAGTTTTAGCGCAAATTTCTAAACCCGGTATTCCAGTTCCATTCGCTGTTCCACCTGGTAATGTTACCCCCGCCATGCCTTCAATTACTGTTTCAAAATGCATAGGATTTACTGAGGTATAATGTTTAAATTTAAATTTCCTCTGCCAAGCTGTATCTGTTATACCATCTATTGTTCGAATTAAATGAGGCGTAATATACCAACCTCGGTTCGCCATAATCGCTGCTAAATTCGCAATTTGGAGTGGAGTTAATAATATTTCTCCTTGGCCAATACTTAAGGAAATAACCGTGCTGCTTTTCCAACTTTTTCCATGTCGTTTATTTAGCTGATTTACACTGGGTATATTTCCTCTACTTTCTCCCATCAAGTCAATTCCTAAAGGGCTGCCCAATCCAAATGAACGCAAATGTCTTTCTAATACAGCGTACCCTTCTTTCACATTAGCGTACTTCGGATTATCGATTACATCCCGGAAAACTTGACAATAATAACTATTGCAACTAATTTGTAATGAACCTCGTACATCCAATGGTCCCCCATGAGGGTGACAGCCAACTCGTATATTGCCAAGTCGATAACCACCGCCACATCCGTGAGTAGTTTCTGGTTCTAAAACACCTTCTTGTAAAGCAATAGCCGCCATCACTGTTTTAAAGGTACTACCAGGAGGATATACGCCTTTTACGGCTCTGTTATATAATGGTTTAACGGGGTCCGTTAATAATGATTTAAATGTATTGGCCCTTGATCTTCCTACCAATGTATTTGGGTCATAATCGGGGTAATTTACGAATGCTATAATTTCACCTGTTCTAGGTTCAATTGCAACAATTGACCCTTTTTTCCCTTCTAATAACTGTCGAGCATAATTTTGCACCTCAATGTCGAGAGTAGAGGTAGCATCTGGACCGGCTACGCTGGGATAATTAAATTGAGAATCTTTTACTTCGCCCTTTTGCTCATATTTTCTATTTTGCCAAACGGTTTTTATTCCTTTTATTCCTCTAAATTCTTTTTCGTAAAATCTTTCTAAACCAGTGATACCTACTAAATCACCAGGTTGATAATATTCATCGCTTTCAAGCAGTGTTTCATTAGCTTCTCCCAAATATCCGAGAGCGTGGGGTGCCGATTTACTCGCAAATTGTCGATCTGTTCTTGATTCAATAAAAAAACCTTTTAAACGGAACATGTTTTCACGGAGAAAAGCAAATTGTCGGGCCGATAAATTGCTGTAAAAGGTAGTGGATTTATTATTGGCATTGTTCTTTTGCCGTCTAACCGCTTTCACTTTGGCATCCTCAAGCAAATGAAGTAAATCCGCTCCAGGTAATTCCAATATTTTACTTAATAGTGCTGTGTCTAATTCCTTAATTTCAAAAGGGAAAACAGATAAATCATAAATATGGGTATTGTAAACAATTAATTTCCCATGCCGATCAAATAAATTGCTTCTAGACGGATACAGTGTAATTTTATTTAGGGCATTGTTTATGGCAATACTTTCATAGTCCTTTTCTCCTAATTGAAGATTAATTAATCGAATCCAATAAAGTACAAAAATTACTACAATTAGCGATTTAAATACAATTCGTTTACCGGAATTTTCCATGTTATTGTATCCGAGTCAGTTTTGAAGCCAAAAATACAATGATTAGGGTTATTATAGACGAAGTGGCCGATAGTAAGAAAATCAATGGCAGTTGTGTTAGATTGAAATAATCCAACAAGAAAAATAAGAAATGGTGAATAAAAATAATTGAAAAAGCATAACCAATATAAGACATTCTGCCAATCGCCTGTTCATTTATCGTGTTATTACCCTGCAATTGAATTGAGTCTAAATTAAAAAAACGATGATCGATGAAATGCTTTACAAAAATCGTCACCAATGTTGATGCTGTATGTATACCTATGGTGCCAGATAAAATATCAATGGATAATCCAAAAAAATAAGCAATCACAAGATTGCCGAATTTATTAATGTCGAATGGCAAAATAAAAATAAAGTAAACATAGGGTAAGGGTTTAATCCACCATGCAATATTTAGTTGATCCACCAGATATACCTGGATTAAAGCCCAAACTAATGCGGTAAAAAACCATTTTAACCAACTATTCATTTTCTTCGTTTTGCTGAATGGTTTGCTGAATTTGTTCTAATTCCAATTGTTCCTTTAATTTAATTACCGTTACCTGATTTAATCGGGTAAAATCAGTACTTAATTGGATGGTTATTTCATGGAAATTTGAGGTTAACGAAGTTTTAACATCATTTATAGTTCCTATGGGAATTCCCGCTGGAAATATCAACGAATAATTACTGGTGAATAGTTTCATCCCTTTTTTCACTTTTTCAAATCGATTAACCTCCAACAGGTCAATAAATCTAGGATTGCTGCCGTCCCAACTAATAACTCCCTGATTTAATGTTATTTCTCTAATATAAGGCGTTAATTCAAATTTTGAATTTAATACGGAAAGTACTAAAGAGTAATTGTCTTTTGATTCGAAAATAATTCCCACAATTCCGTTAGGTCCAACAACCGCCATATTCTTACTAATTCCATGTTTCTTACCCTTGTCGATAATTATGAAATTATTTCTCCTATTGGTTGAATTTTTAACCACTTGAGCCGATATCTGTTCAAATCGTACAAATGATTTTGTATTAGAATCATTGATTTGTACTTCGTTGAAAACTCCTGTGGACTGTAAATTCCAAGATAATTGATTTCGAAGTAATTGGTTTTCTAATTGCAACGCTTCGTTTTGTTGCTTCAAATCAAAATATGCGGTAATATCTGATTTTTCTTTGTCTATTTTTCTGTAAAACCCTAAGGTTTGATTAAAAAAAACCGAGCGCTGATATAGGTTGTACTGTACGATTTGTAGCAAGGAACTAATCAACAATACTACGAAAAGCAGGGGATAAGCCCTATTCCGTATCCAACGGAATATTACAATCATATATCAGTAAAATTAAGCGGTCATTAAGAATTTAAATCTTCCAATATTCTTTAATGCTGTACCAGTGCCTCTTACAACGGCTCTTAATGGATCTTCGGCAATATTTACTCGTAATTTCGTTTTCAAAGCAATTCGTTTGTCTAATCCTCTTAGTAAGGCACCGCCACCGGTTAGCCAAATACCATTGGTCAATATATCAGCACTCAATTCCGGTGGGGATTGCTCTAGCGCCTTTAATATTGCTTCTTCTACCTTCATTATACTTTTATCCAAGGCACGAGCAATTTCACTGTAGCTAACCATTATCTGCTTAGGTATGCCTGTCATTAAATCCCTACCATAAACGGCATAGTCTTCCGGCGGAGAATCTAATTCTTGAAGCGCACTGCCAATATGAATTTTTATTTTTTCAGCGGTGCGTTCACCAATCAACAAATTGTGCTCACGGCGCATATATTCTAATATGTCCATGTTAAATTCATCGCCAGCTACTCGAATACTTTCATCGCATACGATACCACCCAAGGCAATAATCGCAATCTCCGTTGTACCCCCGCCAATATCAACTACCATATTCCCCTGCGGTTGAGTTACATCTATTCCTATACCAACGGCAGCAGCCATAGGTTCATGTATTAAATAAACTTCTTTTGCACCACTTCGTTCAGCACTATCTTTTACCGCTCTTTTTTCTACTTCCGTAATGCCCGATGGAATGCAAATAACCATTTTTAATTGGGGTGGCGCTATCCATCGATTTTGATGATTTAACATCTTAATCATTCCACGTATCATGTGTTCTGCAGCCTGGAAATCAGCAATTACACCATCCTTTAGCGGTCTAATGCAACGAATTCCTTCGTTTTCCTTTCCAAACATCTGCATGGCATCCTTACCAACGGCAATAACATTTCCAGTTTGACGCTCAATAGCAATGATACTTGGTTCATCAACAACAACCTTGTCTTTAAATATTATCAATGTATTCGCGGTGCCTAAGTCAATCGCAAGTTCTTGGGTAAGAAAACTAAATAATCCCATCAGTAGAAGTATAAATGCAAAATTAATTATAACATCCGTTTTTCAAGCAACTAATATTAAAATTCCCACTGTAAACCGATTAAATGTTGAGTTTTAAGCATTTTTCTATCCATGAAAGGCATAGAAAATTCATATTTTAGTGGAAATCCCAATATATATGTGCGTAATCCTATTCCTAAACTATAAATCCACGGACTATGCAATGAAGAATACCACAGTTGGTAGTTGCTGCTATTTATCTGTCTTGTATGGTAAGGATTGCTTAATTCTTTCGGACTTTTATCTACAAACGCTAACCCAGCATCAAAAAATGAAAAAACAACTAAATCATTAATGAATATATTTCTTATTTGTCTATTAATCAAAGATTTAAATAGCTCTAATTCAAGTTGTTGTTGAATGGCAATGAGTGAGGTCCCAACCCGATTTCCATACAGAAAACCTCGTATTGGTAAGCCAAAACCAAGTGCTAAAAAATTCGACTCAGACTTGATAGCGGGAATTTTATTGATATATTGTTGGTTATCCACCCAGCCATCACTTCCACCCAATAAATACAGTGTTTGCCCTGCACCAAAAGAATAAATCCCACAGTACCTGTTGCGATACTGAACGTGTTTACCCATCGATTTTTTAGTAATTCCCTCAATCTTGAGCTCTACATTACCTTGATTTTCGGTATAAAAATAGGTATGGCCAACAGAGGCAGCGATACTATAATTCCAGTGTTTCAACGAGGATACTATTGCCTTAGTAGAAAACAAATTAAGACTTAATTGCAAATTAACAATTAAACTTCTAGTCGATGGAGTGAAGGTCTGACTTAAATTACTGACTCTTGGATAAAAGGCGTCATATCGAACATTACTCTCAATTGTGCTAAATAAATTATTCAACCAGTATCGGCTAAATCCAATTTTATTATTTACCGTAGAATTTCTAATTAAATTATTTTCAGCATTAAGGTAATTTCGATTTCTCCACCAAATACTATGGGTTAATATGGAATTATTTGAAATTTTTATTCTCTGATCTAATTCCATTCCATTTCTTGAACCTACAATATTGCTAAACAACATCAATTTTAAATTGTGAGTATTCAATTTGTCGGACAGATGAAGTCGAATTATGGGCGTAAACGGGCTGTTTACTAAATTGTTAAGTGGTATTTTATTTAAGTATGTAAAGTTTCTATTTTCAAAATTACTTAGATAAACGCCAGCATGTTTTAAATAATAGCTGGGAGTGATTGGGGATATGTTATAAATTCCAAGATATTGATTTACCGAGTTTTGTTTAGTTTTATTTAACCAAGATCGCGGGTTGAAATTCCCAATGTAATTAAAGCCTGTAACGGGGATAACAGGAGTAATTGTATCCAAATTTATATTCGCATTTTCCTTAGATAGCTCCTGTTGCTTGTATAGATTAATAATATCTTGTTTGCTTTCTTGCCAATTGTCGATAATACTTAGAATTGAATGCGTAGCCTGTTTACCAGTTTCAATTATTCGATTTCTATAGTCTTTGGTGTGTTTAAAGTATCGTATCGTATTTCCAGTATTCCATTGAATATCGTTTTTGTCATTAAATTCGATGAAATTTAATTTCCATAGACTGTTATTACTCCAAGAGTAACTTATCCTAGAAAAACTTTCTAACATTAGACTACCTACTACGGGCATAGCATTGAAGGTGTCGGTTCTTAATAATTGCCAGTTATGCTTATTAAACCTAAAAAATGACATCAAATAAACCTGTGTTAATTTTGGCTTATCCAGATTTAAAGGGGATGATTTAATAATACTTGAAATGGTTATACAATAATTAATTGTATCCTTGTTGTATACATCCGTTGTAATTACGTCTAAAAGGGATCCTTCAATATTCTGCTGAAAGTCATTGTTGTGTATCCGTAGTAATTTAAAAAGACTAAGATTCAACCCGTTATTAATATCTTTTAATTCGAGATTTAAACTGTCGATTTTAATAACTTCCCCATCATCTGAAAACTCAAAGAAAAGAATATCGGTACCAGTTCTTTGAGCAAGTTTAAACGTATGAGTTAATTCATCGCACCAAAGATGAAATTCTCTTTTGCGGAACCAGGGATTTATACTTTCGAAAGACTGGTAGGTTTTGAGAATTTTAGGTGACTTATTCTCCGCCGATAATACTAAATAATCAAATGCTTCATCGGAAATTAGCATTAACGATGTATTTTCTTTGCTTATCGTTATTTGTTGTATTACTTTATCTTCAAAAAATTTGGGTAGGATTAAATCATTGGACGAACTTCCTAATTTATTACTAATTACGGGTAAATTTTTTAACCATTCATCAAAATCTTGTTTAAATTGGAACATAAAAGCTTCGTTTAACTGATTGGTGTATTTAACAGTAAACCAAATTGTTGACTCGATATTTTTGTTGGAATTAGACAAAATATGGTGCCATATAAATTTACCAAAAGTAGATTGGGCTTCGGCGGGTATTTTATGGTTGTTTTTAAAGTCTCCTTTATCAGAAAAATATAGATATGCGTCAGCATCTTTGGCGCTCCATGGTGTTGAAATTGCACTGCAATATCCATGAATGAGCCATATAGGTAATCGAACAGCATCTCCTTGATTTAAGCGTTGTTTTACTCCAACTCCATGAAGAAATTCATCGAGCAAGAAATAGGCAACTAAAAATTGAATATCGCTCTTGATGGCATTGAAATTTTGAGCGATGAATAAGGGCAAAACTTTTTCTGTACTAAATTCTTTGGGTAAATCATGTTGCTCGCAATAGATTTTTGAAGATTTATATGCTTCTTGGTAAGAATTCAAATCCTTAAATAAAACAATTTCAATATCGGAAGTCATTTTATAGCCAATCCGCAGTTCTGTTTTTTGTAAACTAGCATCAACAAAGGTAAAAATACTATCAATCAAAGCTTTATGGATCGAATAGTTAATGGATGTAATTAACTTAATTCTTCCATAACCTAAGGATTTAGAGTTGTCGGTGGAAGTTTTAGCTGTTAATGAATTGAAAAATATTGAATTAGAGAACCCTAAGCTAACGCTCAAATAGAGCGACAAAAACAAAAATGATCTCATTGAGTATTTCAAGGGCCTTTAGACTCGAAATTACTAATTTTAATCCGTATCATGAAATCTATATACCTTGTAGTAAATTCGCACTATGAAGGAAGATAAATCTCATTATTTTATCGAATTAGAAGATTCCTATGGAGCACACAATTATCACCCGTTGCCGGTTGTAATTGAGAAAGCATGTGGGGTAGAAGTCTGGGATGTAAATGGGAAGAAGTACTGGGACTTTCTTTCAGCCTATAGTGCGGTGAATCAAGGACACTGCCATCCAAAAATTATTACTGCTTTGCAAGAACAGTCGAAGAAATTAACCTTAACTTCTAGAGCATTCCACAATAATTTATTAGGTCCTTACGAAAAGTATATTACAAACCTTTTAGGCTTTGATCGAATTTTGCCAATGAATACAGGAGTAGAAGGAGGGGAGTCGGCAATCAAACTAGCAAGAAAATGGGGATATGAAGTTAAAGGTATCCCCAGCAATCAAGCAAGAGTTGTATTCGCATCGGGAAATTTCTGGGGAAGAACTATTGCGGCGATCAGTTCTTCTCAAGATACTGATAGTTATAATAATTTCGGACCATTAGTTCCTGGTTATGATATTGTTCCCTATGGCGATTTAGGTCAATTAGAAGCGGCTTTGAGTAATAAAAACACTTGCGCATTCATGGTAGAGCCTATACAAGGGGAGGCGGGAGTAATTGTGCCACCTCCAGGATATTTACAAGGTGTTAGAGAGCTATGCAGTAGATACAATGTTTTATTTATAGCCGATGAGGTTCAAACGGGACTAGGTAGAACCGGGAAATTATTATGTTGTGATCATGAAAATGTGAAGCCAGACATTTTAATATTGGGTAAAGCCTTGGGCGGTGGCGTTTTGCCAGTGAGTGCAGTATTATCGTCTAATGAAGTAATGGATGTGTTGCACCCTGGTCAACACGGGTCCACTTTTGGTGGTAATCCGTTGGCATGTGCCGTTGCTACTGCTTCGCTACAAGTACTACTCGAAGAGAATATGATTGAAAATGCAGCAGTTATGGGAGATATATTTAGATCTAGATTAGGTGAAATAAATTCTGATTTGATTTTGGATATTCGGGGCAAAGGGCTGTTGAATGCCATCGACATTAGACCATTCGGCGATAGTAAAACAGCTTACCATGTTTGTTTAGAATTACTAAACAACGGATTATTAGCCAAACAAACGCATACCCATACTATTCGATTTGCTCCACCCTTGTTAATTTCTGAAAATCAATTACATGAGGCGTGCGACATAATAGAATCAACAATTCTCTCGGCGAATTCGTGAAAATTTAGATAAAAGTTGTATATTTGCACCCCCGCTCGGGTGGCGGAATAGGTAGACGCGCAGGACTTAAAATCCTGTTGTCAGCAATGACAGTACGGGTTCGATTCCCGTCCCGAGCACAAAATGAGCCGATTAGCCATTATTATATTTTGGTTTCTAATCATTGCTTCCTGTAACAAATCCACCAAATATGGTAGATTTATAAGCGAAAACGATACTACATATTCCATCGATATTCGTTCAGCTAGCGGAAAAATACATAAAGATCCAGAAAATCCAGAATTGTACTATTTGAGAGGTAATGCATTTTTCTATGAGAAAAAATACAAAGATGCCGTACTAGATTTAAATTGGGCGATCTCACTAAATAATCAACAACCCTTATATCATTATAAGTTAGCTGAAACCCTTCTTGCGTTAGATTCCGCGCAACCGAAACAAGCAAAAGAACACTTGGATATTGCGCTTAACTTGAAGCCAGATTTTCACGAAGCCAAATCATTATTAGCGTATTTACAATTAGCGCGACTCCAATATGCTGAAGCTGAGAAATTATATAAAGAATTACA
>CANGWH010000025.1 GCA_947457565.1 Flavobacteriales bacterium
AAACGAATGAATATGTTTTTCATGTGTACTTTATTCGACCGAACAAAGTAAGTGACCTGTAAAATTCTAAATATGTTTGAATTATTAATAAATGATTAATATACAGTGGTTTACAGGTAGTATTTATTAAGAAAAGCGTTAGTTTTAAATAACCTTCAAATTACAATTATTTAAATTTTACATAACAAAGGCATTGGGAAATACTTTTGCCCTTTTCAAAGATAATACGTTGTAATTCAATTAATTAAGCTCTTTTTTCGGGGGGGGGTAACTTCTGATTTAAACAACAGTAATTCGGCAACGTAGTTGTTCTCTTCTGTTGTGAAGTTACGGAATGAAGCCTGGTAATTGGGTTTGTATAGACTATTAAATACTTCAATTCTGTCGGAGACAAGTTTATTCCCCATACCTGTACTTTGGCTTTTGGATCTAGATTTTGGGACGGGATTGGTAATCCGAATGGTAATTGTGGCAACGTCTATTTTTACCACTTCGATAGAAATCTCACCTCTTTTTTTAGAGGGCAACAATCCGTGTTTAATGGCATTTTCTACCAAGGGCTGTAGAATTAAAGGAGGCATTAACCACTGCGATAAGTCTGTTCTACTTGGCAGTGAAATATCAACTCTTAGTTCGTTATCGTCTTCAAAGCGAAGTTGTTCCATATCTACATAGTCTTTAATAAAGCGCATTTCTTCGTCTAGCCCAATAAGATCTTTGGTTGAATTGGAGAGGAAAACTCGGTTTAATCGAGCTAAACGGGCGGTTACATCTACCGCTTTTTTGGTATTGTTTTGGACTATCAGGGATTGAATTAATCCCATAGAGTTATAGATGAAATGGGGGTTGAAATTTAACCGTAAGGTTTGCAATCGGAGTATGGCAATTCTTCGTTGCACACTGATTCTGGATTGTTTTATGTTAAAGTAAGCGCCCATGGTAAACAAGACTAACAAAAACAACATCAAGTAGAAAGGAACATCAAAATAGTAATCAACCACACTGATCCATAAGGTACTAACGTGTTGATTTAAATTCTGGAGAGTAGCAATGTACCTACCTCTATCAAGGGAATTAATCCAAAATCGATTACCACCGATAAAGTAATATTGGTATTGCGACATTGAATTAAGATTGAATAAGCGCAATGTATACACGTAGCGGTTATGCTTTAGGTAGTCGCTACCGGCAATAGTGATTTGATAATTTTGAGCTTCGTTTAATTTGGTAACAAATTTTGTGGGTTTGTTATTGATGTTGTTGCTGAATATGAGGTAATTAAAAGGGCTAACTTCGTTTTGTTGCAAGGCAAACTTTTGAATTTCATTGCCTCTACTTAAAAACTGTTGGCTATTAAAAGTAGGAAGGAGTTCTGTTTTTCGATAATTGCCTAGATAAATTTGGTTTTTAATTCGAAGATTATTTTGTTCAATCACATCCAATTCCAGGACATGGGTAGGGGTTTGTAAAAGAAAGCTATGTTCAGTACTTTGCAATTTCACAATATTGAATCCTCGAAATTGTTCTGTTAGGGAAAACTGATGCAAGAAAATAAGGGATTTTTTAATTGGGTCGATTTTGAACAGAATTAATGAGTTGGCGTGATTCAGTAGCAGGTGTTCTGCGGTTATAGCAAATTTTGCGTAGAAAAAATGGGGGATTTTACCGGTTGTTTTTAACGGATAAACGGTATCACCTTGAGTGATGAAGAATCCTTTTTCGATGGAGTGATAAATTCCGAATTTACGATTGACAGCCATTGCATCGGCCATATGCAAAAAAGGGAATTTCTTTAGCGTATTGGTTTTGGAATTGTATAAAGCCAAGGGGGTGTACATCGGGAATAACCAATGTCTATGTCCTATGGACAGCGTGGATTGTGCGTGCAAGGATTCTTGTACTTTTACAGGAATTGCTCCATTGGGATGATTGAAGGGTATTTTATAAATGCCAACTCTGCCTATTATGTAGATGTAATTATCCGCGGTAAAAACATCCCAAATTCTCTCGGGAATAGTTAGGGTTTGAAACGATACTTGGTGGTGGTTTTCGGAATTGTAATAGAGAAGCGTGTCTTTATTCCAGCAATAAACGATGTTATTGATAACCTTTTTTTGACCTTGGGGGAAGGGGTCGGGAATGTTTTGGAAACGATTATTTTGCAAGAATATCCCGCCTGTGTTGGTGGCGATCCACAGTTTTGAATTAATGGGATCGTAGGTGCATGACCAAACGGATTGGTTCCATTGGGGGGGATCAATCAGTGTTATTTTGGAATTATGCAAGATCAAGCCTCCGGTTTTGAAATTATCTACATTGGCTGTGGCGGCGTAAATATGATTGCCAGTTTGCACCCAATCCCAAATGGCGTAGCTTTCTTCGGGTTTATGTTTTATTTGGTAGCACACCACTTCATCGTTTTTATCCCAAACTACATATTCATTTACACCGCCAATAAAAATGTTTCCATTGATTTCTGTGGCGGTTAACGATGGGAAAGCGTAATTTTCTATCAGATTTTCTTTGTTTTTTATTTTTGATTTAACGGTTTTTGTAACATCCCGCCAAACACCGGCGGCTTGTTGTTGCCAAAGCCCATCGTAACCATAACTAATAACATGCAACTGGTTATTTCTGATGAAAATATCCATGGGTTTAACGGGAATGCCGTCTTCATCCAGAATGGATCGTGTATAAAAAATTAATTTTGGAGTTAGTTTATTGATTTCAAATACCCCGAGGCTTGTGATACAATAGATTTTATTGTCTAATACACGGAGTCGCCTAATTTTAGGTAGGTAGTTATAGGGGAATAACGTTATTAGATTTCCGGTATTGCGGTTAAATACGAATAATCCTTTGTTGTAAGTTGCGGTAAAAAGTAAGGAATCTTGAATTAACAAATCCCAGATTTGCAGATTTTGCATTTGGGATTGAATTTTTTGGTAGGCGGTATTGAAGCTGGGGGCAATGTGTAATCCGGCATCGGTTGCAATGAGTAGGGTTCCCTTTTCATCAACAACAACTTTTCGGGTTGAAAGAACGGGTAATCCATCGGATAATTGAATTTCTGGCAACATACCAGCATTCTGCCCAAACAAGGAGGGCAAGAATAACAATAAGCTAAAAAAAACGAAAAGTTGTTTCTTTAGAAATAACCGTATTGTTGTTGCAGTTGTTTTCTGCCTGTTTTTGAAAGTGCTATTTGTTTGCCATTGGATAGCCATACGGTATTTCCTTTGAAGCTAGATATAGTAGATTGTGGTACAATGTAAGATCGGTGTATTCGGGTAAAATTATCCGGCAGCAAAGGAAGTAAAGCTTTCAGTGTTTTGGATACGATATAATTTTTATTTGCGGTAACAATTTTGGAATAAGCACCTGCGGCTTCAATAAATTGGACATCTTTAAGGGCAACAATAATATTTAAACCGCCCTCTCTAACCACCATAGATCCTTGAATTTCTTTGTTTTCGTAAGTGAGCACAGGATTCTCAATGGGTTCTTCAATCAGCATTCTTTCTCTGAGTTTATGGATCATCAACTCAAAATCTGAGGCTAAAATGGGTTTAAGGAGGTAGTCTACCACATTAATTTTAATGGCTTGTAAGGCGTATTCGGGGTAGGCACTAATTACTACAATTAAGGTTTCGGGATTCAAGTGTTTGGATAAATCCAGCCCTTTTTCTCCTTTTAATTCGATATCGATAAAGGCAACATCGATGGAATTGCTAGCCAGAACCTTTTGTGCTGATTCAATGGAATTTACTAAATAGACGTAGCCAAACAGGTCGGACGCATACTCCTTTAAGAAATATTCGGCCATATCTCTGCCTGATTTTTCATCGTCCAAAACCAATGCGCTAAAGCTGCCTGTACCTCGTATACCTTTCATAATTTGATTCTTGTAAATATAAATCAATTTCCTTGTAGGTGTAATGGTTGCCTTTACCAACGCAAAAAGATTTTGGCGAATCATAGGTAAAGAAAGGATTATGGATATTTTTGTGGACGTCTATGGAAGATTTGGTAGCATTACATCATGGGGCTCTTTCGGTAAAAATTGCGTTAAAGGGGGCAGAGCTTGTTGAATTTTCGATAGGGAGGGAAGGGTTATTGTGGCAGCCTACTGGGTTGTTTTGGAACCGTACTGCGCCCAATCTATTTCCGGTTGTTGGCAGATTAATGCACGATGAATTGGTTTGGAAGGGCGAACGATATCCCATGAGTCAGCATGGATTTGCCCGTGATTCCCAATTTAAACTGGTAGAGGAAGGTGCCAATTTCTTGGTATTAGAGCTCTGTAGTAATGATGTTACTAGGGTTCAGTATCCCTTTGAATTCTCCTTCAAGGTTAAATATCAGTTATTAGAGGACCGTGTAAAAATAACGTATAGCACCACCAATTTAGGGAATGAAATGATGCCGTATTCGGTGGGTGGACATCCAGGGTTTGCCTTGCGGGGGCCCTTGGATGAGCACGAGTTATGGTTTGATGTTCAAGTAAATACCCAGCGCTGGCTCATAGAAGATGGGTATTATAATGGCAAGACGCTTAAACTCAATTGCGGCAAGGCATTGGAATTGAATAACGAGTATTTTACAACGGATGCTATTGTTCTCCGTTCCCCGGAATTTTCCACAGCGACATTGGTGCACAAAACGCTGGGAAAGTTGGCAACCGTAGATTGTAGTTCTTGGGATGCTGTTGGTTTTTGGACCAAGCCAGGGGCTCCGTTTTTATGCATAGAACCTTGGTGGGGTTGGGCCGATTCGCAGCAGAATTTCGGAGATTTTGCAACCAAAGAAGCGCTGCATTGGTTGGAACCCGAAGAAGAGGAAGCGCTGTTTTACGAAATTATTGTCCCGGCCAATCGGCTGATTTAACCAACCAGTAGGATTCTGAGCTTGGGATTTTCCACCACGCTGTATGGGGTTGATTTTTTAATCGTTACTGAAGTAAATTTGGCTATCTTTGATTCATGAATTTACTGGGAGAACCCGTTGTACTTATTGGGATTGCCGCTATATTTTTAGGAGCTCTTTTTTACGTTAGGAACCTAACTGAAAAAGCGTTAGCGTTACTAACCGCGGAGGAAAAAGGGCTATGGATAGAAGGAATGCGTGAAAGTAGAAAGAAGTTATTCTATGCGGTGATGGTTCTTGTGGGAGTTTATATTTTGGTGGTAGTATTAGGCGGTAGAACGGCTTGGTACGCAGCTTGGGAGTCTATTATTTTTATTACGTATTTCGGATTTTTGGTATTCGTAATGCTGTGGTCCCATAGTAAGTCTATGCAATTTTTAGTCGAAAATGGATTCTCTGCCGAAGCCACTTCGTTGATGCGGAAATCGTTTTGGATAAAAGTTTTTGCTTACCTATTTCCTATTGGTCTTATGGCCTATAGTTCGGGTGTTTTCCGTTGAATTTTGCCTGTATCGGTTAAAGGAATCCTGTTTACAGTATGAATTTCTTTGGGTTGATGATAGGGCGGTAAATTAGAAAACCAAAATTCAAGTTGTTCTTGATCTACCTTATGCAAGGTATTTAACACGATTTTTTCCCCCAATACTGGATCGGATTTTCCAACTAGGTAGAAACTTCCGATGGGCCAACCGGTGAGCAATGAAATTTGGGATTCTAGCGGTTCGATTTGCACTTTTACACCCCCTGAGTTGATTACCAAGTCTTTTCTACCTATCCAACGAAACGATTTATTACCAATTAATTCGACCAAATCGTTGGTGGTTAACCATTGATTTTGTGTAGTTGGGTTTTTTACCTCCAATTGACTGGTGAATGGGTTGATTTTTATCTGTGTTCCTGGGATGGCGGTAAAAAAAAATTCGTTTATCGCAGCGGGATTGGATTGTTCCATTGTTTTCCTATTGGGTGAATTAGGCCCTAAGCCGAGTGAAATAATGCGGCCGGCGAAGTGCGAGGCTGTCTCGGTGCTTCCAAAGGTTTCAATGAATCGGGGATGGGGACATTGTGTAATTAGAAATAAGGCTAAATCCTCTGGCAGTGCTTGGCCTCCAATAAGTACTGCATCAAATTTGTTCAAATGTTGGGTACTGCGTTCGTTTTGCAGAATAGTTGATAGCTGCATGGGGGTTAATGATGTTATTCCACCGTTGGGAGAAACCTCCAATAAGGGATTTGTTTGTGGTTCGAAAACTTCGATGGGCTGCTGCCATACTTTGCTTCTAACAAGTTGCATGAACCCCGCCGTTTTCCATGTAGGTAAAAAGCAATATTGGTGCAAAGGTAAATCTTCTAACCAGGCCAGTTTGGTGCTGTTGGCGCTCCATTCTAAAACCGATCGCTCCAATATCCAAGGTTTAGGATTGCCCGTTGTACCCGATGTTGTTAGGCTAAATTTATCGCTACCGTTGTTCCAATTAGCATTGAATTTCTCGACAAAATCTTCTTGGTGCGACATGGTACACAAAGATATTGCGAAGTTCTACAATACAGATTCTTGAGTAAGGAATTCCCTTAAATGTTCTACGAAGGTGGCCGTTTCTTTGAGGTTGTTGTAGTAGTGTGTGGAAACCCGAACACAATCGATGTTATTTTCACCTACATACCGTAAAATCATACCTTTACTACGGGCAAAATCGCAGAATTTTTGACTCAGTGAGGGCTGTTTTCCGGGGGTAATCCTAAATCCAATTTGTGCTCCTCGCGATTCTTGTTCCCACGGGGTTAGTACACTTAATGCGGAGGTTTCTCTGTGTTTGATGGCCCAATTATAGATGGATTTATTGTCCCAGGCAGTAGCAGTGGGTGTTTCTTTTTCGGTGGTATGGATCCACGATTGAGTCCCAAAAAGAAAGGATAACCAATCCGATAATTGCGGTGTTTTTTGGGTGGATTTTTTATTTGTGGTGCTGGATTTCTCTTTTTTATCCGAGATTAATGTTTTTGATGCGATGGTTTGATTTAATAGTAATAATTCGAAATATACACAGGCCGATAAATATTTAACACGGGTTTCAACAGCTTTGGGGCCTAAATGTTGGTAGAATTTCAAGGCGGTTTTGGCGCCTGAATACAGTGGGCCACTAAAGGTGCCGTAGGAATATCGACTGGTTTTATTCACCAATTCACCCATACTTGGCGGTGTAGTACTCATATCAAATTTATCAACGGAATACGCAGCTACATGTCGGATTGCTGATTTAGCTAAAATTTCTTCCGATGCATAAAACCAGCCGGTTCCTAAGGGGCCGAGTACCCACTTGTGCAAGCAACCGCTGTAATAATCGCATCCCAATTCTTTGATGTTAAATTGCACCATGCCCAAGGGATGGGCACCGTCTATGGCGGTAATAATTCCCTTAGTTTTCGCCCAAGCGCAGAGGTCTTTTACCGGTAAAATTTGGCCGATGGTGCAAGGGATGTGAGGTATGGCTAAGACTTTGGTTTTGATGGTGGCGGCCGCAACGAAATTCGCGTAGGTGGATATTGCATCCGTACCTAACTCAACTACCACCAATTTAACCCCATCCATTTGTGCACGGTGCAACCACGGTGCGCACCCGCCAACATGTTCGTGTTTGGTTATGAGGATTTCGTCACCGGCTTTTAAGTCCATGGCCCAACAAGCGAGATTTACACCTTCGCTAACATTTTTGGTTATGGCGATTTCGGTATCCTTGGCGCCCGTGATTTCGGCAATTAATTTTTCTAAAGAACCATCGGCATGGGGATAGGCTGCTTCTCTGGCGGCTTTGTTGAAAGCGTCGTTTAAGGATTTAAGCACGGGAGCGGGAGTAATTCCCATGGTGCCATTGTTCAAAAAAATAAGTTTAGGATTAATCGAGAACTCGTTGCGAACGCGCTCCCAGTCTAGGGAAAGCGGGTTTTCCAGATTGCCATAGGTAGGGAATTCGCTAGTTGCTTGGGGCTCTGTATCGTCAGGAAGGGCTGAACGGTTGTTGGAAGGAAATTGATGGTTATTATCGGCATTTCCAAGAAGCCAAGGATTGGGAATAAATGTAGTGGCAACAGCGGCTCCGAGACCTTTTTTGAAAAAATCTTTGCGTTTCATAATCAACGGTTGATCCGCATAGTTACAAAAAAACCATCAAAATCGAGTTCATTGTGGTTAAATTTGCGGTTAAATCAAGGGTAAAATAGCATGAAAGTATTAGGAATTATGAGTGGGAGTAGCATGGATGGGGTGGATTTGGCGCTATGTAATGTTGAAAAAAGTTCTACCGGTTGGCAGGGCGAAATTATACAGGGAATAACTATTCCGTATAACGAAACATGGAGAATTCGATTGTCGCAACTGCGTTATCAAAATGCGGAGCTATATGCGAAAACAGATATTTTTTATGGACGATATTTGGGTGAATTGGTATCGGCATTTGTAAAAGAAACGGGTCATAATATTGACTTGATAGCTTCGCATGGACATACTATTTTTCATGCGCCGGGCCAGTGGTTAACCGCTCAAGTGGGCGATGGTGCCACTTTGAATGCTTTTTGTGGAATTCCGGTGGTTAGCAATTTTAGACGCGCCGATGTAGCCTTGGGTGGCGAGGGAGCACCGCTGGTAGCCTTTGGGGATGAACTGTTGTTTAATGATTACGATTTTTGTTTGAATTTGGGCGGTTTTTCTAATATTTCGGCCCATCACGATGGCAGGAGAATTGCTTTCGATATCGCACCGTGCAATATTGTATTGAACAGACTTGCCCGCGAAATGGATCAGGCGTACGATGTGAATGGGGAAATTGCCGATAAGGGCAGTGTAATCTACCCACTGTTGAATGCACTCAATGAGATACCCTATTACAGTAAGGCTTATCCCAAGAGCTTGGGCAGAGAGTGGATTAATAAGAATTTTTGGCATTTGGTGCGTGATTTCGATGATCAGCCGGTAGAAGATAGAATGAAAACCTTGGTGATGCATGTGGCTATGCAAGTGAAGTCGGCGATGGAGTCGTTGACAGAGAAGCCCTTGCACGATTGTTCTGTATTGGTAACGGGCGGAGGTGCATTCAATACCACCTTGGTGGATTATTTACGTTCCGAAACAGAGGCCCAAATTGTGGTTCCCGATGCAAAATTGGTGAATTACAAGGAGGCGTTGATTTTTGCTTTGTTGGGTGCCGCTAGAGTATCGAACAGCATTAATATTAAAGCAAGTGCTACGGGTGCCGAAATGGATCACGTGGCGGGTTCATTGGATGGCGACTTTTCATCGCTGATCGGCAAATTGTAAAAATTTCATTTAGGAATAGCAAAGGTAAATCGGTAGGAGTCTCAGAAGAAATAAAGTTAGGAATCTCAATAGATATATATGTCCAGCAAACTGCAACAACTAATAGCCAAATTTGAAGGCAAAAAACCCGAAATCGTATTTTCTTGGAAAGACAGTGAAACCGAGGCCGAAGGCTGGGTGGTGATCAATTCACTGCGTGGCGGAGCTGCAGGAGGTGGAACTCGTATGAGAGTAGGGTTAGATCAACGAGAGGTGGAGAGTTTGGCCAAAACGATGGAGGTGAAATTTACGGTTGCGGGTCCGCCCATCGGTGGAGCAAAGAGTGGAATTAATTTCGACCCTGCCGATCCCCGAAAAAAAGGGGTTTTGGAGCGTTGGTATAAAGCGGTGAAGCCATTGTTGAAGAATTATTATGGTACTGGAGGAGACTTAAACGTAGACGAAATTCACGAAGTAATTCCCATGACGGCTGCGCTAGATATTTTGCACCCTCAGGAGGGTGTAGTGAATGGTCACCTAACTTCCTATAGTCCGGAAGAGAAGTTGAAAGCCATCGGCCGATTACAAAAAGGGGTGTTGTTACCCATTGATAATGTGGAGCTTACGCCTGCCTTAGATCGCGGTTATACCATTGCCGATATGATTACAGGATGGGGTGTTGCGGAAGGTGTTAGGCATTATTACGAAGTTTATGGTGGGTTCCTCAACGGTAAATTGGCTATCATTCAAGGGTGGGGCAATGTGGCTGCCGCAGCTGCGTTTTACCTTACTAAATACGGAGTAAGAATTGGAGGGATAATCGATAGAAATGGCGGGATAATCAATCCCAAAGGCTTGGGATATGAAGAAGTAGTTGAGTTGTTTTTAAATAGAGATGGCAATGCGTTGAAGTGCGATGGTATGATGAGTTTTGAAGAAGTAAATGCCAAAATTTGGGATTTGCCCGCAGAGATTTTTATTCCGGGCGCCGCCAGCAGATTGGTAACCGAAGACCAAGTATTGCGCATGGCAAAAGCAGGTATAGAAGTAGTAAGCTGCGGGGCCAACGTGCCCTTTGCCGATAAGGAAATTTTTATGGGACCTATTTCTCAATTGGCAGATTCTCAATTTGCTGTGGTTCCTGATTTTATTGCAAACTGCGGAATGGCTCGCGTATTTGGCTATCTAATGAAGCAAGATGCCGAAGTTACCGATACCGCAATTTTTAAGGATGTGAGCGGAATTATCCGCTCTAGTATTATGCGTTTGCATCAATTCAACCCAAAAAATACCGGCTTGAGTGCCAAGGCCTTGGAAATGAGTTTAACCGACTTAGTTTAACCGATTAATCATAATTGATTTATTTTAATCCGAATGAATAGTAAGACCATAGAACAACGTTTTTGCGAGTATGCAAAAATCGATACGCAAAGCGACCCCAATAGTACCACCTTTCCAAGTACCGAAAAGCAGAAGGATTTAGGCCGAGTATTGGTTCAAGAATTGTTGGATTTGGGTTTGTCCGATGCGTACATGGATGAATTTGCCTACGTGTTTGCCACATTGCCTTCCAATGTAGGTTCTGGAAAACCGGTTTTGTGCTTTTGTGCTCATATGGATACTTCTCCCGATTGCTCGGGTACAGGGGTAAAACCGATAATTCACAAAAATTATCAGGGAGGAGATATTGTATTGCCGGACGATTCCAGTCAGGTGATTTCCCCCAACGATCATCCGTATTTATTGGAGCGGATTGGGGATGATATCATTACAGCCAGTGGTACAACCTTGTTAGGGGCCGATGATAAAGCAGGGATTGCGGTAATCATGGACTTTGTGCAGCGAATGGTAGAAAACCCAACGTTGCCGCACGGGGATATTCGGGTGTTGTTCACCCCCGATGAAGAAATTGGGAGGGGAGTAGATAAGTTGGACATGAATAAGCTAGGTGCCGATATCGGGTACACCTTGGATGCCAGTGAAAGGGGCTGCTACGAAGATGAGACCTTCAGTGCCAATGCCGCAAAGGTGCATTTTTATGGAATCAGTGCTCACCCAGGGTATGCGAAAGGGAAATTAGTGAATGCGTTGAAAGTAGCTGCCGATTTTCTTGATTCATTTCCTAAGGATTCTTGGAGTCCAGAAACTACCGAAGGCACAGAGGGGTTTGTGCATCCTGTAACCATGGGTGGCGTTGCCGAGCACGCTTGGGTACAGTTTATCGTAAGAGATTTTAAAACGTCGATGTTGGCCGAGCATGAAGCTCGACTTACCACCTTGATGAACGATTGTGTTTCACGTTGGCCCGGTGCAACAGCCGAAGTTGAGATTACAGAACAATATAGGAACATGAAAGAGGTGGTTGATAAAGACTCCCGTATTTCGGAATTTGCCATAGCATCCATCAAAGCCGTGGGAATTGAGCCTAAATTAACCCGGGCTAGGGGAGGTACCGATGGGAGTAGATTGAGTTTTATGGGCTTACCTTGCCCAAACCTATTTACCGGTGAAATGGCCTACCACGGTAAGCACGAATTTGTGTTTGTTCAGGATATGAAAAAGAGCTCCGATGTTTTGGTAGAATTGTCTGCTCGATGGTCCACTTCATAATCAATTGACGATTCAATAATTTTGTCATCTCATTGTAAAAAATAGCACTTTTTTGGGTGCTATTTTTTTTTAGTCGACGCTTATCCTGGCAATTTCTCCAAGCAGAATTTTGGATTGATTTCCACCAAAAAATTATGGTATTTTATGACTAGTTATAGAAATTTTACATAACTATGGCATTGGTGGTCAATTTGCTTCCATTGGAGTAAAAAAAAACCTACGAATATTTTTTTTAGTGACGGGTATTCCCTTGTATTTAAAGGGATTTAGAACGATTTGCATTTCTTTTTTGGGTGGTATTCAACCTCTAATTTGCAATGTTTTTTAATAAAATATTAACCCAAATTATACGTATGAAAATTACTTTTACGAAAATTCGAGCTGCGCTGATTGCTTGTAGTTTCGGTCTTTGGTTTAGCCAGGCTGAAGCGCAAATATGCAGTGCCTCGAACACCACCGGATGTTCGCTGGATTGGTTTTCCGGTGTTATCATCAAAAATGCAGCGGGGACAACGGCCAGTTACAGTGGTTTAAACTGTAACAACACAGGTCCAACGAACAAACTAATGACCAATGGAGCCATCATGGATGTTACTCCGGGGGAGTTAATCACTATTACTATTGAGAACACGTGTAACTATGCAGAATATGCGGGTGTGTGGATCGATATGGACGGGGATAACAGTTTCTCTGCCGCTGAGTGTATTGGTAAAGCAAACGGCCCGATCGGTCAGGTAGCATCGAATGCAACAAAGACGGCACAACTGCAAATTCCCTGCGGAAATTTCCCTGCAGGCAAAAGGATTTTGCGTATTCGTTGTATGTATTTGTCGTTTTTACCCAGCCAAGGATGCGGAAGCGTAGCCAACGAGGGGAACATCATGGATTTTGAAATCAACGTAAAGGCGGTAAACCCACCACAAGCGGATTTCACAGTTCCAGTAGGCCCTAACTACATCAAGACGCCCATCACGTTTAACTCTACCTCTACCACCAATGCATATACTCAGACTTGGAAGTTTAGCAGTGCTACTCCGGTAACCTCTGTAGGTCCTAAGGGCAGAGCAAGTTGGTCTAACATTGGATTCTACAATGTACAATTGAACCAAGAGTTCTGCGGATTGAAGGATTCCATTGTAAAATCGGTAAAAATTGAAAAGCCTACCATGGCGCCTGTGGCGGATTTCATCGCAGGAACGAACCAGGTGGAAGTGTTTTATATGGCCCAAATGTTTGATTTGAGCACCAACGGAGCCTATAAATGGAATTGGACGGCTACCTCACCTTCCGGCGCGATTGTCTACACATCAACCCAACAAAACCCCTATTTTTCCTTTGATGAAGAGGGTTGGTGGGAAGTGTGTCTTACCTCTGAGAACGATGTAGGACCTAGCAGCAAAGTATGCAAGGCACGTTATATAGAAGTAGTGCCTCCCGGAGAATTCTTGTTGGGGCCTAACCATTTGGCTACCAACCAAGGGGGTATCTTGTACGATAACGGAGGCAAGGATGTAAACTACGGGAATAACCGTAAAACCAGCATCGACTATTTTAAAATATTGCCTTGCGGAGCCAAAGAAATTCGATTAACATTCAACCAATTGAAGTTATCGTTGGGCGATGGCGGTGATCGTTTGCGTATTTATGACGGACCAGACGAGAGTGGAAAAGAGCTGACCCCAGCGGGTGGAATCACTGGCGTAAACCAATCGGTAATGCGCAGTTCAGTATTTAAGGCCTTTAGTGGCTCTATGTATATTACGTTTGAATCCAATAGTGCTAATAATGACAGTGGATTCATCGCTATATGGGACTCAGAATTGTTCCCAACCAAACAACCAAAATCAGACTATACCACTCCTTACACAGTAGTGGGTAACGGAACAGCGGTGACCTTTACCGAAGCGGTAAAAGAAGCGCAAGGGATTGTAAATTATAACTGGATGATTGACGGAACCGATGGGTATGGCCAAGGCGAAGCAGCGTATACCCATACCTTTGGAACGGACGGAACCTTTGAGGTTTGCTTAATTGCTGAAGTGTGTAACGGAAACGATACTGCCTGTAAAAACATCACCGTAATCACACCCACCGAGCCCAAAGAGTTAGACTTTACCGCAAGCAACTTGCGACCCAAAGTAGGGGAATCTATCACTTTGAAGACCAATACTGATTATGCATCGGAGTTTGAATGGAGCATATTCCCTGCAACATTCTCGTACGCGGGTACGTCTAATTCTGGCAGTCGCAACCCCCAATTAATTTTCAATGCGGGTGGAGCGTATACCTTCACGTTGCGTGCATGGAACAGAGCGGGAGGTAGATCGGCTACAGAGAAAAAAGTAATCAAGACGAAGTACGTAATTGCAGTAAAATATTGCGTACCTACTACGGATATGCTGTCCAGTGACGTAGCGATTTCGAAAGTAGAATTGTTGCAAGACAGCGTAAGTTTATTGGAAAACACTTCGGCAGTAGGTGAATCCAGCTATACGGATTATGCCGATAACTTCAACATTGCGTTGAGTTATGGATCTCAATACAGCGTGATATTAACTCGCCGTACCAATTCAAACACAGCGAACTTCAAGGCTTGGATCGATTACAACATCGATGGTGTGTTCTCGGATAACGAAATGATATTGAGTTCAGGCACCATCAGTGGTACCAAGGCCAATGCAAAATTCCGGGTGCCTGATTTGAAGGATTGTTTTGAAGGGGTAACCCGCATGCGAGTAGCTACTTCCTATGGAGGATTTAGCAATACATCGTGTGGTGTAAATATCGTGGGTGAGTTTGAAGACTACGGAATCACGTTGAAGAACGATAAACGCGCGCCGGTAATTACCTTGTTGGGTGATGCGGTAGTACGGGTAGAGAAGAATTCGGCATCGGCCAAGGGCTGCTGGTCTGAATCCACCTATACTACTTACAAGGCAGCGGATCCAACGGAAGGGGATTTAACCAATAAGGTGGTAGTGACTAGCGATTTGGATTGCACTACGCCTGGAACCTACAGCGTAAATTTCCGTGTTGTGGATGCGGCAGGTAACGAAGCTAGCCCCGTAAGCAGAACCGTGATTGTGGTGTTAGATAAGACCGCACCGGTATTGACCTTGTTGGGTAAAGATACCGTAGCGGTAGAGCAGTGCGCTGTGTATAGCGAACAGGGTGCGGTAGCTAATGATAATACCGATGGTAATTTAAGTAGCGATATTGCTACTACTGGCGTGGTAAACACCTCAAAAGTGGGCAATTACTCATTGACATACACTGTATCAGATGCTCAAGGTAATACTTCCACAACCCAACGTGTGGTGAAGGTTGTAGATACGAAGAAACCGGGTATTTTCTCTTACGGTAAGCGATTGGTAAACAACGAAGAGGTACAGATACAGATTGGAACCTTGTTTGTGGATGCAGTTACGGGTTTTGATACGTGTAACGGAAGTATTTTGGTAAACAAAGTACCGGGTTATAATGGCTTGGTGAATACGTTGGTACGTGCTACATATCCTATTACTTACTATGCGGTGGACCCCCACGGCAACAAGGCGGTGGAAGATGGCTATACCATCAATTACCGCGTGGATGATTACATTGCCCCGGAGATCGCGTTGAATACCCCTGATACGGTATTCCATGAGGTAAATGCCCCTTACAGTTCACAATCAGTAACAGTATTTGATAACTACTACGTAAGCACCAAGATATCGGTAGAGCGCAGCGGCAAGGTAAATCCCTACGTATTGGGCTTGTACACCGAGAGCTTTAAGGCAACGGACGAGAGCGGTAACAGCACCACCAAGAAGCGTTACGTGAAGGTGGTAGACCGTCAGGCACCAAGCATCATCACCTCAGCGGTGAATGTATGTGCAGGAACTCCATTCTGGGCAATGAGCGATTTGGCCGTAGAAGATAACTACTATGGAAACGATGAGTTGTTGCCCTTGGTAAAAGTATTGAGTCATAACGTAAACATCTACCGTGCGGGTATCTATTACATCAACTACCAGGTAACGGATCCAAGTGGCAACAAGAGCCAAGTGGTATTGCGTCCGGTGTATGTACAGTTCCCCCCGAATTGCGAAAACAGTTTCTTGAGCAATGAAGAGTTGACGTTGAGTCAGAAAGTAATGGTACACCCCAATCCTACCGATGGCAAGTTCCAGGTGAGTTATAACTTTAATAGCAACGAGGCGGCAGTGGTAACAGTAACGGATATGACGGGTAGAGTAGTGAAGCAGAGCAGAGTAGAGGGCGGCATCGGCAGCGAGTACTTCCAATTGGAGGGTGCTGCAGCGGGTACGTATTTGGTAACGATTGCAACGGCTAGCGAAAAAGTAACAGAGAAATTAATAGTAACTAAGTAAGAAAGAAAAAACAGAAAACTAAGTAAATAGAGAAATCTCTCTAAAAAAATAAGAATATGAAATTTAGAAATTATATCAAAAGTGCGATCAGGGGCGGTATGCTCCTGACAGCACTGGTGTTTGGCGGTCAGTTGCAGGCGCAGTTGAACGGGACTTACACAATTAACAGTGCGACAGTAACAGGCGGTACCAATTTCCAGACTTGGACAGCGTTTGCTACGGCCTTCAATGCTGCTGCAATTACTGGTCCCGTTACTGTAAATGTAGTGACCGATGAATTGAACACAGCGGCTGCTATACAGTTGAATAACAATACGGGTTCTAGTGCTACGAACACGGTAACGATTAATGGAAACAGCAAGAAGTTGCAAGGCGGAACCGCACTTACTAATGCGGTGCTACGTTTGAATGGAGCCGATTATATAGCCGTAAAAAATGTAATAATCGAAAATACAAATGCTGCTACTCCTGGGGGGGTTTGGTTGTCCAATAACGCAAACTATAATGAAATTAACGGTTGTGACGTTTCTTTTACTTCGTATGCTGGAACGAGTTCACTTACCTATTATATTTCTTTAAGTACATCGGTGAGTAGCCCTACATCGGCGGGAAGTTCAGCATTAACTAACCCTGGTAATTTCAATGTAATTAAAAATTGTAAAATGTATACCCAAACGGGTAGTACTGGGCCTTATTATGGTGTAACTATTAATGGTAATACAGCAGATTACACCTCTGTAGCTCAAAACAATACCATGGAAGGTTGTATCATGACCAACTTCTATTTTTATGGTATTTACGTTAACTATGGTAACGGTGTTCAGGTGGTAAACAACGATATCTCTCGTAACAATGCTACTGGAGGTGGAAGTGCTACTTTGTATGGAATTTATAGTTATTACCCGTACGGTACAGGAAGAAGTTCCATGATAAGCGGTAATAGCATTCACGATTTGCCTTTTAAAGGTGCAACCCTCACCACAACGAATTTAAGCACCATTTATGGGTTTTATGTGTATTACCCTTATGGAAATGCAACCTACAAGTTTATCATGGATAAAAACTCGGTTAAGGATGTTTATTATACAACAGGTTCTCGTTATGTGTACTATGTATACTATCCAACCTTTATCGATATGACCAACAACTACGTAGATAATGTAGATGGCACTTCAACATCATCTGTATCGTATGATTACTACGTGTATTATCCAACCGATATTAAATTTAATGGAAACTACGCACTTAATAGTGCTACAGGCGGTTATTTGTATATTTTCTATTTATACTATGGTAAAGTAAACACCTATGTATGGAATGAATTTGAAGATAACCATGCGGAGCGAAATAGCACCGTAAACTACATGTATGCGGCTTACGTTTATTATTACAATGGTACCAATAACTGGAAGGCAAATAGAAATTATGTAGTAAATAATCAAGTAACAGGGTCAACCGGTTATTTCTATTTTTACCTATATTATTACAACAACTTCCAAGTTTGTAATAACGTAGTTGCGGGTAATCGTTCAAATACAATTTACATTTATATCTATTCAGGTTTGAGTGGCACATTTACGGCTGAGGTTAGAAATAACACCTTCGTTGGTAATACATCTAATGCACCCACACCAGGATCGTCCTATATCTATTGCTATATTTATTTGTATTACCATACGGTATGGTTTACGGGTAATATAATCGACCTTAAAAACTTCGGTCCGAACACCAATTATTATCGTTATTTATACATGTATTTGAGTTACAGCAATCCTGCTAACTTGAAGGAATTTAACGATAATACGTATTCATTGAACAATAATTTTACTTATCCCTATTGGTATTTCAACGGTACCAACTATACGGATTGGGCTGGTTTCAGTGGTGCCGGTATGAATGGTTCTCGCGATAATGGCGACGATCCAAAATGGGTAAATGAAGCTACTCACGATTGGAGACCCGGTGCTTGGACGGTTCAGAACAACGTTGATTATAGAGCGATAACGGATCAAGACGCTAATAACGTAAAAAGAAATAAAACCAAACACGATCGCGGTGGTTTGGAAACCAATACCGATTTAGAGGCGGTTTCTACCAACTTTACTGTCCCTTCTACCGTTTGTGCAGGTTATACTACCGGTGCAACTTGGTTGATTTTGAAGAGCAACTATGCTTACGATAAAGCAAGAAACTTCAACGTAAGTTATGCAGTAAATGGCGGTCCAAAAATCTCTCGTTTGGTGACTAAGCAATTAGCGCAAGGCGATACCGTAAAAGTGTTTTTCCCAACTCCGTTGGTGTTGAATAATTATGGACCTGCAAGAATTGCCATTTTTGTGGATTTGCCCGATGATAAAAATAGCAACGATTCATTCATTTTCACCACCTTTGTTAAGCCAGCTCCAGGGGGTGGGGTAATGACGTATACCTCTACACCAACTTGGGCTTATTATCAGCCTTCAAAATCAAACGATGTAACGGTATTGGGTCAAAAAGTTGAGTATGCTGTAAATTCTCCACGTATCTACGGCAACAAAGATTACAAAGGAAATGGCGGCGGCGATAATTGGGAAGCGTTTGTTTCTGCTACAACCAGCAACGGTACGGTGGTGAGTGGAGCTTCATTGATTCAACCATCAACGGCCGGTTCTGACATGATTGTATCCTTTGTTACTTCTAACAAATCGTTAGAAGATTCTATCATCACCATTACGGTTCGCGTGAATGATTTAGGTAACGGTTGCGATACATTAATTAAACGTAACATATTAATTTATCCTACCATCGTACCAGGATTCACTAAGCCTACACAAGCTTGTTTGGGCGAAAATATCTTATTTGAAAATAAATCAACCGTAACATCGGGTAACATGGAATTTGAATGGGATTTTGGAACGGGTAACCCCGATGATAAAACGGATGCTCCAGATCCAGTATTTGCTTATACGAAGGAGGGCACCTACAAAGTGAAGATGATTGCTAGAACTTTGCCTTACGGTTTCCCTAGCGTTGATTCTACTACCTTTATTGTAAACCCAATCCCTGTAGTTGATTTTGCCAAGAAAAATGCTTGTACCAACGATCCATTGGAATTTGCCAGCAAAACTACGCCGAGCAGTAGCAATTTGACGTGGGATTTTGGCGATGGAAAAGGGAATAGTAACGCTGCGAATCCAACCTATAAGTACTCAAAAAATGGATCCTATGTTGTGACATTAACCGCCAACTTGAATGGTTGTATTGCTAAATTGAATCAGCGGGTGTATCAGTTTGAAAACCCTAAAGCCGATTATAAAGTAATCGATGGAGCTTGTGAAAACATTCCGTTTGTATTTGCAAATAGTAGCACCATTAGCAGCGGTAATTTAGGTTCGTATTGGAACTTTGACGATGGTAGCATCAGCACTACCGGTGCTCCTAAGCATTTGTTCCGCTCATCTGGGGATAAGAAAGTTAAATTAATAATTACTTCCGAATTTGGTTGTAAAGATTCTATCATCAAAACGGTAACTGTAGACGAAAGTCCTAAGACCAAATTTGCCAACGGTCCTGCGTGTTCATTAACTCCTACACTATTTACCAATTTAACCCCTGCCATTGTAAATACTATTGCGAACTACGATTGGACGTTCAGCGATGGTGGTACCTCTCGTTTGGAATCTCCTAGCAAATCGTGGTCAACGTTAGGCCCTAAAACAGCTACGTTAACGGTAACCTTGAACAACGGTTGTAAAGAGACATTCTCTAAAACGTTGAATGTATTGGTTCAGCCGAAAGCGCAATTCAGCGCCGCTGATGTTTGCGCCGGCGAGCCTGTAACATTCAATAACGGAAGTGAATGGAAAGAGGGAGTAATTAGCTACAATTGGGATTTCGGTGACGGTACCAACGCTACCGAGAGTGATCCAGTTCACCCTTATAATGTAAATCTAACTACCACCTACAATGTTACCTTAAAAGCAAGTATTGAAGGCGGTTGCGTAGATTCATTCACCAAACAAGTAATCATCCACGAAGGTCCAAAAACATGTGATTTCATTGCAACTCCTGACTATTCGTATGGATATTATGGAATGAAGTTTGAGCCGATGGATGCACAAGGTAAGCCAGGTGCACAAGGTACCGTAAACTATACTTGGATCATTGAAAATGGTGGTAAGCAAAACGCGGCTGCCGTTCAGCACAACTTCGTAAAAGATGGTGTTTATACCGTAACTATGTACGCAGTGACCAAGTCAACCGGTTGCGAGTGCAGCATCACCAAAAAGGTAGTTATGGATAGAGCAGGTGCTGATGAATTTATTAGCAGCGGAGTATCTGTATTCCCTAACCCAAGTGAAGGCAACTACAATGTATTATTGAGCGAAAACTTCGGTAAAGTAGTAACCATCGAAATGCGTTCTACCACCGGTGCTGTTGTTAAGGTAATGCAAGTGGATAACACCGGAATCATTCCAGTGGATGCCCATGGATTGAGCAACGGAATGTATTACGTTCGAATTTCTAGCGGTGAGAACACTGCTGTTCGCAAACTAAACATTAGCAAGTAAGATAGAGCTAGTATATAGTTAGAAGCACGAAGGGCCGCCCAATTGGGCGGCCCTTCTTTTTGATGCATACAAAAATGTAATTCCGATAATAATTTCTACCATTTATAACGCAATGATAGTTTGATGCTTGCGACTAGGTAATACCAATATAACAAAGAAGATTTCTGTCAATTGGGTTACTGCATGCTCGTCTAAGTTTTATTCCTCAGCTGCTGTTTTTCTAGAGCTTAGCAATTTTACCTTGTAGTGGGTGATTTTTTTACGATTATCCAATTGCAATTGTACTTCCTGATTGGCGTATTGTTGGGTAGAAGGGGCACGCTTTTTAGTGCCTAGAAACCCTTTTTCACCCGTATAGGCTCCTTTAACTTCTCGTTTAGAGTCAAGGATAAAACTCATGGATATTATTCCTTCGGCGGTTTTAGTGACAACAACCGAAGAATCATCGAATTGAATTTCTTCACGCACAACATCGGGATTTTTACTGGATTCAAACAAGGTTAATAAATCGGCCTTGGAAACGTTGGCTTGGTTGATGAATACGGCGGTTACTGGATTAAAATACTGTAAGAGTTCGGAATAGGCGCCAGATTGAAACAGCTCATAAAATGATTTCATGTAGGCAACTAATTCCAGTTTTTCCTCGGGTGTCACCAATATTTTTAGCATTTGTTGGGCGGTTTGAATAAAATTACCCTCAGGATGGGTTTGAATATAGCTACTCAACGCCTCCTTCGTACCGGTTCGTGCGGCTAAATTAAATTCAACGGAATCCAACATGTAGAAGGCTTCGTCCAAGTGTACACCGCCCAAGTTTTCCATAGATTCTATGTACTTGAATAACGTGGATTTGGAGGGGTAGGTAATTGCTTGAATCCACAATTGATCGTCTTGTTCGCTTATTTCTTTCATCCTTGCACGCGCAAGAACTGAGTAATTTCCGCTGGGGAAGGTGGCCAAATAGGATTGATACGACTGAAGGTTGTCTTTATTTTGGGCCATTTTCCAACGCTGATGTTCATCATTGTAGTTGTATAAATACCAAACACTCCAAATTACAATCGCGGTGGTTGATAGCACTACCAAACGAGTAATCCACTTTTTCATGGAACTTTTGGAGCTTAGTGTTTTTTCTAATTCTTGGATTAGTGCAATAACCTCCGTTTGATAACTATCCGGTAAATCGGTTTCCGCTTTTTTAGCTTCTTCCAACGCTTCAGCAACTTGCTTGTTTTCTTTTAACTGCTTGGCTTTCACAAGCGACTTCTCTCCCAATGCTGTTTTGATACTGCGGGCTAACTGCACATGCTCATCGGACGGATTTAAATCTAGGGCTCTTCTGATTTGTACATTGGCCTCGAAAATTTCTCCGAGTTTGTAAGCCGCTAAAGCTTTTTTGTAATGAATTTCGGATTGGGCAATGGGGTTATTTTCCACAGGATTGGGCAATGGTTAGGGGTTAATTAGACGGGTGCCCAGCGTCATACCAGGCTTTAAAAGCAGCCATATCGGCCTGACTTAAACCTGCTGGGGGCATTGTCTTTTTTACGTATACTTCTCCGTAAATATGTTGGATATGGTCTTGGATGGATTTGTCGTTGGAAGGATCGTACAACCAACTTCCAGCGTTGTAGGTGCCATTGCTGTGGCAACTGGAGCAATTATTGTCAAAAAATGCCTTCATCGTTGGATTGGTAAACGCGGAAGATTCTTTTGTTTCGCAGGAAAAGATGCTAAAGGATAGGCCAGTAAGCAATAGGGCAAGGCCGAAGAGAGACTTTCTAAAATGCATGGTGTAAAGATATTAATGGTTTGTTAAATTAGCGGATAATGGAATTTGTAGATGAACGATTAATGTTGACATTTATCGGGAATGTTCAGGCGGGTATACACATTTTTATAGCACAACCCCCATTGACAGTCAATCGCTTAATCGCAAATTTTCAACCACTAGAACGATGTAATATGTTTGAGCGCTTCTCGTTTGGATAAGCCAGACAATGAATGTTCATTTTCGGAAACAAAATCAATTACCCAGTTGGGATTGGTTCTGGCGTATTGCCGGAGTGCCCAGCCGATAGCTTTTCTTAAAAAGAATTCCTTATTCTGTCGATGGGGTAGGATTGCATCCGTTAGAAACTGGGTATTGGTTTGCGGACCACATTTTAACTGAACGATGATGGCTGTTCGATTTTCCCAAAAATTATTGCTTTGGATGAGCGGTTGAAAGTGGGTGTATAGCGAATCTGGGTGTTTTTTTACGATTTTGCTCAGTATGGAACCGGCCAGTGCATCCACGGTATCCCACCAACTCTTTTGTGGAATGAGTTCTAGGATTTGGGGGATATGGGCTGGTGATAGCTGTTTTTGGGTTTTTTCGAGTAAGGTGAGTGCAGCATATTGATATTCGCGTTCTGGGAGTGACCACAGTTCATTGATGACGGCAAATAAATCTGAATATTGCGGTAAATTCTCTTTTTGGAGTAAATGGGACAGTAGTTGTGTTCTAATGTGGGATGTTAATCCTAGGAATTGGAAATGATTCTTCATGTATTTGGCCATGGGATCGGCTTTTTCCAAATTGGCATTTTGGGTGAATAGGTCAATAACCCGTTGGGTCCAAGGATGATAACGCATGCTGCGAATTTACAAGGTATACCGTCTTTTTGTGTTTGAAATTTGGTGTAATTCGGTTGCTGTTGTATGTGATTTCTTTGGCTATATTTAAGGTAAACGATGCCGCGATATAGACCGCGGTACCACAGACTGAATGCTACAGATTGTTGGGTAATTTCAATGTAACCGAGGTGCCTTGGGGGCGATTGTTGTTGATATGGATATCGGCCTGAATTTGGGATAGTAATTTAA
>CANGWH010000026.1 GCA_947457565.1 Flavobacteriales bacterium
ACCTGTTGATGGGTAGCTCGTAAATCTACCTGTCTAGATTGCAACAACTCCATAGATACCCCGCCAGCCACATTCAGAACCATCATTCTACGCGATAATACAATGTCTCGTTCATCGAAATTTCGATACACTACCAGCAAGAAATTACCGCTGATTTTAGGCATTGTATTTTCATTGGGTAACTGAACACGATAATGCGAATAATTCATTAAGGTACCACTCGAAAATCCCACATCATCAATATTTTCAAAACCTTGTCCTTCCAGAATTTGTGTTTTCACCATTCCTGATGTGGGCTGCCAGTTGGCATCACAATGAATCAAGGTATATTGATAAAAATCACGCTCTGTTTTAAATTGATCAAATTCAAGCAATAAGGGCCGTTTAGCCTCTAAATTATAAATCGGAAAATTAAAACCACTCTCCGATTGAACCAATCTTACCGTTTTAACCTGCTCTTCATAAATGGCATTATCAAACCTAAGTGTACTATCTACTGCCGACTCCAAGGGTCTTGCCAATAAAAACAACCCAATAAAAAGAAGAGAAACAGAAATAATAGACCTCATATCTCAAACTTACGCATGTCTCACTCAAAAAACAAGCCAATTATCCTTCTTGAAGCATGAGCCATTCTTCAAACAACGCATCGTGTTTCTGTTGTAATTCTAAAACCTGCTTTTCAAGTCCATCATATTGAACCGTGAGCGATGCTACTTTTTCAAAATCTGCCGCAATCTCAGGTAAATGAAGTTGTTTTTCAACCTTAGCTTTTTCCGTATTCAAACCACTAATATGATTCTCCATTACCGCCAACTCCTCTTCTAATTTTTTAATCTGATTTTTTGAAGCCCCAGCTTTAACCGCAGTCCCCGAAGAACTATTGGCTGTTGCTGTTTTACTCTCAGGTGTATTTAACGTTGCACCTTTGGCCACAACAGGTTCAGCAGCTACTCGTTTTTGCACCCACTCTTGGTATTCATCATAAGTACCTTGATACTCCCGTATTTTACCATTTTCAATCCACCATATTTTATTGGCTACCCGAGAAATAAAAGTTCTGTCATGCGAAACAAACAAAACCGTCCCTGAATAATCAATCAAGGATTCAGCAAGTACTGAAGTACTAAACATGTCCAAGTGATTGGTAGGTTCATCCAGTAATAAAAAGTTCGATTGAGTAATCAATGTTTTGGCTAAGGCTAATCGTGATTTTTCACCCCCGCTCAATACTTTTACCTTCTTAAAAACTTCTTCTCCTGTAAACAAAAAGCATCCTAAAACCGTCCTTAATTCCCGTTCCGTATATTCTCCACTAACCCTGCCAATTTCATTCAGTAAATCATTCTTTAAATCCAAAGCCTCCAACTGATGCTGGGCAAAAAACGCCGGTTCAACATTCCAACCCAATTGAATATCCCCATCAAAAGGCTCTCCACCATAAATCAATCGCAATAAGGTGGATTTACCCTTACCATTAGCACCAACCAAAGCCACCTTATCTCCCCGTAATAATTGGGCTTCTGTTCCTGAAAAAATTACGTTATCTCCGTAAGCCTTCTGTACATCCTTAACTTCTACAATGGTTTTCCCTGGTGCTATACGTATATTAAACTTAATATCAAATTCCCGCTTCTCGTCCTTTAATACTTCAATTTTATCCATCCTCTCCAACATTTTCACCCTGCTTTGCACGGCCGTAGATTTACTGGCTTTATACCTAAAACGTTGAATAAATCGCATTTGTTGTCGGATAAAATCTTGCTGGTTTTCAAACCTCCGTTGCATCATCTCATCGCGTTCCTCTTTTTGCTCCAAATACTCCGTGAAATTCCCTTTGTAATGAAACAACTGCTGATGCGCAACTTCGGCAATCCTATTGACCGTTCTATCCAAGAAAAATCTATCGTGCGATACAATTACATAGGTACCTTGGTACTCATACAAATAGTCTTCTAACCACTGAATTGTGGGCAAGTCTAAGTGGTTGGTTGGCTCATCCAATAACAACAAATCGGGTGACATCAATAATAGTTTTGCTAACATCGCACGCATTCGCCAACCACCCGAAAACTCGCGCAAACTCTTACCCAACTGCTCAGTAGAAAAACCCAAGCCTTCCAATATTTTATCCGCCTGAGCATGCCAGTCATAGCCACCTAATGCACCAAATTGCTCTTGGCAATCGCTCAATCGCTGTAACGTCCTATCGTCGTACTGAGTTTCTAGTTTAATTAATAACTCATTGATTTCCTTATCCAACTTCATCAAATCGTCTCTTCCACCCAATACTACATCTCGTACCGATTCTCCGATATCCAAACTTAGTAAATCTTGATTTAAAAATCCAATCTTCAAATCGCCGGGTTTTGACATTTTCCCTTCACGCAAATCAAAATCTCCGGAAATTACACGCAATAACGTAGACTTGCCCGTTCCATTTAAACCAACCAAACCAATTTTTTCGTTGGGCTTAATATGCCAATTGGCATTTTTATATAGATACCTTCCGGCAAACTCAAAAGAAAAATCAACCAGTGCTAACACGCTACAAAGGTAGTAAGCTAAGGTCACTTAGCATGCCATACCATCACGAAATCGTTCATGAAATATCCATCCCCAATATCAAAATCAGCCACCCGCTCAATAACAAACCCCATTTTAAAGTAAAAATTAATGGGTTTATAATTCTGTCGATTCACCTGTAAACGCATCGTTTTTACCGAATCTCCCAGTAACGCCAATACCAATTCAAAGGCTTTACGGCCCAACCCTTGACGATGCAAATCCGTATCAATATAAAATTTGTTCAAAAACCACTCTCCCTCATTTTTATCCGTAATGGCAATAAAACCGATGGGCTTGCTATCGCTATGAATTAAAAAAAATTGTTGGCCCTCCAACATTTGAACCTTCATGGAATCATTGTTATAGAATTTCTCAAGCATAAACTCTACCTGCTTTATGCCTATGACTTCTGGATAATGACTGCGCCAAATTTTATCCGCTAATTCGCGAATAATAGAAATTTCGCCCGGTCCGATTTTCAATAATTGCAAATTCACCATTCAAATTTCTGATTTTTGCAACCAATTATGTTATTGCAGCTGGAAAATATTTCCCTCGGTTTCCCCAAACAGCCCCAGTTGCTTTCCAATGTAAATCTGCAAATTTCAAACCCAGGAATAATACCGTTATTCGGTAAAAATGGTGCAGGAAAATCGGTACTACTGCGAGCTTTGGCCGGAATCAATCCGCCATTAATGGGAGCGATTCACATTCAAAACAAACCATTAACGCACATAGATTCACAGCAACGAGCTGCCCTCGCAGCCTACATGACCGCAACCCCGCCCTCCGCCACCAACTTATCGGTAGAGGAAATAATTTTAACCGGCCGACAGCGTTTTATTTCCGGAATGAAATCGCCCTCACCCAATGATTTTAGAGCCATTCAAACTGCACTAGAAAATACAGGTATTGAATCCCTACAGAAAATCCCCTTTGCCGAATTGTCCGATGGGACCAAACAAAAAGTAATGCTCGCACGATGCTTAGCCCAAGACTCTAATTTAATTCTATTGGATGAACCGCTGGCTTTTCTCGACTATCCAACCCGCATAGATTTTTTGAAACTATTGAAAAATATCTCCGAAAACAACAATAAACTAATCATTTATTCCAGCCACGACCTAACCATTTCTTTGGAACAAGCCTCCGCAGTTCTGGCAATCAATGATCAAAAACTTGAGTTTTTTAACCACCCATCACAGTTTTCTAAAGACTGGCTATTTCCAGATGCCTTTAAAAATTAATAATAAAAGGTAGATGTATGGGTCAGCAAAAAATAAATCGTAATCCTTTTAAATTTAAACAATTCACGATTTTCCAAGACAATGTAGCACTGCCCGTTACTACCGATGCCTGCCTATTTGGTGCATGGATCAATCCCATAGTAATAACTCCCTTTTCCCGAGTCCTTGATATTGGATGTGGCACAGGACTTTTAACGTTTATGGTGGCTCAAAAACAACCCCAAGCTAATTTCCTTGGAATTGATATTCATGAAGCATCAATCCAAGCAGCAAATACATCGTTATCTCATTGGAAAGAACAAACAGCTATCACCCCAATATATTTCCAACATAAAAATATAGTAGAATTATCCAACCCAGAATTCGATGTCGTAATTTGCAACCCACCGTTCTTTAGCAATCAATTAGAATCCACCAATACCGATAGAAATCAGGCTAGACATACGTCATTGCTCACCTTAGAAAATCTTATTTCTACTATTCATGGTATTTTAAATCCACAGGGAAGCCTATTTTTCATGTACCCATTTCTAGAAAAAGACAGCTTAGTATCAACGTTATCACAACTCAACTTTTGCATTAAAAAAATCACTGAGGTGTCCGCAAATAGCACAAAATCTCCCCATCTAATTTTTGTACACGCGGTAAAAAATGAAACAGCCCCCAATACCCCCTCCAAAATATCTACCATTGAACATCGTATCAACGTCTATTTGAATCACTTAACAAGTTCGGATGATACCCTACAAAATCACTATAACCTTACCCCCGAATGTGTTGAAATGCTAAAAGATTATTATATAAAACTTTAGCCGTTATTGCTTTTCTACCAAACTCCACCTAACTTCGTTCGCATGTATTGGATCAAGTATGCCTTGGAAAAGTCGCTTTTTGGCGTTTGCAGCTACTTGGGTGACAAAATGGGACTGTCCACACGAAGTGTAAGATTGTCCTTCATGTATTTAAGCTTCTTTACTTTAGGCTCTCCAATAATTATTTATTTCATCCTGGCTTTTTGGATGAACATTAAACGCTATTCCCAAGAATCTAGAACTCGGGTTTGGGACCTTTAATTAAAAATTACTGGAAACGGTAAATCGTATTCCACTGAAGGCCGGTTCAACACGACAAATACCTCCGGAACAGTTAACACCCTGCTGCTGTTTCAGATAACTCAACGTAAAAACCGTATTCTTTTCAATGTATCCGATAAAAAATGTTGGATAATGCAAAACCCTATCAGCAATATTTCCACGCATCAACGGATAACGGTGCGGATCAACGTTCACCATATCACCCACTGCCACACTTAAATTCTTTTTGATATAATACTCAACCATCAAATTGGCAAAAGAACCTTGGTCTTTATCGGTATGTAAATATTGTGCTTCAATTCTAACATTTCTACCACCTTTGGTTCTGTGCAACCATTCAAAAAAAGGCGTAACCGTTTTAACTATTTCATACTCAGGTTCTTGTTCGTACCTCGCTTGATTATAAAAAACCTGCTGTAATCCCCATTTTATTTTATCATGACCTGCAGTGGTATGTAGCACTTCAAAGTATCCTTCGTGGTATAACTTTTCGGCCTCCATATCTCCCACAGAATTACGCTTACCATTATATGCCAACGATTGCACATAACTACCATTCAACGTGATTTGTAAACCTTTAAACGGTTTAATTTCTAATTCTCCCTGAATCCCATCTTCCCCTAATTCCTGCCCAGGAGCATTATACCTAGCTAACAATCGATAGGTATTCTGTCTCGTTAAGGAAGGTAAGTACGAAATCAATCCATTCAATAAAGTCTCGGTTGGGGTGGTTCTGAAAGCAAACTGCTCCACATGTCGGGCTTGAATATTAAAACCAATAGAGGCTTGTTTCGATTTTTGCCAGGCCTTGAATTCTTTAGCCGTCATAGGTCTGCTACCACCTGTGCTGTCTTTAACCTGGGGTGCTTTACTTGAATTTATCCAATTGATTCCACCCTTTCCCCAAGACAAAGAAGTGTAATAAACCTTTCCCGATTTGTTTTCGTATTTACCCGTATATCCCAAAATCGCCTCGGGCGATTTAAAATTAGCTTCCCCCGCCCAAGCAAAATTACCTTTGTTGTAAGCAAAATATCCATTAAACCCGTACACGTTGTATTTCGGATAGAATCGGCTCGATAACTCATAGCCGTTGATATTGGCCACCAATGCATCCATAGTTTCCCTATCCAAAGTACGATTTACCGCCGATGCTCCAACACTCAAAGTACTACCCTTTTTACCCGTATACAACAAACCATCTAAATTCAATCCACTCATCACCTGTTTACTAGAACCAAATCGGTTTCTAATATTTCCCTTTTGATTACCGGCAAAGCCTTTTAAGGTCCAATTATCCCCCAACTGATATTTTAATCGAATACCCTGCATAGCATAATCGATTCCTATCATTCGTTGCTCATAACTTCTAAACAATATCCCAGATCCAAATTGATCGTAAAAGGAGCCTACCGTGATGTCCAATTTATCAATTTGCTTTTGTGCCTGCCAGAATCCTATCCCGTGATCAGTATAAGCATCTTGAGGATCCAATAAAGGAGAATTATTAAAGGCATCGTATCGAACAATAAACGAATATCCCTGAATTCGATATTGCATAAACAACCAAGCATCAGCACTGGCGCGGTTTTCCTTGTAAACCTTGGTATTTGCCCCAATACTATCATCGCGGATATATTTCTGATAATTCAACAATAAATTACCAGAAAACTGACCCTTGGCCTTAGGATCACCCAAAGAATTAAGCGCCGATTGAGCCGATAAGGCAGAAGTAATACTCAATAAAAGCACCCAAATAGAGAAAGAAGCAAATTTCATCTACCTGCAAAGAAACAAAAAACCACGTATTTTTGTGATTCTAATTATGGTAGAAGTTCTTTCAAACCCTGCAAGTACTAGAAAATTATACATCGAAAGCTATGGCTGTGCTATGAATTTCTCCGATAGTGAAATCATTGCTTCCATCATGAGCGAACACGGTTTTTCAACAACCAACGAAGAACTTGAAGCCGATGTTATCTTCTTGAATACATGTGCTATACGTGATAACGCCGAACAAAGAATCCGCGATCGACTCAAACATCTGCGTTCCAATAAAAAACAAAACTCCGATCTAATAATTGGTGTTTTGGGTTGTATGGCCGAACGATTAAAGGACAAACTGCTAGAAGAAGAAAAACTAGTGGATGTAGTTGCAGGACCCGATTCCTACCGCGAACTACCAAAATTGGTTGCCGAAGTAGACGATGGGGGAAGAGCTATCAATGTTTTACTTAGCCGCGAAGAAACATACGGTGACCTTAACCCGGTACGTTTAAACTCTAACGGTGTAACAGCCTTCATCTCAATCATGCGCGGCTGCGATAACATGTGCAGCTTCTGCGTAGTTCCCTTTACACGAGGAAGAGAAAGAAGTCGTGACCCAGAAAGTATCGTAAAAGAAGCCAAAGAACTGCAAACCGCTGGATACAAAGAAATCATCTTATTAGGCCAAAACGTAGATTCGTATTTATGGTTTGGAGGCGGGCCGAAAAAAGAGTTTAAAACCCTCACAGCCGAAGAACAAGAAACCAGTGTAGATTTTGCCGATTTACTAGAATTGTGCGCCTTAGCCGTTCCAAATATGCGTATCCGATACAGCACAAGCCACCCACGCGATATCAATGAAAAAGTAGTGCATGTAATGGCTAAATACATCAACATTTGTAAATACATACACTTGCCCGCACAGAGCGGCAACTCTCGTGTCTTGGAAATAATGAATCGTAACTACACGCGCGAATGGTACATGGATAAAATCAACATGATTCGTTCCATCATTCCAAATTGTGGTATTTCTTGCGATATCATAGCCGGCTTTTGTACCGAAACCGAAGAAGAACACCAAGATACCCTGAGTTTAATTGAATGGGCAGAATTTGAGTTTAGTTATATGTATAAATATTCTGAACGACCCGGAACCCCCGCTGCAAAAAAACTTACAGACGATATTCCAGAAGCAGTGAAAGGTAGGAGATTACAAGAAATCATTGATCTTCAAAACGCTGTATCCAAGCGAAAACATGAAGCGCTAATCGGCCAAACCGTTACTGTATTAATTGAAGGTGCCAGCAAAAAGAGTAAAGACGATTGGATGGGTAGAAACGATCAAAATAACGTTACTGTTTTTCCATGCGAACATTACCAAAAGGGCGATTTAGTGGAAGTATTAGTAGAAAGAGCTACGGTTACTACGCTAATTGGTAAAGCAATTGGTAAAGTATCTTAAAATAAGAGTTCTCCTACCCTACGTATCTAAAACGAAGTTTAAATCCGGATTAGGAGAACAAATACTTACATCTATTTCGCTTTTTCTGCAGAATACTGCGGCTTAAGATTCTTCAGCATATCCTTAGTCATAGCATCCAAATCAAATTGTGGCTTCCATCCCCAATCTTCGGTTGCTCTAGTATCATCAATTACTGCAGGCCAACTATCGGCAATCGCTTGTCTGTAATCCGGTTCGTAACTGATAGTGAAACTTGGAATTTCTTTAGTTATAGACGCGGCAATTTCTTCGGGAGCAAAGCTCATTCCCGCCAAATTGTAGCTGCTGCGTATTTTAATCTGCTCCGCAGGCGCGTGCATAATATCCAATGTAGCTTTTAACGCATCAGGCATGTACAACATAGGAAGCGTTGTACCCGGCTTCAAAAAACATGTATGATGCTCTGTGGTTAATGCATCATGGTAGATGGAAACCGCGTAATCCGTAGTTCCTCCGCCCGGAGCACTTTTGTAACCAATTAGACCGGGATAACGTAAACTTCGAGTATCAATACCCCAACGATTGAAATAATACTGTGCGTACAACTCACCCGCAAGTTTCGAAATTCCGTAAATGGTGGTTGGATCCATGGCACCGTATTGCGGTGTATTAAATCGCTCCGTATTCGGACCAAACGCAGCAATACTGGACGGCCAATAAACTCTTTTTATGATTCCAGTATCTCGAGCAGCATTTAAAACATGAAACAAACCTTCCATGTTCAATTTCCAACCAAATTCTGGATTCTTTTCTGCCGTAGCACTCAACAAAGCTGCCAAATGATACACTTGGGTAGGCTTATACTTTTGCAATATTTCCCCCAATCGATCGGCATCCAAAATATCTAAGTCCTCAAATGGCCCACCCTCAAAAACAGGGTTATCCGATTTTTTTATGTCACTGGCTACAACTTGCGCATCCCCATAAATTTCGCGCAAAGATTCTACCAATTCCGTTCCCAACTGACCGCAGGAACCAATTACCAATACCGTTTCTTTCGTCATACTACTGCACTACAAATTTTGGCTCTACCTTCCACATTACCAAATGCAGTTAATGCACAAATTCTATAAAGCACACTTTTTTTGACAAAACTTCAGCATTTTTGCATACAGAACGTGTCGCAAAAGAATAATTATACAATCGGTTTTGGAATTCTCGGCTTCGGCCACATTGGTAAAAAACATGCCCTTGAAATTGAGAATAACCCTCAAACCAAGCTGAAAATCATTGCCGATATAAATCCTTCTCAGTTACCACAAAATTTACCCAATGTCATAACCACTGAATCTGTTTCAGAGTTGTTTTCAAACCAAGATATTGACGTTGTAACCATTGCAACCCCGAATGGCACCCATGCACCACTAGCCATTGAAGCTTTAAAAGCAGGAAAACATGTAGTAATTGAAAAACCTATGGCTCTGTCAACCATAGACTGTGAACGAATTATCGAAACGGCTAAATCAGTGGATAAGCATGTCTTTTGTGTAATGCAGAACAGATATTCACCGCCTTCCCTTTGGCTAAAAAATTTAATAGAAACCAACCGGCTAGGAACTATTTATCAAGTAATGGTTCAATGTTGGTGGAATAGAGACGACCGATACTACACCCCCAATCACTGGCACGGAACCCAAAAATACGACGGAGGTGTTCTCTTTACCCAATTCAGCCATTTTGTCGATCTCCTATATTGGTTATTGGGAAATATTACCATAACCCAATCAAGACAACACCAATTTAATCACCAAAATTTAACAGAATTCGCCGATGCTGGAGATTTTAACTTTGAATTTGGGAATAATGGCATCGGAAAAGGTACTTTTATTTATTCAACCTCCGTTTTTGAAAAGAATTTCGAAAGTAGTATAACTATAATTGCAGAGCATGGTACCATTAAAGTAGGAGGGCAATACATGAACGAAATAGTGTATTGCAACATTCAAAATTACCAGCTACCCAAACTGCCTCCAACCAATCAACCCAATAATTATGGCGCCTATTTAGGAAGCGCTTCTAACCACGAATTCGTAATCCAAGAGGTTGTTAATACATTGAAATTCAATACCCCCATCCAAACAACCGCCATGGATGGAAAAAACGTAGTTAGCATTATAGAACAGGTACATAACCTGGCCAAAAAAAATATTTGAAAATTTCTTAGGGGGTAAACTAAAAACCCGTGTATTAGACTCGAATATACCATTCCGGAAAACGCGTTTACCATGAAAGAACAACTGGAATCTAACCTTCTTACCAAGTATGCAGCTGGATTAATGTCGGCTGATGAACTAAAAAAATTGGAAGAATGGTTAAAGAAAAACCCTCAGTACATGCCAACATTGGCTGTAATTCAAAAACAAGTTTCGGCAATGCTTCAACCCCAAACTGCTAGCTATGAACCCGCATAATTTGCCACCGCACGAAGATCCTGAATTTAAAGAAATTTGGGATTTAACTAATCAATACCAATATAAATCCGAAGTGGATACCGAAGATGCCTTGAAAAAATTCTTGGCCGATAGAAAGCAAACTCAAAATCAACCCCTGAAAGTGGTACACTCAACCAAGCGTTGGCTTAGTGTTGCCGCTGCTGTAGCTGTTTTATTAACTGGCGGATTTTTACTTTGGAGTAAAGTTCAGAATACAAAAACAATACTTACCGCTGGCGTTCGAAATACCAATTCCAATGAAATTAAAACCGAAACATTGGAAGATGGAACCATCGTTACACTCAATAAAAACTCACAAGTTTCTTGGGAGTTTAACGGCAATGAACGTAAAGTAAAATTGGTAGGTATGGCTCATTTCGAGGTTGCCAGGGATGAATCCAAACCGTTTATAATTGAAGGCCAGAAAGGTTCTGTGAAAGTACTAGGAACCGGATTCGATGTAATTTCTTACCCCAACAAAAACCAAAAAGTAATTGTGCATCACGGAAAAGTTGAGGTGAAGAATAAATCCAATGAAACCGCTATTCTTACTAAAAATATGAAAGCAGAAATTAACGCTTCCAGTAATTTGTTGGCCATTTCAACGATTGCCGATCCCAATTCAATTCAATGGGCCGATGGTAAGTTAGTATTTAAAAACACCCCCCTTAACGATGTTATTGAGGCTATGGAAATATTCTATAATACGGAAATAGAAATCCCCGGTAATAGTCCAGAATTTTTTCGTACAAACCAAACCCCTCGATACACCGGTAAATTTCTACAAGGTGAAGACGTAGAATTGGCTTGTAAAATTGTGAGTAAAGCATTGAGCACCACCATTATACCAGCAAATACAAACACCGAAAACAGCACCAAGTAAGGTAAAAGATTTATCACAGGATCTTTACTTAAGCTAAGAACCATTGTTACTTGCGTTCTGCTTTTAATACTAACGTAAGTATTATATAAACTCTAATCGGGAGTTTCTAGACCTCTACAATACAACTTTAATGGCCTAATTCTTGTCCATTAAAACAATACAAGCGCTTATTTGATAACTTTGTTATTCCTATGCGAACTTTTCTCGCAATAATATCATTTGCCTTAACTGGAATTATCCAAGGACAAATTGCGTCCCAAGGATTTGTACCCAATAAAGGCCAATGGGGAACAGACGATCCAAGTATTGCTAGAGCAGAAATCAACAACGGAATGGTCTATGTGCTCAGAGACCGATTGAGAATTTATAAAACTAATCCAGCAGATGCTCACAAAAAACATCTTGCTCATCATTTCCAGCACCATAAAGATAGCCAATTCATTATCAAACATGAGGTTTTCGATGTTTTCTTCGCCACCGAAAACAATAAGCCCATAGATAAACATCTCGTAGAATTTTTGGAACCAATTCCTGTATTTCATAATTATTACTATGGAAATAATCCCAGCCAATGGTTAACACAAATTACTCCGTTTAACTCACTGATAATCAAAGATGTTTATCCCAATATCGACGTTAAATTCTATTTTAAAAACAACGAAATTGAATTTGATTGGATACTTAAACCTAAATCAAAACCAAACGCCATTTCCATAAAATTTTCAAATCCACAATTGGGGAAAATCGCTCCCAACGGTAATCTGAAAATTAAAACCAATTTCGACGAATTTGAATTAAAAAAACCCATCGCCTACAACCAAATTTCATCAAAAAAATCTAAATCCATCCATTGTAAATATGTAAAAATATCGGATTCCTCCTTCCAAGTAAATGTAAATAAATACGATACCAGCCAAACACTGATTATCGATCCAATACTGGTTTTTAGTACATACAGCGGTTCAAGAGGAGATAATTTTGGTTTTACAGCTACTTATGATTCTGCAGGCTGCTTGTATGCCGGCGGTATCGTGGATGCGGAAACTAGACCTTATCCGGTAACTACAGGAGCCTTTCAAACCACATACGGAGGATCTGGCGCTGGCTCCGAACCCGTTTATTTAGCCTGCGACGTTTCAATTTCCAAATATAGTCCTGATGGAACCAAATTATTGTATGCTACCTATTTAGGTGGTTCAGACGATGAGTATCCTCATAGCCTTTTTGTTGATCCTCAAAATAACTTATTGGTATTAGGAACTACCCTATCCAGTAATTTCCCAATTCACAAAGATTCTAACGTGCAAAAAACACCACGAGGGGGTTATGATATTTTTGTTAGTAAACTTAATAATAATGGAACCCAACTGTTAGCAGGTACCTATATCGGCGGAAATAATTCAGACGGTTTTCAAGACGAATTTGCCGGCAGCCCCCTGATTTACAATTATGCCGATAATTATCGAGGCGATATTACCACAGACCCTGCCGGTAATGTCTATATCGCCACATGCACTCGATCCACTAACTTTCCAGTATCCACCAATGCCTATCAGAAAACTAATTTGGGAGAGACCGATGCCGTTGTTATTAGCCTTTCCCCCAATCTATCGAAGATCCGATGGAGCAGCCTTTTTGGCGGCATTGATGACGATGCTGCCTATTCCATTAAAATAGATGACTCCGCCCACGTATATGTCGGAGGCGGTACTTATTCTGTTAATTTTCCTATTTTAGGTAATACGTTTAAACCGTCCTTACCTTTTGGTAATGTGGATGGGTTTGTTCTTCGTTTACAACAGAATAACGGTCAATATCAACAAGGAACCTATTTTGGAACAGACCTTTACGATCAAATTTACTTTATCGATTTAGACCCCAACGGTAAAGTTTTCTTTACTGGACAAACTGAAGGCTCCATTTCTAGATCTGCCGGAACCTATGGTAAAAATAATACTTCCCAATTTATAGGTAGATTTAATAAAAATCTAGACCAATTGGAACTAATAACCACTTTTGGAAATCGAACAACTGGTACTCCTGAATTAACCCCCTCGGCCTTCATGGTAGATAATTGCCATAATATCTATTTCAGTGGTTGGGGCTCTGATATTGGAGCCGGAAACCCAGGTACTACTTCGGGTCTACCCACTACCAACGACGCTCACCAACGAGTTACCGATAACAATGATTTTTACTTAATCGTATTAGGAAAAGATGCCAAAACACTAAAATATGCTTCCTTTTTTGGTGGTAATCAATCCGATGATCACGTTGATGGCGGAACCTCACGATTTGATAACCGTGGAATAATTTACCAAAGCGTATGTGCAAGCTGTCCCAACAATCCACCCGGTTTAAATGATTTTCCAACCTCCCCCGCCAACGTTGCATTTAAAAATAATGTGAGCGTTCGGTGTTCCAATGCTAGTTTTAAATTGGATTTCAGACTGGGTTATTCTATTGATGCTATCTTTCAAGCCAATCCCAATCAAACCTGTTTAAATAGTCCCATAACATTTAAACCATTGCGTAATTTCCCCAATGCAACCTATAGATGGGATTTCGGTGACGGTGATACTAGCCGAGTATTAAACCCAACACATACCTATAAGGCAATTGGCAAATACAAAGTCACATTGGTGGTTCTGGATTCTAACAGCTGTAATGCAAAAGCACAATTTTCTGATACTGTAACGGTATTTTTTAAACCAGAAGGCACCGTAAAATACTCAACTAGCCCCTGCAAACCAGGTGTATTATTTACCCTTACCGCCAAAAACGCTGATTCTATTCGATGCATTTGGGACGATAATTCCGATACTATTTCTGTTCCCATCAAGGATACACTTAAGATTCGACATTTTTATCAAGGCGGTAACTATCTTCCAAAATTTGTTCTCATTAGTGCTACTGGTAGTTGCAATGACACACTAAATCTGCCCGTTTCTGTTAATACAGACAGTACGCACGAAGTAAAAATCGCCAATATTTTTACTCCAAATAACGATGGAAAAAACGATTGTTTTCGTGTCTTAGGACTGTCACCGGACTGTGATGAGGCAGAACTATTAATTTTCAACCGATGGGGAGAACGTATTTTCCAAACCAAAGATTTCAGTAAATGTTGGAATGGAAGAGTCAATAATACTGGCCCAGAACTACCTGAAGGAACGTATTTTTATCAGTTAGAAATTATTAAATCAGAAGCCATACATCCCAAAAAACTGATGGAAGGTACCATCAACCTAATTCGATAAAATCAAAAAACTAATCATTACACAAATGATTGGATTATCATTAATGTTTCGAAGTAGATATTGCCAATAAAGGTAAGTATGGCAGAAACACTTGCGTGATCTGCACATAACTATCTATTGAATATAATTGCAATTAACCGATACTTTCAGCGGTAGCCTCCGGTACTATTTTCTTCACCAACCCTTGCAATACCTTGCCAGGTCCAACTTCCGTAAAATGTGTTGCTCCATCAGCACTCATCGCCCTAACGCTCTGCGTCCATCGAACCGGTGCCGTTAATTGAGCCACCAAATTACTCTTTATTTCTTGCGGATCAATCACAGCAGTCGCAGTAACATTTTGATAAATTGGGCAACAAGGTGCAGAAAACTGTGTTGCTTCGATGGCCTTAGCTAATTTTTCTCGCGCCGGCTCCATCAAGGGACTATGGAATGCACCGCCTACAGGTAATAATAAAGCACGTTTAGCCCCAGCCGCCTTCATCGCTTCGCAGGCTTGTTCTACCGCGTTATATTCGCCTGAAATAACCAACTGCCCCGGACAATTATAATTTGCCGCTACAACGATTCCCGAAGATGCCGCACATACTTCTTCTACCTTCTCATCATCCAACGCAAGTACAGCCGCCATGGTGCCTTTCGCCAATTCACAAGCTTCCTGCATCGCCATTGCACGTTGGTATACCAATTTTAATCCATCCTCAAAGGAGATTGCCCCCGAAACAACCAGAGCACTAAACTCTCCCAAACTATGACCTGCAAACATGTTGGCGTTCATTTCATTTCCCATCACTTTTGCGCGAATCACCGAATGCAGGAAAATAGCTGGCTGCGTGACATTCGTAGCCCGTAAATCTTCATCGGTACCTGCAAACATTAAATCCGTAATTCGAAATCCCAAAATTTCATTGGCCAATTCAAACATCGATTTTGCCAAATCATTGCTATCGTACAATTCTTTACCCATTCCAGGAAACTGACTTCCCTGACCAGGAAATATAAATGCTTGCTTTGTCATCGGTGCAAAAATAAAAAACAAAAGCCATCCTACAGAGGATGGCTTTCTTCATATTAAAAAGTGTACAATTTAAATGGCAAAACTCTCTCCACAACCACACGTTCTGGAAGCATTTGGATTAATAAAATTGAACCCTTTACCGTTTAAACCATCGGAAAAATCTAACTCAGTGCCACACAAATACAAGAAACTCTTCATATCACAAACAATATGCAACTGCTCATTTCCAAATTTCATATCGCCCGGCTTTTCCTCGTTATCAAAATCCAATTCGTAGGTTAAACCTGAACAACCGCCACCCTTTACACCAACCCGCAAGAAATATTCGGGAGCCGAAATATTTGCCTCACGCATCAAATTATAAGCTTTATCCAAAGCCTTGTCCGTGATGGTTATTTCATCGCCTTGAGCTAACATGGTGGGTAATATTGATTAATGATGTGTCTTCTCTGACTCAATCGGCTCCAACCCATTCTTGGTACGATAATCATTAATCGCAGCACGAATAGCATCCTCTGCCAATACCGAACAGTGAATTTTTACCGGTGGTAGTGCCAATTCTTCAACAATATCCATATTGTCAATGGCTAACGCTTCATCCACCGATTTACCTTTTAACCATTCAGTAGCCAATGAAGAAGAAGCAATAGCAGATCCACAACCGAATGTTTTGAATTTTGCATCCTGAATAATACCTGTCTCCTCATTTACCTCAATCTGTAAACGCATTACGTCTCCGCACTCAGGTGCACCCACTAAACCCGTTCCAACTGTATTCTTCGACTTATCCAAAGTACCAATGTTTCTTGGATTGGAATAGTGATCAATTACCTTTTCTGAATATGCCATGATTTATTATATTTTTTATTAATTACAAATTTACAATTTAGATTATTTCTAGACAATATCCACTAATGCTCTGACCACTCGATTGATTTTAAATCAATACCTTCTTTGAACATCTCCCACAATGGGCTCATGTCGCGTAATTTATTTACAGCCGTTTTTACCAAATTAATTGTGTAATCAATCTCCTCATCGCTAGTAAACTTATTCAAGCCGAAACGCAAACTGCTATGCGCTAACTCATCATCAAGACCTAAACTTTTCAAAACATAACTTGGTTCCAACGAGGCAGAAGTACAAGCAGAACCGCTGGAAACCGCAATATCTTTAACACCCATCATCAACCCTTCACCTTCCACATACTTAAAACTAATATTGCAAGTATGAGGCAATCGATGTTCTCTACTACCGTTTACATAGCTTTCTTCTAAGGTTAATAAATCATTTTCTAAGCGATCGCGCATTGCACCTAATCGTTGTGCATCGGCTTCCATTTCCGCCTTGGCTATTTCACAAGCCTTTCCAAATCCAACAATACCTGTTACATTTAATGTTCCACTGCGCATACCGCGTTCATGACCACCACCATCCATTTGGGCAGTTACTTTTACCCTTGGATTCTTTCTACGTACATACAATGCTCCAATTCCTTTAGGTCCGTACATTTTATGCGCTGTAAAACTCATCAAATCCAAATGATCTGCCAAAACATCCACGGGGATTTTACCCACCGCTTGCGTAGCATCACTGTGAAATAAAACGCCTTTCTTCTTGCAAACCTCGCCGATCTCTCGGATTGGCTGAATTACACCCAACTCATTATTAGCATACATAACAGACACTAAAATAGTATTTGGCTTAATAGCAGCTTCCACCTCGGAAGCACTAATTAAACCGTCATCACCTACGGAAAGATAGGTTACTTCCGCCCCTAACTTCTCTAGATGCTTACAGGTATCCAAAACAGCCTTATGCTCAGTTGAAACAGTAATAATATGATTTCCTTTAGCAGCATACATCTCAAATACACCTTTAATAGCCAAATTATTACTTTCAGTGGCTCCGCTAGTAAAAATTATCTCCTTTTCAGACGCACCCACCAAACTTGCAACCTGCTCTCTAGCATAATCAACGGCCTCCTCTGCCTGCCATCCAAAAGCATGATTCTTGGATGCAGCATTACCATAACATTCCAAAAAATAAGGTTTCATTGCCTCGAATACGCGAGGATCCATCGGAGTTGTCGCGTTGCTGTCTAAGTATATCGGAAGTTTTACCATAAAATTCTATTTAGAGTCTTTCTAAACTACAAAATTAATGCAATTCCCCTTATTTGGTTTGCCTTTGTATTAATTCCATAAAATTTAGTTGCTTTGCACTCATGGCAATCAATAAAATTGAACACATTGGCATCGCTGTAAAAGATTTAGAAACCTCAGAAAAGCTGTTTGAAAAAATTCTTGGAACCACAGCCTACAAAAGGGAAGCCGTTGAATCGGAAGGTGTTATCACCTCTTTTTTTCTAATTGGAGATGTAAAAATTGAACTACTGGCAGCTACCAATGAAAATTCACCCATCGCCAAATTCATCGAAAAAAAAGGCGAAGGAATTCACCATATTGCCTTTGATACCAGCAACATAATCAATGAATTATCCGAAAAACTATCACTGGGTATTCAGCTTATCAATACAGAACCCAAAGATGGAGCCGATAATAAATCCATCGCATTTCTTCATCCAAAATCTACCAACTCCGTCCTTTTGGAATTATGTCAAGAAAAAGAAAGCTGATTCTACCCTAAAGTATAATCGCAAATTTAGGGATTGTGTAAATCGTTTACGTCAGGGGAAAGAGCTTTGGCTTCTTGAAATAATCATTGAAGGTTAAAAATAAAATACCGAGGCACGCCGCTCTACAATGTATCAAACCAACACCGAAACAATCATATATACCCCAATTCCCATAAACAACACTCCCATCCCCGTATTTAATCGCTTCATAAACTGCTCGTTTAGTAGCGATTTTACCTTGCCTGATCCCCAAGCAATAGCTACTTCAGTAATAAAAATTGAGGCCACCGCGCTTATTCCAAATATCCATTGATTTACCGCCGTGAAATAAATAGCCGGTGGCAAACTAAATAATCCAATCCACCACGTCAAATTCGCTGGATTTGCTATGTTAATTAAGAATGCCCTCAGCCACAACTGAGACGCCGACATCTGTGCAATTTTACTTTCCGATTCATCGTGCTGCTCGCGATACTTCTTCAATAAATAACCCAATCCCAATACACAAAAAACTACCCCCCCCAATAAAAACCAGTAATCATAAAAAGTCTCCAAAAATCCTTTTAAATATCCACTAAACTTTACCGCAAGCGCAACAAATATCAAATCTCCCGAAATTACACCCAATGCAATCGGCAATCCTTTCCTTATACCACCAATAAGCCCCGCCTGAATTAACATAAAAAACACAACACCCAACGAAACACTCATCACAAAACCCGTTGTTAATCCATACCCTATTGATGCCCACATAATTCAATTATTACGCAATTTTAAACAATCTTCAGCTCCATACCTATAAGTATGTGAAAAAGTTGGGGATGAGACACGTTAACATTTTTACCGAACCCCTCTCCCTTGTTTTAACTTTGAATCAATGAGTTTTTTCTCCTCTGACTGGGACGACGAAGAAGAAGACGATATCTTCCAAGGCGATTTGGATGCATTGGTCAACGATTTCGAATCAAAATCCCGAGAATCATTTACCGCCAGAGAATACCTGGAATTGTTTCGGCATTATGCCTCGCAATTCCCAACTCAAAGCGGCCAATTGCGTGTTGATCAACAAATTCGCACTATCCTTGATCAAGCCATTATTCATTTCCCTTATATGCCAATTTTTACGCTACATATGTGCGAATGGCTTATACGTGATCAAAAATTAAATCGGGCAAAATCGTATATAGATAAGGCATTAAAATTCAATCCTTTCGACCCAGCTCTTGGCTTCATGCAATCGCTCATATACAGCCTCCAAGGAAATAAGCCAAAAGCTTTTGAAAACTTGGAAGCCATATTGCAAAATTTAGGCGAAGAAGAGGCATTACTAGAAGAGTTTTTAGAAATTGCCCTCTACCATGAGCAGTTCGAATTGGCAATGCCAATACTTGAAAAAGCCCTTGATGCAGGTTCCGAAGTGAGTGCCATTATGGAAAAATACATCGAAAAAGCTGAAGAAAATGGACTTATTGCTGCGTTAATTCCTATGATCGAAAAAATCATAGACCAAGACCCTTACTCCGCTGAAGCTTGGTTTGTCCTAGGATCAGCTTTCATGTCTCAAGACAACCACGAAAAAGGACTAAAAGCATTAGACTATTCCGTTACCATTAATGAAAACTTTGCCGATGCTTGGATTGCCTATTTAGAGTGCCAATACGAACTAGGCCAATACGAAGACCTTATCAAAACTTACCACTCCTTAGAAGAAAAATTTCATAAAACATCGCTGGAAGAAATCCAAGGTCTACTTGCATGGAGTTACTACGAAACAGGGGATAATAAAACCTGCCGAGCGCTATACAAAGAAATCCTAAAAAAACACCCCCACGATGCAGAAGCTTGGTACTCCATGGGACTAACTTGGCACTATGAAGAGAATTATACCTCAGCAATACCCTACCTTGAAAAAGCATACGATATAGACCGCTTTGAACCCGATTACGGCATGGTATTGGCCTCCGCTTATTTTGGCGCAAATATGACTGATAAATGGGAGCCACTATACCAAACCCTTACACTAGAACATCCCAATAACCCCGAATTATGGCTTGATTATATCACCGCTCTTCATGAAAATGGCGAATCAGAAAAATCACTAGATGTTATTGAACAAGCCTTAACAAACAATCCACAGCACCCAGGTTTGTTATACCGATTTGCCGCTCTATGCCATCTCAATGGCCAAACCAATGCAGCTCTTTTAGTACTAGAAAGAGCCTTGGAATTAAACCCTAACGAACACGTACAATTGTTTACCTTTGCACCCGAACTTAAAAAAGCTAGAGCCATTTTAACTTGCATTTCTAAATATACTACCCCTAGACTAGGACTATGAACAGCGAATTATTCAATTTAAAAAACTTACCCGATAGAAACGAAAAACCACGTACCAATGGAATTAACATGGTAATGGACAAAGGTTTAAGCCTCAAAGAAGCCGAAAACTTTTTAGAAATTGGCTCCAGTTACGTAGATTTAATAAAATTAGGTTTTGGTACTAGTTTCTTTACTCCTAACCTTCAAGAAAAAATCAACCTATACCATTCGGCAAATATTCCCGTGTACCTCGGAGGTACTTTGTTCGAAGCTTATATCGCTAGAAATCAATTTGACGACTATCGGAAACTATTAGACAAGTTACAATTAACGCATGCCGAAGTAAGCGACGGTTCCCTAGATATGAACCACGACGAAAAGTGCGAATACATCAATTCATTATCCAAAAACTTCACCGTACTCAGTGAGGTAGGGTCTAAAGATGCCGAAAAAATCATACCACCCTACGAATGGATTGAACAAATGGAAACTGAATTAGCAGCAGGAGCAAGTAAAGTAATTGCCGAAGCAAGAGAATCAGGTACCGTAGGTATTTTTAGAGGTACAGGCGAAGTAAGATCCGGTTTAGTTGCCGAAATCATCCGCAAAATCCCTCAAGAAAATGTAATTTGGGAAGCACCAAAAAAAGAACAACAAGTTTGGTTTATTCAACTCTATGGAACCAATGTAAATCTCGGAAATATTGCACCTAACGAATTATTACCCCTAGAAACATTACGTTACGGACTTCGCGGAGATTCCTTCCATTTCTTTCTAAATCAGCAATAAATACAGCCGCTATTTACCACCACTGCGTCATTAAAAATTCCGCTGCTAGATTAAAATACATAGCACGATTATTCTTTTACCATAATTTCTCTGGATGCTTTTTTCCAAAAATTAAAGAAAGAACCCGCAGCTGTAGCTTGCAAACTCATCCACGGTCTAGGGCTACGCTGAGCTTCCCAATGGCTAACTATGGGGTGTTCACGCGTGATAAAAATCGATGCTGGAAAACATGATTTAAATTCCTGAAAGTCACAATAAACTATCCTAATATTTGGAATCTCTTGCGCTAACGCCAGCACAAAATTCCACACTACATCGCTCACAGGAAACTTCTTAAAATAACTCGGCTCAATCAAAAATATACGTGTGCCAACTTCCTCTGCCATCCAACGTGGATCCAAATGATACCAATGATATAAAAGTATATTTTCACTGCCTAAATCCGTTAACTCCTCCCTATTTCTAATAACCTCTACACCCCGAAAATTGGGAGTTTCAGGAAATTCAAGCAAATCAAAATCTTTCATCAAATTTGGCGTTTTCAAAGGACTCATCGATAACTCCTCATAACTCGAATCCAATATCGTCCCCTCATCTTTTGTTCCACAGTACTTATTGATATTTTCTTGGTTACAGTAATACAATTTACTCGAATTAGTTCCGCAAACCCATTGCCAACTCAACCAATTACTGGCTAAATCCCCATCCAATAAATGATAATGCATCCACTTCGCTCCATCCTTCCAATCATATCCACCTACATTGGTCCATAAGCTAGCCAAATACATACGTAAATGATTATGCATATACCCCTCATTTTGTAAATGGTTTATTCCGATATCCAAGGCCGAAATACCGGTTTCTAATTGATTCACGGCCGATGGTATAACCGACCCTGAAATATCTTTCCTTATGCGCTCCTGCTCATTACGCAATGAAGTAAAAATGGCATCTCCCTTGTCCAACCAAATGCGTTGCCAATACTCCCTCCAAGCCAATTCTTGCAGAAACTTTTCGATCTCCCAAGGAGAATCTACCTTGGATAACACTACTTTTCTTACATCTTCAACCGAAATAACCCCACGTGATATATAGGGCGATAAATACGAAACCGACCCCCAAACAAAATTGCGAGTTTTTGCATATTTATAGGGGTCCACGGACTCTATTCGTTGCCAAATAGAGGCAAAATCAGTGGGAAATTGTATCGATGGAATCTTCATGAAACTATTAAGGAATTGTTGATGAAATTATCAATAAAATATATACTTGAATTACTTATGCAAGGATTGTAAGTAGTTTTCAGCCATCTGCAAATGACTATTGCGCTTCTCCTCCGCCATCCCATCCCAAGTCCTCAATAACATGCCCAATCGTGGATTACTCGAGAAAAAAGCCCGTTGCTTATGCATAAATCGCCAGAATAAAGCATCCCAAA
>CANGWH010000027.1 GCA_947457565.1 Flavobacteriales bacterium
ATCTTTCACCACGGCCTTTAATCGCTCTTCAAATTCCCCTTTGTACTTCGCTCCAGCAATCAAAGCGCCCATGTCTAGGCTATAAATGATTTTGGTTTTGAGGTTCTCAGGTACGTCGCCACGAATAATTCGATGGGCCAATCCCTCGGCAATGGCGGTTTTACCCACTCCGGGTTCGCCGATGAGTACTGGGTTGTTTTTGGTTCGTCTGGAAAGGATTTGCAGTACTCTACGTATTTCTTCGTCCCTGCCAATTACCGGATCTAATTTGCCTTCTCGAGCAAGTTGATTGAGGTTTAATGCGTATTTTTTAAGTGCATTGAATTGATTTTCCGCCGTTTGTGATTCTACTTTCTTGCCGCCTCGCAAGGATTCAATGGCCTTTAATACATCGGATCGTTTTAAACCGGCATCTTTTAAAATGGCAGCGGAACTGTCTTTGCCTTCCAATAAACCCACCAAAATATGTTCGTTGGTGATAAATTCATCCTTTAATTCGTGCATGGCCTTCTCGGCATTCACCAATATTTGGTTACTGGCCGATGTGAAATAAGGCTCTCCACCACCACTTACTTTAGGTAATGCGGCCACTGCTGCGTTCACCGTTTGCTCTATTCGGGATGCATTGCTGCCGGTTTTCCCGGCGATATATTGTAGGGTTTCACCATCCTCTTTTACAATTGCCTGCAAAAGATGCAAAGGCTCAATCCCCTGCTGGCCCAAACTCAAAGCCATGCTCTGCGCTTTGGATAGCGTTTCTTGTGCTTTAATGGTAAATTGTTGAATGTTCATGGTATGGAATTGGCAAATAATAAGCCACTTCCAAATTTAGAATATCTTCGATTGATTTTGGCCGATTAAAAGAAGGTTAACCCTGGGTGTAATCCATAATATTACATTTTTAAGACATTTTGTCTTATTTTGTAGGTGTTAAATTGGATTTTTGGTGTCAAAATGTCGCTTATTGGTGTTTTACTCACCTTCGATTTACCCCGTTTTATTAATCGAAATCGTCCAAATCGCTGGAACGTCGAAATCCTTTAGGAACAAAGGGTAGGATGGTTTCCGGTAACTCGGCGGTAATAACCGTGTCTTTTACTCGGCGATTGCCTTTTAACTTTTGAAATGCCGATGGAAGTATACAAACCTTAAATTCCATGGTATCAATACTTCCGGAATCTCTAGCCATAATCCGTTTCCCCAAGGATTTGTACTTTCCCCAGTTGCTGCGAACACAGCCAACCGAATCCAGCATCCACGTAACTTTTTTGGGTCGCGGTATAATCCCAGCCAAAAACGCACTTTCACCCCAGTTTAACTCGGATGGATGTTTTCCAAAGTAAAATTGAGATGCTTCTGAAGCTCCAAAGATACCGGGTCCCCATTCGATGATGTTGAGATACACTTCCAACATTCTGCGTTTACTAACCGCGTTTTGCTTTTCAATCAACCAGGTAAAAAGGATTTCTTCCACCTTTCGAGCGATGGTTTTTCGTCTGCCCAGAAAAACGTTTTTTACCAATTGCATAGAAATGGTGCTTCCTCCTTGAGCGAATCGCTTGAGCTTATAATTCTTTGCGATACTATATCGAAATGCGTCGATATAGAATCCTTGGTGATGGTAAAAATCGGGATCTTCTGCTTTTAAAACGGCAGTAACCAATTTGGGTGATATGGATTCGAAGGGTACAAACCTCGAGTTACCTTCACCCACCTTAAATCGAGTAATTTCCTTGCCGTTTTCGTAAAAGGCATATTCAAACGGACCGTTTATTTTTCCAGGATCCAAATCGCCCCATGCTACGATTTTGAAATCTTTAGACGACCACATGCCGCTTTCCAAAACCACATCCTCGGGATGTTCATCGTTCAATTCCAATTTTAAGCGATAGGCTAAACTGCCTGTGGCTTTGGGTATACCAATATTTCTGAATAAACCCGCAGGTAAACTGCTGAAGAAAGAAGATGCCCGTAATTCTGGCATGTAAATTCCCAACGCATACAGAGGATGTTTCCCATTAACCCACTGGGCAAAGACATTGGCTTTAATTTGATTCAGTTGGAAATAACTGCTGCTATCCAACTCAAAACGATTGCTTTGTAAGGCGATATCGAAATGACCGGATGCCGTGTCGATAACCACCAAGGTATCCGAGATTCGGCCATCATTTACCTGCAAACCTTCAAATCCACCGGTAAGAGATGCAACTACCTCGCCGTCGCTTTCTTGAAGTTTTTTAACTTCAAAAGAACCTTTTTTAAATCCTAAACCATTTAAAACTAATGGAATGCTTACGATTTTCCTATCGTTTGAAAGAGGCAATATTTCAATTTCACCCGTTAAATCATCTTTGTCTAACTCGCCAACAATCTGAAACGCTAATTCCTTGTTGATGGTAGTATCTTCTTTGCCTTTACCGGAAGTACGACCTGGCAGTAAATGCGATTTTTTGACTTTGGCTGTTTTGGTAGCCTTTACTTGAATTTGGATATCATCCCCATTGAACTCAACTTTAGGAATTCCAACACTGGATTTACCGGTAGTATCCCAAAGACTAAATTCGCTGTTATTCATGGATACCCGGTTGGGTGATTTGCCTACCCATTTTTCCAACGATTGAAAAAGGGCCACTACGGGATCTTTTTTGTCGGATTTTTTGTTCTCTTTGTTGTTTTCCGATCCACTTAATCCTGAATAATTGCTATAATTCTTGAGGTTAATTAAGCGAATATTTAAATTATCGGTTGCGAATGAGGCCAATCCGATATTCCAAAATTTCAGCAGGTTAATGCCAATTTTTAAGTTGCTGCAGGCAAATAATCGTTCCTTAGAAACTTGGTTAAACAGGGTGTCATTAAAGTAGCCTAAACTATCGGTGAATTCAGCTTCTGTGGGTTTGGGTGCATCCAAGGAGAGTTTTTTGATTTCAACGGTGAATAAACCGGAAAAACCTACCTCTTCGGCTGATAATGTGTAATTTTTATTGGCTAATTTCTGAGTAGCCTTATTCCATGCCCATCGAACAATGGGTCCACGAAATACAAACCAAATCACCAAAATTAGCACAAAAAATACGGACATACCTATACCAATTCTCTTGGTATATTTTTGAAACCTTGGGGACTGCTTCCAAAATCCAACCATTTCTTTCCCAACGTGTTTCAATCGGGAAATCACCGATTGCTTAGGATATTGTGGGGACGAATTCATGGTGGTTGTAAGGGGAGGCTCTTAACGATTAGTTGGTTAATTAGTACTTGGGTGAAATTCCGGTATAGGTGTACGGAGTAATTTGTAGCATCTCCGATTTAATCGCTTCAGAAACTTCCAATTCAGCAATAAATTCTTGAATGGTTTCTTGGGTAATTTTGCTGTTGGTCCTCGTTAATCCTTTTAACGCTTCATAGGCATTGGGATAGCCTTCTCTTCGCAAAATAGTTTGGATCGCTTCCGCAACAACGGCCCAGTTGTTTTCCAAATCGGCTTTTAAAGCCCCCTCGTTTAACAATAATTTATTTAGTCCGCGTTGAATGGATTTGATAGCAATTAACGTATGACCAAAGGGTACCCCTAAATTTCTGAGTACGGTAGAATCCGTTAGGTCGCGTTGTAATCTAGATACGGGCAATTTGCTGCTTAAGTGCTCAAACAAAGCGTTGGCAATACCCAAATTTCCTTCGGCGTTTTCAAAGTCGATGGGATTCACTTTATGAGGCATGGCCGATGAACCAACTTCCCCTTCTTTAATTTTCTGTTTGAAATATTCCATGCTCACATAGGTCCAAACGTCTTTACAGAAATCCAATAAAATGGTATTGATGCGTTTCCAATTGTCTAAGTGAGCAGCTAAATGATCGTAAGGTTCAATTTGGGTAGTGAATGAAATTCGATGCAATCCCAATGTGTTGTTAACGAAATTATCGCCAAATTCCAACCAATTGGTGCTAGGGTAGGCCACGTTGTGCGCGTTGTAGTTTCCCGTTGCTCCACCAAATTTCGCCGAATAAGGTATTTGGGTTAATCCTTGCAATTGTCCTTGCAACCGCCGCACAAAAACCATCCATTCTTTTCCTAACATCGTAGGAGACGCGGGTTGACCGTGGGTTTTAGCTAACATTGGCTGGTTTTCCCATTCTTTCGCTTGTTGGTACAATTGATCAATCAATCCGGTTAAAGCGGGTTGTAAGACATCCACGTTGGCGTCTTTCATCGACCAAGGGATGGAGGTATTGTTTACATCCTGAGAGGTTAATCCAAAATGCACCCATTCTTTATAAATTTCTAAGCCCAACGAATCCAGTTTCTCCTTGATCAAATACTCTACTGCTTTTACATCGTGGTTGGTTGTTTTTTCTATGGTTTTCACCCGTTCCAGTGATTCAGTATCCAAGTTGTCTGCCCAATTTTCCAACGTTTCCTGGTGCTGATGAAGTGCAGAGAAGTCAACATTGGGAATTACCTTGCTTAAATCCATTAAATAGGCGATTTCCATTTTTACCCGATATCGAATTAAGGCAGCTTCCGAGAAATAGCCTTGTAGGGATTGTGTGGCCGATTGGTACCTGCCGTCAATGGGGGAAATCGAATTAAGCGCCGATGACATAGTAACTACAAATTTATTATGGAAAAGTGGTATATTAATGGTAAGCGAATAGATTGTTAAGAACCCAATTCGGGTAGTAAAAATCTGCCGGTATGACTGCGGGAATCTTTAGCAACAATTTCAGGTGTTCCTGCACAGAGCAATTCACCACCGCCATTGCCTCCTTCCGGGCCTAAATCAATAACCCAGTCCGAAACTTTAATCACATCCATGTTGTGTTCAATCACCAAAACGGTATTCCCTTTATCCACCAAGATTTGTAATACCGATAGTAATTGTTTTATATCGTTAAAATGCAACCCTGTGGTGGGCTCATCCAAAATGTATAAGGTTTTTCCCGTATCTCGCTTGCTCAATTCGGTAGCTAATTTTACCCGCTGTGCCTCACCTCCGCTCAGTGTGGTACTGCTTTGACCTAAGGTGATATAGCCCAATCCTACATCCAACATGGTTTTTATTTTTCGCTGAATTAGTGGAATGGGATCAAAAAATTCAACCGCTTGTTCAATGGACATTTCTAGAACGTCATTAATGCTTTTGCCCTTGTATCGAACTTCTAAGGTTTCGCGATTGTAGCGTTTTCCTTGGCATTCGTCGCAAAGAACCTCCACATCTGGGAGGAAGTTCATTTCAATTACTTTCCTACCGCCGCCGCCGCAGGCTTCGCATCTTCCTCCTTTTACATTGAAGCTGAATCTTCCCGGTTTATACCCTCGAATTTTAGCTTCGGGCAGTTGACAGAATAAGTTTCTTATTTCAGAAAATACGCCAACATAAGTGGCGGGATTACTTCTAGGCGTTCTGCCAATGGGACTTTGGTCGATTCTAATAACCTTATCGATATATTCCAGCCCGGCTATACTGTCATGGGGTAGGGGTCGGTAATTGGATCCGTAAATTTTATTGTGTACTGCCGGGAATAGCGTTTCGTTAATGAGGCTGGATTTGCCACTGCCGCTCACTCCGGTAACACTGATTAGCACGCCCAAAGGAATTTCTACGGTGGTGCCTTTTAAATTGTGTCCAGTAGCATTGCGGAGTATGATTTTTTCTTTTCCGGGTTTCCTGCGTTTTTTAGGAATTGCAATGGATTCTTCGTTTCGGAGGTATTTTCCAGTGATAGCATTGGAGGCTTTGAATTGTTCCACCGTGCCGGAAGCGGTAATTTGTCCGCCGTGTAATCCGGCAAAAGGACCAATTTCCACTAACCAATCGCTGGCATTCATCATGTCTTTATCATGTTCTACCACTAATACGGAATTACCGATATCGCGGAGTTCTTTTAAGCTATTTATTAGTCGTTCATTATCGCGCTGGTGCAAACCGATGCTTGGTTCATCCAAGATGTACAACACATTCATCAATTTGCTGCCAATTTGGGTAGCTAAGCGAATCCTCTGTGCTTCACCGCCGCTCAATGTACGTGCCGGAGAATTTAAACTGAGGTAACTCAATCCAACCCCGCATAAGAAATCCAACCGTGAGCCAATTTCTTTCATTAATTCTGCACCTATAAGCTTTTGCCGATCGCTAAGATCTTCTGTTACTGATTGCATCCAATCGCGCAAATCGCCAATATTCATTCGGCCTAATTCCGCAATGTTTTTATCGGCAATCCTAAAATGCAAAGATTCTTTTTTTAACCGGGCCCCTTGGCATTGAGTGCAGGTTTGCTGATGCATAAATTCTTCGGCCCATTGACGTAATTTATCGTCCTCGGATTCGAAATAATTCTCCTGAATATAATGTACAACGCCTTTGTAGGTGCTTTCGTAATTCTTTTTTTGGCCCTGATGATTAACATGGGATATTACCAACGATTCATCCATTCCGTACAATACCGCTTGCAATTGCTTGGGAGTTAGTTGCGAAACGGGATCGGCTAAGCTAAATCCAAGTTCTTTGGCAACGGCTCTAAGTTGCGAAAATGTCCAATTTTCTCGAAGTTCTCCGATGGGTACGATACCGCCTCGGTTGATGGATTTCGTTTTATCTGGAATAATGAAATCAATATTTACTTCGGCCGTTTCCCCCAGTCCTTCGCATTGCTGACAGGCACCGTAGGGGGAGTTGAATGAAAACATGTTGGGTTGAGGTTCATCGTAGCTTATTCCGCTCACGGGATCCATCAAAAACTTACTAAACGGATGGATTTGCCCGTTAGCATCTTCAATTAAAAAGCTCCCTTGTCCCATCTTTAGAGCCGTTTTTATGGATTCAGTAATACGTGTCATCGCGGATTCCTTCACCTCAATACGATCAATAACTACTTCAATGTCGTGAATTTTATATCTATCCACCTGTAATCCTGTGGTGATCTCCGTGATTTCTCCGTCGATTCGGACCTTATTATATCCCTTCTTTTTTGTTTGCTCAAATAGCTCTCTATAATGACCTTTTCGGGCTTTTACCAAAGGAGCTAGCAATACAACTTTTTGATTATCAAACTTCTGTATGGTGGTGTCTATGATTTGTGCTTCGGTGAGTTTCACCATTTTCTCGCCACTAATCCATGAATATGCATCGGCCGAACGGGCATACAGTAATCGCAGGAAATCATAAATTTCGGTAACAGTACCCACGGTACTGCGTGGATTTTTCGAAACCGTTTTTTGTTCGATAGAAATTACGGGCGACAGACCTTTTACCTTGTCAACATCGGGCCTACGCATATCGCCGATAAACTGTCGGGCATAGGCGCTAAAACTCTCTAAATATCGGCGTTGACCTTCGGCAAAAAGGGTATCGAAGGCTAAGCTGGATTTTCCTGAACCCGATAATCCGGTAAATACCACCAATTTGTTTCTGGGAATAACTAAATCCAGGGATTTTAAGTTGTGTTCTCGCGCTCCAATCACCTCGATGCTAGGCTCATCGGGGTTGGGAAGGTGAATATCGGAAGGTTGAATGGAGTGCGTTTTCATGGAATCCGCAAAAATACTCAAATATTTCTGCAATTTAGTAACAATCGTAGCATGATAATGATTGGATTACCTGCGGAAAATGGAAGCATAAAGTGTTAAACTGTGTGTAGGTTTTCTCTACCACAATAAGAATTTTGGAAATGCATGTGGATTGAACAATGGGTTGAAAGACCCTTGGGCATTTTATATTCAGCCTATTTACTGAATTTAATATAACAACGAAATCGCGAAATTCACAAAGTTACCAGCTACCGCCGGCACCACCCCCATTGAATCCGCTACCGCCTCCGCCAAAGCCTCCCCAATCGGAACTGCTACTAGAAGAACCCCAATCGGAAGAACTACTAGATCCCCAGCTGCTAGATCTACCGCTATTGAGTGCCGCATTTAAGAGTATAGCATTTAAACATCCACTATTTCCGCCTCCAACGGTAACGCCACGTCTAATGGCTTTAAAAAATTTCCAAACGATGAAGAAGAAAAGAAAAGGTATAAATAACCCCAAGAATAGGGCCACCCACCCAGTATGTTCTGAGGTATAGGTGTAGGTATAACCATTGCGGTTAGATCGTTTGAATTCGCCATTCATAGCCTGAATAAAGGCATCCGTGGCTTGGTCTACGCCAGTGTAGTAATCATTCTTACGGAAATTGGGTTTGAAATAATCTTGTGCAACAATACCTACGAAACCGTCAGGTAATTTACCTTGGGTTCTGTCTGAAGTAACGGTATAATAGTCTCGATCATCCACAGCGATGTACATTAATATTCCGCTGCGATCATTTTTGTCTCCTACGTCCCATCCCCTGGCCAAGAACATGGCTCTGTCAAAAGCACCATACCCTTCATGGGAACGTTCAAAAACAACGGCAATTTGAATTCCTGTGGTATCTTCTAAGGCCCTGAGTTTTTTGGTTAATTGGGCATATTGGTCAGCATTTAATACGTTTGCGTAATCATTTACTAACCCTTGAACTTTTGGAAGCGTCTGTTCTGCCTGTAGTCCAATAATTGAAAATAAACCAATGAAGAAAACGAAAATTCGGAGGTTGAAAAATCTAGAAAATTGCAATTTTAATGGATGTAAAGCGCTGTACATATTGTTTTATTTAATCAGTACTTACCGAGTTATCAAGTTCATTGGGATTATTAGCACCGGTTGCAGGGTATTCTATTTTAAGTCTATTGCCGGCCCGTTCTAATCCGTGTAAAATGGCTAGGGTAGGATTGCCTTCTCGAAATAAATCGGCCATTTCGGATTTTACTTTTTCCCAAAAATCCGGCTCTACTTTACTGTTAATTCCTTCGTCCCCTACAATAGCAAATTCTTTGCGATAGGTATTTATCCATAATAAAATACCATTGTGCTCTTGGGTGTTATGCATCCCCAAATCGTGAAATTTCTTTACCGCTGAAGCAATGGGATCGGTGGCTTCTTTGGCTGTGGTAGCATGAACCCGTAATTCGGCTCGGGTAAACTTTTCTATTTCACCGATGCTATCGCTGATTTGGGTTACATCCAAGTGAACAACCTTGGATTCAACGTTGAAAAATTTGCGTAGCCATTGGCTTACGCTACTTTGAGCATTCACGATTTGGAGAGTTAACGAATTAGTATTTATTGGTAGTTATCAGAGTTACCCAACAACAATTATTTAGCGTCTGTAGCAGGTTTATCGGAGAAATCAATCGTAGGTCTATTTTCAGTACCCGCTTGATTTTTAAACATTTCTTTTTTCTCGAAACCAAACATGCCCGCGAAGATGTTGGATGGGAAACGTCTAACTCTGCTATTAAAATCAGCAACCGAAGCGTTATAATCGGTTCTGGCCGTAGCAATTCTATTTTCCATTCCGGCAACTTCGAATTGTAAGGCACTGAAGTTTTGAGTTGATTTTAAGTCAGGATATTTTTCAACCACAACCATCAAACGATCAAATGTACCTTTCAATTTACTTTGAGCGGCTTCAAATTTCTCTAAATTCTCTGGCGTGATTTCGTCTGCTTTTAATTCCATCTTCCCCACAGAAGCGCGTGCTTCGGTTATTTCGGTTAAGGTGGATTTTTCAAAATTGGCACTTCCTTTAACCACATCTACCAACTGCCCAATTTTATCGGCGCGTTCCTGGTAACGAGTGGTAACAGTTCCCCATTGCTTCTCTACATTGATATCGGCATCCACCAAACCATTGTAGTTGGATCTTACCCAAAGCAACAAAATGATAATAACTCCGGCGATAATCGCCCAACGGATTTGTTTGCTATTCATAGTCTTAAATAAAATTTACTCCAAATGTATTGGCAAAATGTTTACCAAGTATATTTTTTATCAAATTTATGTCAATTTGTCGTCCCAACTCTCGTTCCATGCTGGTAACATCCTTGTCTGGAATGCCACACGGGACAATGTGGCGGAACATGGTTAAATCTGTATTCACATTTAACGCCAATCCGTGCATGGATACATATCTGCTGCACCGAATGCCTATGGCGGCAATTTTTCGTTCGGTGGGTTTGTCGATATCAATCCAAACCCCAATTCTATCGCGGATAACACCGGCTTCAATATCAAATTCCGCCAACGTTGCTATGATACAACGCTCGATAGCAGCAACATAAGCTTTAATACCCATCCCCAAAACCTCTAAATCGAAAATAGGATAGGCCACCAATTGACCAGGACCGTGATAGGTAATATCTCCTCCGCGTTCGATGTGATACACCTCGGCACCCATAGCTTTTAAATATTCTGGAGTGGCTAACATGTTGTTTTCTTCTGCACTCTTACCGTAGGTGTAAACATGTGGGTGTTCTACAAAGATTAGTTGGAAGGGCTCTGTAGGTTTTCCGATTTGTTTGTTTTCAATTTTTGCGCTAAAATATTGTTTCTGCAAGTCCCAAGTGCTCGCATAATCTCGTTTTTGTAAATCTTGCAACTCACAATTTATCATTGGACAAATTTACCAAAATCAAGAATGCGGGTTGGATAAAAAAATGGGGGATGAGATTTTTGTCCTGTGAAAAATTATAATATGCGTAAAACAGTACGGCAAACAAAAGGGATGATGGGAGAGATGTGTGCCGAATTATGGATGAAACGACAAGGGTTTTCCGTGCTTCAAAAGAATTGGCGCAGTGGTAATTACGAAATTGATTTGATTTGTAGCAACGGTAAAATAATGGTTTTCGTGGAGGTTCGAAGTCAATTTAGTGCAACGAAGTCGTTCCCGGAATCGTCTATTTTGTTGTTGAAACAAACTTCGGTGCAAAAGGCCTCTAGGAAATATTTAGCAGAGAATAGAGTACAACTTCCTGTAAGACAAGATGTTGTGGGTGTGCGTTTCTCGCCTTGGGGGAAACAACTGCTGCATATTCCCGATGCTTTTCATTAGAGAACTTCAACATCGTTAACTCAATCCTCAAAACTTTACCATTAATTTGCAAAATCATCATGAAGTTATTTTCGGCTATTTCGCTTTCAACATCCATGTTTTTGGTATCCTTTTTATCGGCTCAAACTGAACCTTGTGGAACGGATATACATCGACAGAGACTTCTTCAGTTGTATCCTGAAAACATTGCGTTGGAGGAATCCATTGAAAAGAATATAGCTACCATGCCGGAGGTAGAAAATCGCGCAGCTATATACACTATTCCCGTTGTGTTTCATGTAATCCATACCAATGGAGAGGAAAATATTTCACGGGAACAGATATTGGATCAAATGCGCGTATTAAATCAAGATTTCAATTTATTAAATCCAAATTTATCGAAGTTACGATCTGTATTTAAAGGGTTAGAGGCGGATTGCCAAATTAAGTTTGAGTTAGCAACAATTGATCCTTCGGGTAAGTGTTTTGACGGCATTAATCGGGTGTATTCACCGGTTCACAATGTGCACGATATGGATAATGAACAGGCAAAAAAGTTGATTTATTGGGATTATAAAAAATATCTGAACATTTGGGTTGTAACCAATATAATTGAACCTTCTTCGGCGGGTGTAATTCTTGGGTATGCGGTATTTCCATTTAATTTAAATCCAAACGGGGACGGTATAGTAATTCGCCACGATAGAGTTGGAACCATTGGTACTGCCGTGGCATCGGATAGCGGAAGAACACTTACCCACGAAGTTGGCCATTGGTTGGGATTATTTCATACGTTCCAGGGTGGTTGTGCGAATCAGGATTTGGTGGACGATACGCCTCCAGTAGAATCTACGTTTACCAATGCCAATTGTCCGGCAAACGGAAACTCGTGTAACGAATCAAACGATAAAATTGATATGTGGGAGAATTATATGGATTATTCCAATGGATCTTGTCAGTGTTTATTTACATTGAAGCAAAAGACCCGAATGCATAATTTTATAAAACAAAATCCGCGTAGCAGCAATGTTTCATCGGCCAACTTACTGGCCACAGGGGTTTCGCCTCAGTCTGTGGCTCCTGTAGCTGATTTTGTTGCGAGTTCAACAACCATTTGTGCCGGTCAATCCATTAAATTTTACGATATAAGTTGTAAAAGTGATCCAACTGCATGGTCTTGGACCTTTCAGGGAGCATCGCAAACCAGTGCATCTATACAAAATCCATCGATTATTTACCAAACCCCTGGTACTTATAAAGTTTCATTAACTGTGCAGAATTCGCGCGGTAGTAACACAATAAATAAAGATGCATACATCACCGTGTTACCAACGCAAGCTAAATTATCACCCAACGTCTTTGAAACTTTCGAACAAGGCGATCCTACAACCTTTTCGGGTAATAATAAGTTTACCCATTCTTCGCCTAGTACATCGAGGTTTTCGTTGTATTCTCAATCGGCTTTCGCAGGTTCCACCTGCATGCGAGCACCCATTGTTACGAATTCTGGGGCTGGCAGCGTTTATAGTATAACACTTCCCGGTGTTGATGCTACGGCAGGCACAGGATTGCGTTTCACGTTTATGGTTTCCTATGCGCAGCCCAATGCCGATGTAACGGAAATATTACGTGTATTTGCATCTACAGATTGTGGAGGGACATTTAAACAAGTTTGGGAACGTTCTGGTACTGGATTGGCCTATTCGGGTCAAACCTACACAAGCAACTTTAAACCCAGCAATTCAACCCAGTGGAGAGTGGCAGGGTTGACGTCGTTATCTTCTTTAGGTTTAAATTCTTCCAAAAACGTAATTTTTAGAATTGATGTAGTTAGTGCGGGCGGAAATCCAGTGTATATTGATAATATTAATATTAGTAACTTCAATGCTTCGGTTGCTAATTTCAATGCCTTTAATACCGATGTGTTGATTCAACCAAATCCAGTAAATGAATATACGGAATTAACAATAACTGCACCTGCAAATGCATTGGCGGAGATAGCAATTTACGATGCGCAAGGCAAGTTGGTATCGGCTTTGCCCAAGGAGCAGTTGTTAGCGGGAGAGAATTCCGTGAAATTAGCGCCTTATACCCAACTACCCGCAGGAGTATATTTCGCTCGAATTGCAATCAACGGAAATCTTTTTAATAAACCTTTTGTTATCAGTCAGTAAAATATGTCGTTAAAGAATTTAGTAATTGTAGAGTCACCGGCGAAAGCCAAAACCATTGAAAAGTATTTAGGCGAGGGGTTTGTAGTAAAATCATCCATGGGTCATATCCGAGATTTATCATCGGGGGATTCGGCGATTGATACGCAAAATGGATTTAAACCTAAGTACGAGGTGCCGGCGGAGAAGAAGAAATTAGTTAACGAGCTTAAGAAAATGGCAAAGGAGGCGGAGACCGTTTGGTTGGCTTCGGACGAAGACCGAGAAGGAGAGGCCATTAGTTGGCATTTATTTGAGGTTTTAGAATTAAAAGAAACCAATACTAAACGGATTGTTTTTAACGAAATTACCAAGACGGCAATCCAAAAAGCAATTGCAAATCCAAGAAGTATAGATAAGTTTTTAGTAGATGCTCAACAAGCGAGGCGTGTTCTGGATCGATTGGTAGGTTTTGAGTTGTCTCCGGTTTTATGGAGAAAGGTAAAGCCATCATTATCCGCTGGTAGAGTGCAATCGGTTGCGGTTAAACTGGTAGTGGAACGCGAGCGCGAAATTCAAGAATTTGAATCAGGTTCAGAATATAAAGTTTCTGGGGAGTTTCAAACGGCGTCTGGTAAGTTGTTGAAAGCTGAGGGTTCTAAAAAATACAAGGAAAAAGAATCCGCAACGATGTTTTTAAATTCCTTGGTGGGAGAGTCTTTTGCGGTGTCTGATTTGGAAGTTAAACCCACCTATAGAAATCCATCGCCACCGTTTACAACGTCTACCTTACAGCAGGAAGCCTCCCGTAAATTGGGAATGGATGTTACTACAACGATGCGAATAGCGCAGAAATTGTATGAAAATGGTCATATTACCTACATGCGTACGGATTCGGTTAATTTGAGTGCCTTTGCAATCAGTGCCGCAACAAATGCTGTAACGGATTTATATGGTTCGAAATACAGTAAATCAAGGAATTTTTCAACCAAGAGCGAATCGGCACAAGAGGCGCATGAAGCAATTCGGCCCACCAACTTTATGGTTCAATCAGCCGGAGATGATTCGCGAGAACAAAAACTATATCAGTTGATTTGGAAACGTTCAATCGCTTCTCAAATGGCAACGGCGGAGTTGGAAAAGACAATTATTTCTTTGCAAGATGCTTCAAAAAAATCCGAATTCTATGCAGAAGGTGAAGTGATTAAATTTGATGGATTTCTAAAAGTTTACATGGAAAGCAAGGACGATGATGATGAGGAGGATGCCGAATCGTCAGGTGTGCTGCCGGCAGTTTCCATCGGTGAAGCAATGAACGTGATGAAAATAGTTGCTACCGAACGATTTGCAAAACCTGCACCGCGCTATACCGAAGCTTCTTTAGTAAAGAAATTAGAAGAATTGGGTATCGGTAGACCTTCCACCTATGCACCAACCATTACTACCATTCAAAAGAGAACCTATGTAGTGGTTCAAACGCGAGAAGGCAAAGAGCGATCCATTGCCGAAGTAACATTAAAGGACGGGCAGGTAAGCGAAAAAGTAAAATCCGAGAAATACGGTTTCGAGAAGAATAAATTATTCCCTACCGATATTGGTTCTTTGGTTACCGATTTTTTAACCGAGAATTTTCAAGATATATTGAATTACGGTTTTACTGCTGCGGTTGAAAAAGAATTTGACGAAATTGCCCAAGGTAGAAAAGGATGGCAGGAGATGCTTGAAGATTTTTACCAGCCATTCCACAGCACTGTTGAAAACGCTTTGGTAAATTCTCAACGAGTTACAGGGGAGCGCATTTTGGGTGTTGATCCAGTTTCGGGCCGACAGTTATCCGTAAGAATGGGGAGCTATGGTCCTTTTGCACAAATAGGAACCAAAGAAGACGGTGCCGATTTGCGTTATGCAAAATTAGGCGAAGGGCAGACCTTAGAAACTATTTCTGTTGAAGAGACACTGAAGTTGTTTGAATTACCCAAAACAGTGGCAACCTACGAAGGCGAACCTGTTATTGCCAATGTGGGGCGCTACGGCCCATATTTGAAAATTGGTGATAAATATATCAATGTAGAAAAAGGTACTGATTTGCATGCCTTAACGGAAGTTGATGCAATGGCATTAATTACTGCTGCAATGAGCGGTACACAGTATCCTATAAATTTGGGTGAATACAACGGTGCAAAAATAGAAATCATGAAAGGTCGATACGGCCCTTATATTCCCTATGGCGGACAATTTGTATCCATTCCCAAAAATACTGCACCGGAAGAAGTTACCTTGGAAGCAGCGATCAAGTTGGTAGAAGCTAAAATTTCTGGAGCCGCCGCGGATATTTTGAAAACGTTTACGGAAGATGCCGGTGTTCAGGTGTTAAATGGTAGATACGGTCCTTACATCAAGCAAGGCAAAAACAACGTGGCAATTCCAAAAGGCACATCATGGGAGAGTTTGTTGTGGGAGGATGTTAAAAAATTGATTGAGGAATCGTCGAATAAACCAAAAAAGGCATTCGTTCGAGGCAAGAAAAAGTAAGTCTTCCTAAGGGGAATTAATACTAGGTTTATGATCTCCACGCAAGAGTTAAAGGCAATGATTTCCTTGCTTGACGATCCGGATGAACGCATAGCATCATCGGTGGAAGATAGATTAATGCAAGAAGGCGATTCTGTAGTAAAGGCCATGGAAGATATTTGGTTCTCCAATGAATTTCCACATTTGGCCAATGAGATTGAAGCACTGTTAAAAAGAATCAATCAACAAGAAATACTAACGCAGTTTCGTGATTGGTGGAATTCGCCACATCCTGATTTATTGTTGGGGTGGTTTATTGTTAGTAGAACAAAGTACCCTGGTTTACAAATACAAGAACTAAAGAACCGTATCAACGAAATAAAATTAGATTGTTGGTATCGATTAGGCAATGTTCATCGAAAAATGGATCAGTTGCAAATCATTAATCATGTTCTATTTGAGCATCACCGCTTTAAAGGTAATGCCGAGGATTATCATGCGCCGGATAATTCTTTTCTCAATTCAGTGTTGGATACAAAAACAGGTAATCCAATAAGTTTATCGGTGCTTTACCTGTTGATTTGCCAAAGTTTAGGGTTACCCGTATTGGGTGTTAATCTACCGCAACATTTTGTTGTAGCGTTGTGTCAACAGCCTGAAAATTCAGCTTCTTGCCCACTGGATGGCTCTTCTTTTGATGCATCGATTGTAGAACCGATAATTTACATTAATCCCTATAATCGAGGACAATTATTTACCAAAGACAACATCGATTCTTTTTTGAAAGTTATTGGTATACAAGCACAACCGGAATTTTACAAACCCTGTTCAAATTTAGATATTGTTAAACGAATGCTCCGAAATTTGCATTATTCCTTTTCAAAATCGGGTTGCGAAACTGAAAAAATATTTATCGAACAACTCATGGAAATTGGCGGGATGGCCGATGAAATCCCCGAGAAATAATTAACTTTTTACCTGCGTATTTAGTGTTTGGCGATACCATTAAAAATCGCGATTTTTGCAACTTCTAATTATGGCTGAAAAACCAATTATCATGCCCAAAATGGGCGAAAGTATCGCCGAAGCTACGGTTATTCGTTGGTTAAAAAACGAAGGCGACCACGTAGAGAAAGACGAAGCGATAGTTGAAATTGCTACCGATAAGGTTGACAGTGAAATTCCAAGTACAGAATCAGGGATTTTGGTTAAACAGCTTTACGGCGAAGGTCAAGTTGTAAAGGTGGGAGAGCCGGTGGCCTTAATTAATACCGAAGGCAACTCTGCGGTTGCAGCAGCGCCAACGATAGAGCAGGCGGTAGAACCTGCACCACCGATACCTACGGCAAGTGAAGCAGCTATAGCCATTGAATCAACGATACAAAAAGCGGCCGAATTAAGCGGAATTTCAGATGATACGGTGTCTAGCGATCGGTTTTATTCCCCGCTGGTGATGAATATCGCTCGCCAAGAAGGTATAACAATGGCTGAATTAGACAAAGTACCTGGAACTGGAAAAGAGGGCAGAGTAACCAAAGCTGATATTTTGTTGTATGTTGAAAATCGAACATCAGGGATTCCTACTACTACTTCAGTAACACCATCCATTGGTTCACTATCTGCATCGGCATCCGAAGCTTCGTCTTCGCAAGCAGCTGCCGAAGTAACTGCTACCCCTAACACAGTTTCTTCTAGCAGTAAAGGATCGGCCGTAACCATTAAGGCACCCGCTATTTCTTTAAATGCTGGTGACGAAGTGGTTGAAATGGATAGAGTTCGCAAACTTATCGCCGATCATATGGTAATGAGTAAGCACATTTCTCCCCACGTTACCAGTTTTGTAGAAGCTGATGTTACAAACTTGGTGAATTGGAGAAATTCTATCAAAGATAAATTCAAGAAAAAAGAAGGTGAAAATATCACCTTTACACCCATATTCATGGAGGCTATTGTTAAAGCCATTAAAGATTTTCCGATGATTAATGTAAGTGTGGACGGTGATAAAATCATCAAACGCAAGAATATTAATGTAGGTATGGCGGTGGCTCAACAAAATGGAAATCTAATAGTACCCGTTATTAAAAATGCCGATACAATGAATCTATTGGGATTAACGCGTGCCGTAAATGATTTGGCCAATAGAGCTAGAATCAACAAATTATCGCCGGATGAAATTCAAGGCGGTACCTATACGCTAACCAATGTAGGTTCCTTTGGTAATGTATTTGGAACACCGGTAATTAATCAACCCCAAGTTGCAATTATGGCTGTTGGCGCAATACGTAAAAAGCCCGCCGTTTTAGAAACCGAACATGGAGATGTGATTGCAATCCGACATATGATGTACCTTTCTCACAGTTATGACCACCGTGTAGTGGATGGTGGATTGGGTGGTATGTTTGTTAGAAGAGTAGCCGATTATCTAGAACAATGGGATGTAAACCGCGAAATTTTCTAATTTTTTAGATGATTTTTGAGGTTGTAACCATCTTCGTTTTGTGAAAATACTTATCATCAGTGATAACCATTCCCATTGGGATGCTGGGATTTTGCACCATGCCGAATGGGCCGACGAAATTTGGCATGCAGGAGATTGGTTAAATCTAGATCTACTAAATCAACTAAGGAATTTAAATAAACCGGTATTAGCCGTTCATGGGAATGTAGATGGGATAGATGTAAAAAACGAATTCCCATTGGAGCAATTTGTAATGAGGGAGGGTTTAAAAGTGTATATGGTGCATATTGCTGGAAAACCAGGTAAATACGCTGCCCGAGTGCAAGAAATATTAGGCAAATACCAACCAGATATTTTAGTCTGTGGACATTCGCATATTCTCATGGTAAAACGAGACCCAAAATACCCTCAAACATTATGTATAAATCCGGGTGCCTGTGGATTGCATGGTTTCCATAAAGTTAGAACCGCTATTAGAATGGAGTTGGAATCATCAACGATTAAAAATATGGAAGTAGTAGAATGGGAACGAAGTTCTATGCCATAATATTTTGATGAAATTAGCATAAAAAGACAGGAATATTTGCATTGTTTTAACATTTTTGCTACTTTTGCACTCCCGTTCTGAAAGGAAATTGCCCAGGTGGCGGAATTGGTAGACGCGCTGGTCTCAAACACCTGTGGGATAACACCCGTACCGGTTCGACTCCGGTCCTGGGCACCATGGTAGACAACCATAATACCTTTCAAGTTCAATCAATCGACGGTCCTTTGGCCGTCGATTTGTTTTTACCTCCCGTTGAAGACGATTCCCCAATTCCGGTGATAATCTATTGCCATGGGTTTAAAGGCTTTAAAAATTGGGGGTTTATTCCGTATTTACACGAATATTTCTCGGCAGGCAATTTTGCGTTTATTGCTTTTAATTACGCCAGAAATGGAGTTGTTGGGAATGATGATATTGTAACCCAAAATCAGCTGTTTGCTGGAAATACTGTTACTTCTGAATTGAATAGCATGAAGGCTGTTGGTGATTGGCTGAAAGAAAATGCCCAACAATTTAATTTGGATAGAGAACATGTCACTTGGTTGGGCCATTCTCGCGGTGGTGCCAATGTTATTGTATTTGCAAATTTATATCCTAATTATGTAGAGAAAATCGTTGCATGGAATCCAATTCCATCCTACCAATGGTTATTTAAAGACGTTGATAAGGAGCATTGGAAAAATCAAAAGTCTATCTCAATAACTAATGCTAGGACGGGCCAGGTTTTATCCTTAGATTATGGAGTTTGGGCGGATATTTTAGCAAACGAAGAGGAATATGATGTGTTGGAAAATACGCGTACCTTAGGTAGACCATTGCTAATTGTTCATGGCGAACAAGATGATGTTGTGCCACCGGAGCTGTCGCTGCCACTGTATGAGGCCTGTGTACATAGTTTACGAATGACAGTACCCACCGCTAACCATACATTTAATGTAGGACACCCATGTGCTGGTATTGAAGCCTTTACCACCGAATTGTGGATTGCTTTGGACAATACCATGTCTTATATAGAAGAGTTATAGTAAAGTTAGTTATCGTTTGGCCGCAGCACGTCTCAAACGATCATTGATTGCTCTACCCAGCCCTGTTTCAGGGGCCCATTCGAACCAAACATGGGTGTATTTTAGCGCATCAAATTGCCTCAACATCGAAAATAATTGCTGGGCCGCTTGATTGGTATCGCCATTCTCGGACAAGTAGAATTTATCTATCTTAGGTGTGAAATTATCAATATCAACAAGTTGGTTCTGAATTTTTGTTTTCGAAAACAGTAATATGGCTTTTTTAGCCGTTGTTGGAAGCTGAGTTTGTGCAAATGTCAAATTTTCTAACGCTTCCAATTTGCAGTAAGGGGAATAATGTTGGTCCAACTGACCTGGTGCAGATGGATTGCTATTTTGAGTAAGCGATTCATCAATTTCACCAATAACCATTGAAATCTCATGAACGGATATACTGCCCAGTCGAAGTATTTTGGGCTGTTGATTAGGCAAACAGGCTACAATAGTACTTTCCAATCCGCGCATGCAAGGACCACCATCCAGTATATAGGGAACTTTGTCTCCAAGTTGATCAAAGACATGCATAGCGGTGGTTGGACTTACATACCCAAAGGGGTTTGCACTGGGTGCTGCCAGGGGGAAATCAAGCTGTTGTAATAATTCTAAGGCGATAGAATGATTCGGTATTCTTACAGCAACGGTTGGATTTCCACTAGTTACAAGGTCGGGTACAAGATTATTTTTTGGTAAAACTAAAGTAAGTGGCCCTGGCCAGAAAGCGGCTGCCAATTGCTTTGCTTCTTCGCTCCAGGAATGGGTGAATTCCATGGCCTGTTGTATGGACGCTACATGAAGAATAAGCGGATCGAAAAAGGGTCTATTTTTAATTTCAAAAATTTGAGAAATTGCGTTAGGGTCTAATCCGTTGGCGGCCAAACCGTAAACGGTTTCTGTGGGCAAGCCCACGGGTTTGCCGCTTCGCAGCAAACCGGCCGCCAACTCCACATCCGTCCCGATTTTACCACCCATCAATTCTGTATTGTTGTTCACATTTCCTTTGTCCTATCGTATCGATTGGCTACTTACTATCAATGCAGATTTACCTTCCGCATTAACCAACTACCTCCGTTTTAAATTATATTTTTCTATTTTGTTGTACAAATGACTCCGTTGAATATCAATCTCTTGCGCCGTCTTTGCAACGTTCCACCCATTCTGTACCAACTTGCGTTCGATGAAAATCTTCTCCGCCCAATCCCGGAAATCCTGCAACGTGTTGTACTGATCAACCACCCCAAAAGGATCCGATCCGCGTTGCGCCGGATTGGAATAACTGTATACATTTTCCCCCGTAATCTTCTGGTCGCACAATATTACTAAACGCTCCACCACGTTACGCAATTCGCGAATGTTCCCCGACCAATTAACCTCCTTCAACGCATTATACCCGTCTTCCGTGAATCCCTTCAATGGCAAGCCATTCTCCTCGCAAATCTCTTTCAAGAATTTGTCCGCAATAGAAGGGATATCCTCGGTCCTTTCGTTCAACGTAGGTACATGTATCAATATCACACTCAATCGGTGATACAAATCCATTCGGAAATTGCCCTTCTCAATTTCTTCCAACAAATCTTTATTGGTTGCCGCCACTATCCGAACATCTACCTTAATTTCCTTATCACCACCCACTCGAGCTATTCTTCCTTCTTGGATGGCGCGCAAAACTTTGGCCTGCGCATTCATACTCATGTCGCCAATCTCGTCCAAAAACAACGTGCCACCGTGGGCTTGCTCAAATTTTCCTATGCGCTGTTTAATCGCCGATGTAAAACTTCCTTTTTCATGACCAAACAATTCACTTTCAATCAATTCGCTGGGAATCGACGCACAGTTTACCTCCACCAAAGGCATGTTTACTCGATTGCTTTTTTCATGTATCCAACGCGCTACCAATTCCTTCCCCGTGCCATTCTCTCCAGTAATTAACACCCGCGCCTCCGTAGGCGCCACCTTATCGATCGTATCCTTAATCTTATTGATGGCCGGCGTTTCTCCAATAATATCAAACGTCTTGGCAACCTTCCGCTTCAAAACTTTGGTTTCAACTACCAAATTATTGCGGTCTATGGCATTGCGCAACGTAATCAACAATCGATTTAAATCCGGCGGTTTGGTAATGAAATCATAGGCCCCTTTTTTCGTCGCCTCAATCGCCATCTCCACATTTCCATGACCCGAAATCATGATGAAGGGAATATCCGGCTTCAACGCTAATGCGCGATCCAATAATTCCATCCCATCTATTCCCGGCATTTTAACATCGCAGAGAACAGCATCGTAATCATTTTTTTGTATTAAAGCCAAGCCCTTATTGCCATCTTCGGCAGTGGTTACATGGTAATTTTCGTATTCTAAAATCTCTTTTAGCGTCTCACGAATGGGGGTCTCATCATCGATGACCAATATTTCAGCCATAATTGTTGTATAATTTGTACTACAATAGTAATCCTGAAAATTGTGTTTTTGCTCAATTTCTTAGACAGGTTATCCACCAAAAATGCAGATTTGCCCAATTGCACTTAGCCTAACCTTTAGGTTGAAACCCGGATTCTCCTGTCTACAGCACTATACGCTCTCAAAATTTCTTCCAAAACAATATCCAATAGTCTGGTTTTCAATGGTTAAATTCAGCATATTTGGTTCGAAGAAACAAATTCCCCCCATATTTTTGTTAATGTGCTTGGGAAATATTCATAGAAATGTTTACAATTTATAGGCCTATTTTAACATTTTGTTTGGGAATTCCAAGGAATTCTCCCATTTTTGAAAATCGCGCATTCTATATACCGCACAGAATGAAAATAAAAGTACTCAGCCTCGGACTAATTTCGGCCCTGTCAGCCTTGCCAGCATTGGTGGTTGCGCAAACCGATCCTTTGTTCACGCATTTCACTTTCAACAAAATCCTCTATAATCCAGCATATGCAGGGGCCTCTGGACAATTTTGTCTCAACGGGATAACCCACCAACAGTGGAGAGGTTACGACGATGAGTCATCCTTGATTCGTACAGATGCAAGTGGTAATGGTCGATTAACATCCGATAATTACCTCAAAAACGTAGCTCCTCGAACCAATGGTTTAGGATTTTCTGCCCCCATTATGGTGAAAGGTAATAACTATGGAGGTGCATTTTTCGCGATGATGCACGATAAAATTGCTTACGAAACCAATATTTATATGCGCGGTGGTATTTCAGGTGCATATACTTTA
>CANGWH010000028.1 GCA_947457565.1 Flavobacteriales bacterium
ATTGTAATCCAGACAATACTTCGTGGTAATACGACATTTCCATAGATCGTTGCCATAGCATTAATACCGTATCCAATTCGGTTGGCTGAAATGCAACAAAAGGATTCCCTATGGCTTCCGAATTTACCCAGTTATTCATGGGCTCCCAGTTATCTTCTAATTTTAAATAGATTAAATCCAGCTCCAATAGTACTTGGAATCGAATAATCTCGTCTAGCGTAATCGATCTAGGTCGTAATAACGTTTCAGGTTTTGATTCTATAGTCGCTACCAACCCAGACCAACCGGCATGGGCAAACTGCTGATCAAAAACGTATTGCTCAAACAAGGATTGAGAACCTAATAATCGGTACAACAAAGTTTCTGTAGAAGTTTCTTTTTGGAATAACAATTTCCTAGCTTGTTGGGAATGAATTACACTAATAACACTGTTTGACTCCAACGCTTTAATGGCATCCCAAAAGGATAAATCGGCATAGGGAAATTTCCATGCTGCAATACCTTGGTCTAAAAAACTACCCAAAATTTGAAACAACACAGGCTGAATGAAAACATCAAAATCAATTCCCTTTTGAAATTTCCATTGATCCCTCAACCTTCCAACCGAAGGCCTATTTTCTAGTGGGAATTTCCCATGTAACATGGCATTTTTCCAGTGTGTCTCATCCGGAGTAGGTGCATATTTCTGAATAACTGTCCGTAAAATAGCGTCTGAAATTTTACCCGAAAGGTACTTTTCCCGATATTCATTTAAAGACATATGTACTTGATAACCAAACCATTTACGGGCCGTACCAATACCAGTAAAAAAATCAAATTCTTGAAACCCATGAAGGGTATTATGGTGAATAAAATCTTTTAATGGCGATTGGGACGGTAGAAAATGTTTTAGTTTGTTTAGGCAATCTTGCCAATCAAACTCTGTTCTTTTCATGGTTTGTATTTTACTTCACCATTTTTATTCAATCGCTCTTGTTTAGGACGGTTTAGAGCACCCGCAATATGTTTGTTTTTATTGGCGGATTTCATGGAGTCTAACCCTATTAAATTCAATCTACCGCCGGCTTGGTCAAACTCCATTTGCAAATGCAATAAGTTATCCATAACGGTATGATCCACCAAATTGCATCTCGAAAAATCCAGGTTCAATTCAGAAGACCTCGTATATTGTTCCAACTGCTTTCTGATACCTAACCAATTTGAAAAGACCGCAGCCCCAACCACATCCCAATGATTTTTATTTTTAATGATTTTAGCGCTAAACATTCTGGCCATTGGTGCACCCAATAAACCTTGTACAATTAATTTAACCGTAATACCTGCGGCAATTCCAATCAATAAATCCGTTAATAGAGTGACGATAATGGTAACCGTAAACCCTAGTAATTGTTCAAACCCTATCTTCGCCATTCTGCCAAATTCCTTGGGACTCGCTAATTTCAATCCTACGCCAATTAGTAACGCGGCAAGTGCTGCATTGGGTATTAAATCACTAAATCGAAGATCAAAAAACAAGAAAATCAACATAAACAATCCATGAAAGAAATTTGCAAATCGTGTTTTAGCTCCATTGTGAATATTTGCGCTACTTCGAGCTACTTCGCTAATCATAGGCAAACCACCCACAATAGATGAAAGAATATTACCAAATCCAACAGCCATTAAGTCTTTATTGGCATTGCTTTTTCTCTGATAGGGATCCATAACATCCATCGCTTTCACGGTTAACAAACTCTCCAAACTTCCAACCAAAGCAAACATCAAAACGTATTTAATGAATACACCTAAGTGTTGAATTCCATCAAATCGTTCATTCCATGCGATGGTATGAATAAAATCTTGGTCGAAATGAACCAAATATTTTTTATCCAGGTGCATTAATTTGGCAAGAACAATGGAAACGGTTAGCACTACCAACGGGGAAGGAATTTTTCGTAACCAATTGATGTTAATTTTAGGCCAAATTACTACGGTAAGCATACTTAACACCCCAATCATTGCCACTGCAGGATCGGCATTCATGATTGAATGAGGAATGGCCAAAATCAAATCCAATGGTTCAGACAAGGCCTTACCTAATTCATTTACGGGCGCTAAATTGAACAAAATATGCGTTTGTTTGCTTATTATAATTATACCGATAGCCGCTAACATTCCGTGAATGGTACTTAATGGAAAAAAATCAACCAAGGAACCCAAACGAATCATACCAAACAGCATTTGTAGTACTCCAGCCACTAAAATTGCACCTAAGGCCGTGTGCCAACCTGCGATGGGATCCCCTTTCCCAAATTCTTCCACTGCACCGGCTACTATTACTATTAATCCTGCTGCGGGCCCTTTGATTGTTAATCTGGAACCTGCTAAAAAAGAAACCAAAACACCCCCTATCATGGCTGTCATTAACCCCATAATTGCCGGGAAATCACTGGCTTTGGCGATACCTAAACTTAAAGGAAGAGCAATTAGGAATACTAAGAATCCTGATGTTGCATCGTCTACTATATTTTCTTTTAGCCCCTTCCAGCCTTCTGCTGGAATAGCTTTATTATTATTATTTTTCATAAAAAATTACTAATACAGCCAATTATGGGCGCTGCAACCCTTCAAAATAAATATGTGAAATGAGATTAACAGGTATTTCCACCGTAGTTATGGTAGAAAACAATAAGTAGGACTGTACTTAACTAAAGATTCGAAGCTGTCTAAATTGAATATATCTAGCACATGTGCGATAAATCCCAACCGAAAATAAATGGAGCCGAAACTGGTGAAAATCGAATAAAACATGCCATCTAAAATCAGCAATCAACTCCGAAAACGGTAAATAAACAAACCCAAATCCGTGATTATCATCCGTTATTTCTTCTTCTGAATCTGAAACTATTTCTAGACAGTTGAAGTTTGAATCAGAATTTGAAAATCCCTGCTGAAACTCTAACGAAGAGAATAAAATCAACGAAAAAATCGCAATTATGATTTTCCATCGATTATCTTTTTTCAACATAGCAAACATTTACTCAACGAAGTTAAAACAATTAAAACGTGTGCCGTGTAATTTTATTGTCTGAAATTTATCTGTGCAAAACTTAGTATGCAGAATTTCAATAGATAAAGCTTTACACTTATTTTTGTAAACATGCTCCATAAAAATTTCCATCAAATCTATGATTTCTGGCAAACAAATTACATTTAGAGCAAATTCCCAATTGGGTACTCCATTCACTTGTTGTTACGAAATAATAAAACATTGGGTTTTGTTATTTTTTCTATTCCCTCCTATTGCGGTAATTGGTCAACAAGTTAGCGCCACTACCTATGTTGATTCTACAAAAAGCAGAGGTCCGAAATATTCGGGCTATTTTTATGGCCAAGTGTGGGACGGGGAAACCCGGGATCCCATGGCCTTTGCAAGTTTGCGATGGGGTACAACTGGCAAAGGTGGTATTACCAATTTTGAAGGAGAATTCAATTTAGGTAAAGGACCCTTCCCATCCGATACGTTTTGGATTGATTACTTAGGTTTTGAAACGTATTATATCGTATTAGATACCGTTAAATCTATGCCATTGCGGATCAATTTAACTCGGAAAATTGAACGTTCGGATGCGGTGGTTATTACTCTAGGTATAAACCCAGCGATGAAATGGCTGAAATTAGCTCAAGACAATCGGAAACGAAACAGTCCTGCCAATATTCAAAGCTACCAATGCGAAACGTTTAGTAAAGCTACTGTTGCTATCAATAATATAAGCAAAACACTACAAAAAACCAAAATCGCGAAGAACATGGGCTCCTATTTTGATACCATTTCTTACATGACAGGCGATTCGAATAAAGCCATATTACCGGTATTAATTTCAGAAGTTCTCAGTGATTTCAGTTACCAAAAAACACCATACTTAACAAAAGAAGTGGTAAAAGCTACCCGGATACGGGGACTTGGAGTTACGGATGGTAGTTTGGTGGGGCAACTGATGGGGAACACCTTCACCAATTACAGCATTTATGATGAGAGTTTGGTGGTTTTCGATAAGGGAATTCCCTCCCCCATTGCCGATGCGGCGGAATTGTTGTACGATTACCGTTTAGTTGGGGTTGATTATACCAATTCGCCTAAAATAGTTCAATTAAAAGTAACCCCAAAAAATCCCAGAGACCTAGCATTTAGTGGTTTTATCTGGATACAAGACAGTACCGGAGCCATTGTTAGGCTTGCGTTAGAGATTACCGGTGCCAGTAATTTGAATTATGTAGAGAAATTGAAATTTGCACAAGAGTACGAACGCGTTGTAACAGGGGAGTTTTTATGCACCAAAGTGCGGGTATTGATGGATATCGGCGAATTATCCAAACAGGCGGCCGGCATGGTAGCCTCTAACACCACCACGGTTAAAAATATAAAAGTGGGGGTTGATTTTCCTCCCAGATTTTTCGATAATCGGATTGTGATGACACCAGGAGCCAATTTGTATACCGATACATTTTGGATAAACCATGCACACACCAAACAATCGGAAGAGGAGAAACGAGTTGCATCAAAAATCGACACCTTAAATGCGATACCCACCGTAAAGACTTACGTAGATTTGGTTAATTTCTTGGTGGACGGGTACCAGCGGTATGGAATATTGGATTACGGTCCCTATTACACGCTCGCTTCATGGAATTTACTGGAGGGCGCCCGATTAAAAATGGGATTCAGAACCACGCCAGCTATCAGTAAAAAATCGGTCACCACTGGATTTTTGGCCTACGGATTTGCCGATAAACAATGGAAATACGGATTCAATACCGATATTTATTTCAATGTGAAGAATTGGAGTAAACTTACACTCATGCACCGCCGAGATGTAGAGTTAATTGGTATTACGGATAACGATTTATACGGTCAAAGCCTATTTACAGCATTTAATTTATTTGGATCCAAATTTTTAAATTTCACTACCCAGTCGAGAATCACCTACGGTATAGATCTTCGACCAGGAATGCGTGTTTCCACTAGTTTATATCATGCCCATTATGATTTTCCTAAAGTGAGTGATTTTAAATTTGCCTGGTATGAAACTATAACAGACCCAAATTCTATTTCTACAGAAATGACCAACGCTAGCGCCAGTTTCACCTTCGTTTATGAGCCTAAAAGTTATTCCATCAAATCGGATTTGAGTTTAATGACGTTTAGTGCACCGGGTCCGAGATATCAATTATTGTATCAAAAAGGTATTAAAGGTTTCGTAGGTTCGCAATTTGAGTACGATAAAGTTGTTTTATCCTATTCCTACACTAAAGTATGGAGTATGTTAGGCAGAACGATTTATTCGGCAGACTTAGCCAAGGTTTGGGGCACACTCCCCTATCCTCTACTATCGGTTTACGTTGGGAATCAGAGTTTTATGTACAACCAACGTGCTTACAACCAAATGCGGAATTTTGAATTTATCTCCGACCAAAGTGTGCAATTGGGATTTGAACACCATTTTAACGGGTATATTTTTAATAGAGTTCCCTTGCTAAATAAATTCAAATTGCGAGAAATTGTAACCAGCAAGGCCATTTATGGCACGTTGAATCAAGCCAATCGGGATATTATACCTACACGTTATCAAGTACCTGATATCTCAGAATTTAAGAGTTTCTCCTACAAAGTCCCGTATTGGGAATTGGGCGTTGGATTGGAGAATATTTTTAAATGCATTCGGGTGGATTTCATTTGGCGGATGACCTACAGAGCTCCGGGAGATCCACGAAATTTTGGCATAAAGGCCAGTTATAGTTTAAGTTTTTAATTGGCTACTGCCTTATGGGTAGTATTTTTGCCAAATGTCTATGAATATCCCATCTTTTACTGCCTATGGCGCCGCAGGTAGAGTTACCGGTAGCAAGCATTTAATCGTTACTCCCGAAGGCACTCGATTGTTGTTGGATTGCGGGCTTATTCAAGGAGAGGGACCGGAAGGACAAGAGTTAAACCGACATTTTGGGTTTGATCCTCACAGCATCGATACCGTAATTTTATCGCATGCCCACATAGACCATACCGGGTTATTGCCTAGATTGGTAAGAGAAGGATTTTCGGGCGATATCCTCTGCAATCTACCTACCCGGGATTTATGCGATTTGATGTTGCTAGATTCCGCTCATATTCAAACAGCCGATTTGCGGTTTGTTAATAAACGCAGAGCCGCTAAAGGATTGGCCGATATTGAACCGTTGTATGACGATGGCGATGTGGTAAAAACCATGAAATTATTTAAACCCATCAAGGATGAAATTTGGGTTGAAATTGATTCTAGCACTCGATTAATCATGATTCCCAACGCGCATATCTTAGGCAGTTCTTGTTTGCACTTTGAATTCACGCTGGCCAACGGAGATAAAACTACCCTTACGTATACCGGGGATATAGGGAGACCCAACGACCAAATTCTTGAAGGGCCTTTTCCTTTTCCTGCCAGTGATTACATCATTTGCGAAAGTACCTACGGAGATCGATTGCATGCGCCGGCAAAAGATGCGAAAGCCGAGTTATTGCATTTAATTCAAAGAATTTGCGTTGATAAACGAGGAAAAATCATCATTCCCGCATTTTCTATTGATAGAACCCAAGAAATTGTCTACCTCCTAGATCAATTGGCTCATGAGAATCTACTGCCCTCGATTCCGGTTTATGTAGACAGTCCGCTTAGCGTGAAAGCCACCCAAGTGATGGCCTTACACCGAGAATGTTACAATCCAAAAATCTTGGATTATATATCCCGAGATGGAGATCCATTTTCGTTCCCAAATTTAAATTACATTTCCAAGGTAGAAGAATCTAAAGTACTCAACAGTTCGGAAGAGCCTTGTATCATTATATCCGCTAGTGGAATGGCCGAAGCCGGCAGAGTAAAGCACCACATTGCCAATAACATTAACGATGCCCGTAATGCCATTTTATTGGTAGGATACGCCACCCCCTTCAGTTTGGCCGGTAAACTAATGTCTGGAGCGGAAGAAGTAAAGATTTTTGGCGATATCTTTCCCGTGAAAGCCGAAGTCCATAAACTGGATAACTTCAGTGCCCACGCAGACCGGCAGGAAATGATTGATTATTTAAAATGTCAAGTACCCTCGGCTGTTAAACGCCTGTTTTTAGTACATGGCGATGCCGAAAGCATGCAAAGTTTTAAATCACACCTGCTCAACGAAGGATTTAATGATGTTCTTCCCGCTAAACACGGAATTAGTTATTCCTTAATATAAGCTTTTTTCTTCAGAATACAAAGTACCGAATTGGGGGATCCAATTGGTATTAATCGATCTATATAAAAACTTATCGTACTTAATATCCAAGCAGGCATTAACAGGATACCCGCTAATACCTTGATGGGAATTTGGCTCCAATCATTGCTATTTTGCCATAGCATCAAAAGGAAACTGAATTGCTCATGGCCGATGGAAGCCAATGCACGATATTGGTATTTACAATAAACTACGTCAACCTTGCCTTGTTCCCTTAATTCCCCAATAAATTTGGAAAAAGTCAACTTACCTACCGGCCTACTCCTATTAAAGGCCTGTTCATAATTTTGAAATTTGTTAAACACATACGTATACCACGGCGTATATTGATGATGATCTACCGGCAAATACAAAAATACTTCTCCCGATTCCGGCATTTGGTTTAACCACCATTGTAATTCGCCTAATGGATCCTGCATGTACTGCAAAACACTAACACACACCAACGAATTGCAATGCTTTAGCAAGGTCCCCCATTCGTTTTTATGTATCGCGATATCCAAATTATGGAAAGAAAGCGAAGTATTATTGTTAATGACAGCTGAATTAGTGGATAAAAATTCAATCCATTGTGGATTAGAATCGACACCGAGCACTGTATTTGTCTTGCTACCGGCAATTGCGTTGGTATGGGCTTTATTGGATTGTTTTGCAGCTAAATAGCAAAAAAGTCCTTCGCCACATCCCCCATCAACCATAGAAACAGGTATACCCTGCTCGCATCGTTGTTTAAACCAGCGGATAAATTGCGGAACTATGTTGTGATTTCGCAGTAACACCCAACGCTGCACAATATAAATCCAATGCAATCGCCGTGGATGACTCAACAACCAATGAGGTAACGGATGAAATTGTTGGCTCATGCTACTGTAACGAATTACAAATTAAGGCAGTTCTTGCGCTTAAATTGCCAATTAATACCGCTAATTTTGATGCATGAAATCTCGATTATTTTTGGTGTCGTTAATTTCTTTGTTCCCTGCGTTATCTTTTGGACAGGAATCGTTTTCATGGAACGGTTTTTGGAAGGGTGATATTTCGGTAATGGGCAGTAAAATTGGCGTTATTATAGAAGTAGTTGAAAAATCAACCACTGAGAAATCGGATAAAACAGAGGGTCAAGCTACAGTAATTCGTTATAAATCAACCTTGGATGTGCCCATGCAAGGAGCCCGGGGAATTGCTGTTTCCAAGACTGAAGTCAACAACCGTTCCATCGTATGGGAAATTGATGCCATAGGTGCACGTTGTATTGGACAAAGAAAAGATAGTTTTACCATAGAGGCTCAGTGGACCCAAGGAGGAAAAACTTTACCGTTAACGTTGCGATGGACATCCACGAAATATTTAAATCGGTATCAAACGCCCAAAGCTCCTTTTGGATATGGAATTCGTGCGGCTCAATTCTCTCATCCATCGGGTAAATTGATATTCGGCGGAACACTTACAATTCCTAATGATAGCCTTTTGGCCCTGTGCATCGCTACCAATCCAGGACTAAAACCTTCCATGATGATAGAATCCAAACCCACGGTAATTCGCAAAGAAAAACGGGGCGAGATTATTACAGAAATTACCGATGGCGTAAAAAAATACCCAGCCGTATTACTACTTTCAGGCAGTGGTTCACAAGACCGCGATGAAACCATCGCCGATCATAAACCATTTGCCGTTTGGGCCGATTATTTAAGCCGAAGTGGGATTGCTGTTTTGCGTGTTGATGACCGCGGTATGGGTGCTTCTAAGGGTCAACCCGAATTCTTAGCCACAACTACCACAGAATCCTACGTAGACGATGCATTGGCTGCATTACAGTGGCTCAAACAACAACCCGATATTGATACCAATTTCATCTTTTTGATGGGTCATTCCGAAGGCGCCAATGTGGCTATTAAAACAGCTGCAAAAGAAACCAATATACGTGGAGTAATTTCTTTGGCTGGAATGACCAGCAGCGGAATTGAAACTACCCTATTTCAATTACAACCCATATGGCGGAAAAACACAACCGATGAAAAGACGTTAAGCGAATTAGCGTCCATCACTCGAAGGATGGCTACTGCCAGCAAATATTACAATTCTGTTTCATCTGCGAAAAAATTTGTTAAAGATAGCCTGTTGAAAATTGAAAGCAGCAGGTATAAACTGGCCATCGCCTACTTGAAAAAATACGATATGCCTAATTCGGGCAAGAAAGATTTGGCAACTATGTTAGCCTATCAAATTGGCGAAGCCTATCAAAATCCTTGGATACAGTATTACCTACATTACGATCCGAAACCCGAATTCATGGCCTGTTCACCCGCCTTATTAATGGTTCAAGGTGGTAAGGATATACAAATCAATCCCAAAGCAACCAAAGCTTTAGTAAATGAAATGACCAAACAAGGGAAATACGTTAGTTTATTAGAATTTGGCGGATTAAATCACCTGTTCCAACACACGCAAACGGGCGAAGTTTCTGAATATTTCACTTTAGAAGAAACATTAGCCTTGGAAGTTCAGGCTGGAGTACTGCGTTGGTTAACGGTTCAACTATCGGGACGTTAAGGGTGATTAAAAATCGATGCGGAATCGTTCTCTACGCAATTCTGCATAGGGCAATTGATTAGAATAATCCACTTCAATTTGTCGTTTATTTCTTACTAAGTGAACGGCTTCGTATACAGCAGAACGAAAACTTATGCATTCGGCGATGCCTTTTCCGGCGATATCGTAGGCGGTACCGTGATCGGGCGATGTTCTAACAATGGGTAATCCAACAGTTACATTTACGCCATCATGAAATGCAAATGTTTTAAAAGGAATAAGTCCTTGATCGTGGTACATCGCTAAAATCGCATCAAAGTTTTTATAATTACCACTACCAAAGAAACTATCGGCGGAATACGGACCATAAACCAACACGCCTGCTTTGTAATGCTCTTCAATAGCGGGTTTAATAATTTGTTCTTCTTCCTTGCCCAACAAGCCATTGTCGCCGGCGTGGGGATTTAATGCCAACACGGCAATTCTCGGTTTTGTAACATTAAAATCGGATTTGAGTGTTTCAGACAACAACCCAATTTTGTTCGAAATTCGCTCCGTAGTTAAATGCTTAGGGAGTTCGGCGATAGACACATGTTCCGTAACCAAGGCCACGCGCAATTCTTCGGAAGTTAGCACCATAGCATACTGGGTTACTCCCATTTTTTCGGCCAAATACCCTGTATGTCCTGAGAAGTTCGGCAAATGATGGGCAACGGTAGATTTATCTAACGGAGAAGTTACTATTGCGTGCAAATGTTCTGCATCGTCAATCGCTTTATTTAACGATTTCAGGGCCTCTAAGCCACCTGCTTCCCCTGGCTTACCAATGGTTAATTCCACCGATTCTTCGGAAGAAATTACTAAATTTAATTTACCTTCTTGTGCTTTGGAAGCCGATGGAATTAAATTGTACATGGGTTCTTGCAGGTTCAGTTGCTTTTTCCAGAATACAAATAATTTTGGATTTGCGTATAAAACTGGCGTACAGTATTTGTAAATATTGGGATCAGAAAACGTTTTCAAAACTATCTCCAACCCAACACCGTTAGGATCTCCTTGGGTTATTCCAATTACCATTTTAGACGCACTCATACAGCCTGCAAATTACGCAAATATTATCGAAATACCCCACACTGCGCACCTACAAAAACACCCACAATAACTGTGGGGAATTTGTAAAAAATCGCATTTATTTAGCTTGTAGTTTTGTATTGATGGTGGATAAACTCAAAGTAGGGATTTTTTTTGGTGGAACCTCGCGGGAACGCGAAGTAAGTTTCGCTGGAGGAAGAACTGTTTACGATAATTTGGACAAAAGCAAATTTGAGGCTTTGCCCATTTTCGTAGATTCATTCAACCAACTGGTTTTGTTGGATTGGGAGTACGTTTACAAAGGCAGCATTCGCGACTTTTACCCTCCTACCCAAGTAGTACAAGACGGTTTAATTGTTAATTGTTTACCCGACCTTCCCCACGGATACCAAATTTATGCAGAAAGTTTACATCCGGACAATACTTTGCGCAACAGCATGTTGGAATCTCTAGGTAAACCGTTATCGTTAAATGATTTACCATCGATAATTGATATTGCATTTTTGGCCTTACACGGTTTAAATGGAGAAGACGGAAGTATACAAGGAATATTGGAATGGCTACAGATTCCGTATACGGGTAGCGGAATTTTTGCATCGGCCTTGGGCATGAACAAATCCCTGCAAAAACAACTCCAACAAGCTAAAAATCTAAACTTAAATCGATATTTTACAGTAGATAAAAAAGACTGGATATCACATTCCAAAGAGCAACAACAACAATTATTGTTGGATGCAAAAACACGGTTGGGAAGTAAATTTGTGATTAAGCCTGCGAATCAAGGCAGCTCTTTGGGCGTCAGTATTTTAGATAACCCAACCACGGATACTTTTGTGCAAGCCATGGATTTGGGTTTTTTCAAAATCCGTGTTGTAGCAACCCAGTGGAATGCAAAGAATCAAGAACAAAAAATCCAATGGATAAAACAAGTTTGCGACATTAGAAGTGGATTGGGATTACCTATTTTGGCCAATAACCAAGTAATATATCGGCCCGATGAATTAGAGCAATTGCTCAACAAAGAATCCAGTGCTGCATTGGATGTACTATTAGAAGCCCAGGACGGTGAAACCCAACTCATTTTAGAAGAGTTTATTGACGGCAAAGAATTTAGCTGCATCGTTGTGGCCGATGAACAAGGAAATCCCTTTGCATTACCGCCCACAGAAATTAGGAAGTCCGGCGCATTCTTCGATTATCGAAGTAAATACCTTCCAGGTCTTAGCAACAAGGTTACCCCCATGGAAGTAGATGTACAAATTTTAGAAAATGTGCGAGAAGCCTGCTGTCAATTGTACCGCGATTTCGGGTTTTCCGTCTATGCTAGAATTGACGGATTTGTAAATGAAAAGGGCGATATTTTCTTGAATGACCCCAACACAACCAGTGGGATGATGCCCAGTTCATTTTTCTTTCATCAGGCAGCAGAAATTGGACTTAATCCCAGTCAGTTCATTACATTAATCATCAAAAAATCCCTGGATGCCAGGATAAACACCCATACTAGGGGCCATGCTTATTTAGAATTAAACGATCGTTTAGTGTCGCAATTGGTGCCCAGCACCACCCAATCGGCTAAGAAAAAAATTGGGGTTATTATGGGAGGGTATAGTTTTGAGCGACATATTTCTATGGAAAGCGGTAGAAATATATATGAGAAATTAAGTTCCAGCGAAACACACGAACCACTACCAATATTTTTAGTAGGCGATAGCCAAGGTTATCGGTTATTTGAGCTTCCGATAAGCATGATGTTGAAAGATAATGCCGATGACATCCGCGATAAAATCTTGAATTACCATGCCAATCCAGCGCTACAAGCTATTCAGCGCAGTGCAAGTTGCCTGTTAAGCGAATTACAACTATCCGCACCGGTATATACTCCAATTCCGTTGAGTTTAGAAGAATTAGCTAAGCGCGTAGAAGGCGTATTTATTGCCTTGCACGGTAGACCCGGAGAAGATGGAACAATTCAGCGTGATTTAGCAAAATATGGATTATACCACAATGGCAGTTTAGCCCATAGTTCTGCTATCACAATCAATAAATTTGAAACCAATAAACGATTACGGGAATTGGGATTTTTAGTGGCCAATCATCGATTAATTACCAAATCGGACTGGCTAACGAATGGCGAGGAATTGATAGACCAAATCATTGTAGATTTTGGACTGCCATTAATTGCAAAACCCGCGGACGACGGATGCAGTGCAGCAGTGCGGAAAGTAAAGTCCAAAGAGGAACTAGGGTTATTTGTATCGGCCATTTTTAGAGACAACTATGTAATAGAAAACAATTTAGCAAAATCACTAAATATCGGACCTGCCGATGAGTTACCGCAAAAAAACGAATTATTAATAGAACAATTTATTGATTCCAAAGGGGCCATTAGATTTCTAGAAGTCACTGGCGGATTAGTAACCCACATTAACCACCTGGGTGAAACCGAATACGAAATGTTTGAACCTAGTGAGTCATTGGCCGAATCCGAAATTTTAAGTTTGGAGGAGAAATTCTTAGCCGGACAAGGTCAGAATATTACTCCGGCCCGTTATTCAAAAAATGCCACCGAACAGCAACGTATTTCCAAAGAGGTTAAAAATACCTTGGAGAAAGTTGCCAAAGCATTGGATGTTACAGGTTATTGCAGAATTGATGCATTTGTTCGAATCATGGACGATGGCAGAGTTGATACCATTATTATCGAAATAAACTCATTACCTGGTATGACCCCGGCTACATGTATCTATCATCAAGCGGCAATAAATGGGTATAAGCCTTTTGAATTTATTGCTGAAATACTGAAATTTGGAGAAAATCGAAATGGATAAACAGCGGGATTTAAAAAACTGGGGCTACAATGTAGGGTTAGGGCTAATTTATATGGGTGTAATCATAACCCTAGCCTATTTTTCGTTGGATTTCTACACGCGCCATGATAGCAAAATCCAAGTACCGGATTTAATAAAAATGAAACCCATGGATGCCGAAGAGAAATTATCTGCTTTGGGTTTGCGAATGGTGATTAACGATACGGTGTATTTAGAGACGTTTAAACCGGGAGTAGTAACCGAACAACTGCCAGAGGCGAGCGAATTTGTGAAGGAAAATCGAACTATTTACATTACTGTTAATGCCACCACTCGTCCTAAGGTTTCCATGCCTAAATTGGTTGATTGCAGTCTCAATTTAGCCAAAGCGCTAATTAAAAATTCAGGACTAACCTTGGGAAATATCACCTACCAATACGGGGATATGGGTCATAATTTGGTGATCGGACAACGAATTGGCGGAATTAACATTGAACCTGGTCAAAAGATTTTAAAAGGCACCAAAGTGGATTTAGTAGTTATAGACGACCAAAAAGCGGCTCCATCGGATACACTATTGATTGATGAACCCGCAGATAATGAGGAATAATGGCTAGATGCAAAGTGAATTAATAGCAATATTTTGTATATCTATTACAATAATATCAATAAGTTTGCGTTAACAATTAACGGATTGTTGTATAAAGATTCTTAATGTTCAATTGAAAAAACGGAAAAATAGATGTTGAATATAGTAAAAATACAGAGAATTACAGGGATAAAACCCTTTATTATGCTCTGCATTCTTACTTTAATTGACAGTGCATGTGCTCAACTATTATTACCAAACTCGGGGATTAAATTCTTCCCCTTAGAGAAAAACCCACAGATTTCAAAAAAGCCTAAATTTAATCCATTAATTCTTCAACGGGGAATTTCTGACACGCTTACGCTACCATTTTTTGAAGATTTTTCCCAAGAAATTGGTTATCCAAACAGTAAAAATTTCACCGATCAACAGGTTTGGGTAAACCACACTTTCGGGATTAAACCACCCAGTTATGGTGTGGCAACGTTTGACCATTTGGATCAATACGGCAATCCCTATCACCCATTAAACAAAATGATTTCTGTGTTTGCCGATAGCTTAACCTCGCAACCCATTAATCTACAATACTATTGGAGTGGTTCTAATACAATAAACTACAAACCTACTGATTCCATTTATATTAGTTTTTTTGTACAACTTCAAGGATTAGGGGATATTCCTGATACGGAAGACTCTTTATTGCTAATGTTCAAAAACAAGAACGGAGAATTTGAACGAGTTTGGGGAATTAAAGGGGGCAAGCAAACGAACTTTATCCAATATTTTGTTGCAATAAATCGATACGATTTTTTTATTCCTGATTTCCAATTTAGATTCGTTAATTACACCAAGGCCTCCGGGAATCTGAACCATTGGCATTTAGATTACATACGTATCGACAAGAATAGAATTGTTGATTACTCAGACATTCAGGATGTGAGTATATCCAGTGTGAATTTATATCCCATTAAAGATTTCAAAAACGTTCCTTATAAGCACTATTTCTACAATAAATCAACCTTAAAAGGTAGAGGATACACCGTAGGAATCAATAATTTAAACAGCAACACCGCCGTTCAAACAAGGATTGGCATCACGATTAAAAATCAATACAACAAGGTTTTATATAATGTACCTCCCTCTTCCAATGTTCGAAATATAGCCGCCGCGCGCGATTCCACTGAAAAATTTGATGGCATTCCATTGGATACCCTATCCGGTGCTACGCCTAAAGTTACCTTTGATTTCGAAATCCAACCGCAAGGAAACGACGAAACCCCTACTCAATTTAATTCCACTACCAATAATAACAAACTATCGGTTGAGCATACATTTATGCCTTGGTACAGTTATGACGATGGCAGCGCTGAAGGGGGATTTGGTTTAGATTACGAAAACTTGGGGAATATTAAAGGGCAATTCGCCATGGAATTCGATATTCAGCATCCCGATTCTCTTCGTGGTTTAGCCATTTATTTTAATCAAAGTTTGAATGATGTTAGTGCCAGAAATTTCCGTTTAAAAATATGGAGAGCATTGTCCCCTATTGGTGCTCCAGACAAGCAAGATCTTTTAATGTACGAATACCCAATTAGTAGACCTATATATACTGATAGCATCAACCATTTCTCCTTCATATTCTTTGATTCAGTGCTTTATCTGCCCAAAGGCAAATATTATGCGGGTTGGCAGCAAGCAGTGCCATTTATATTGAATGTAGGATACGATAATAACTATCGCTATAATTATGGCAATAATCCCAACCCCCACTTATTTTACAATTTATTGGGTAGCTGGGAACGTTCTGACCCTAGCATTATGGGTACTCCTATGATTCGGATGCTGTTTGGTGAACGAGTGGATTATTCCTTTGGAACGGTTAGAATGGAATCCTTATCGGTAAAGACCTTCCCCAATCCTTGTACTCACTGGATATCCGTATCTGGTTGGATCCCTGATCATAGCAATTATGAAATTCGAGATGTTCGAGGCATAAAAATGCAAGAAGGTGTTTTGCAAGACAAAACAGATGTCGTTAATTTGCCATCTGGTAACTATCAAATGATAATCCGTGGGAAAGACGGTAGTTATGGAGTTACTAGATTTATCAAATTATGAACACAGACATTTCCGTAATTGAATTACAAAAACGCCTAAGTAATGGCGAAAAAGTTAATCTTATCGATGTACGCGAAGTGCATGAATACGAAGAGTTCAATTTGGGAGGAATTCATATACCCTTAGGTGAATTGCCATCTAAATTAGAAGATTTAGATGAAATGAAAGAAGAAGAAGTTATTGTTCACTGTCGTTCCGGCATGCGCAGCAATACGGCAAAACAATTCATGCTGCAACAAGGATTTTCCAATGTCCGCAACTTAATTGGAGGTATCCTGGATTGGCAAGCACAATTCGGAGCTGATAGTCAACCCTAACCATTGGTATTTTTTCCAACCCAATGCACATAGGCTCAAAATGGTTGGTATTTTTACTCTTGGGTTTTACAACCCTCAGTTTATGGTATTGTAGTTCTTCAACCACAATCGGTTCAACCGCCAACATTAGTCCATTTAGAAATCTTCACGATACAGTAGATTATGTGGGTATTCAAACGTGCAAAGGATGTCATTCCGATATATACCACAGCTTTATAGAAACAGGTATGGGCCAGAGTTTCCATGAAGCAAAAATTCAATATTCAAAGGCAGATTTTCAATCCGCCAAACCTGTCTTCGACAAAAAAAACAACTTGTATTATTACCCCATGTTGCGTGGTGAGGATTTATATATCCAAGAATTCCGAATAGTGGGCCGCGATACAACCCATAATCGAATTGAAAAAATAACCCACATTATTGGATCAGGACACCATACCAACAGTCATTTCTGGACCGATGGCAAACACCTTTACCAAGCCCCCCTCACCTACTACACTCAGAAGAAAGTTTGGGATTTACCGCCAGGATATGAAAGTTATAATGCCCGTTTTAGCAGAAAAATTGATATTGAGTGTATGAGTTGTCATACCGGGATGCCTAAAATGCGGGATGGATCCGTAAATATTTTCGACCATCTTCCTTTGGGCATTGATTGCGAACGCTGCCACGGGCCAGGGGAACTGCACGTAAATGAAAAACGAAGTGGTATAATCATCGATACATCAAAGCAAGCCGATTATTCCATTGTAAATCCAAAACGATTGCCGTTTAAATTGCAAGTAGATATCTGTCAACGCTGTCATTTACAGGGCAATAACGTATTAAATCCCGGCAAAAAATTCACTGATTTCAAACCGGGCATGCATTTAGATTCTGTGTTTACTGTTTTTATGCCAAAAACAAACGGCCCTCAGGGATTTGTAATGGCTGGCCACGCGGAGCGATTCCAGCAAAGCGCTTGTTTTATTAAATCCAACAAAAACCAAGAATCGTACAATCCAAATCTTAATTTCACTTGTATAAATTGCCATAACCCCCATGTTAGTGTGAGGAAGACAAATACAGCAAAGTTCAACCAAACCTGTATTGGATGTCATTCAACAAATTCCACCCGCAGTCAATTATTTACATGTACTGATACAAAAGGTAAGGTAGGCAGCAATTGTATAGTTTGTCATATGCCGGCCTCTGATACTCGGGACATTCCGCATGTTACCGTACACGATCACAAAATTCAGCGCCCAGGTAAACCATCAATTAAACAACCGGTAATTGCCTATAACTCCAAAAATGGATTTGGTGAAACTACCGGTGAACTCTGGGCGGTAAATAACAAATCAACCAACCTGTCCATGGAAGCGATGGCTTACTTTAGTTATTTTGAGCGATTTGACCCCAATAAAGCATATGTTTCCAAGGGAAATGATCGTTTGCAACAATGGAAATCCAAGGAATCCATTCCCGATAAAACAGAGCCTGCTTTTTGGGAATCGGCAAGCCCTAATAAGTTATTGTGGTTGGAGACCGCAGTTCATGGCAAGTTTGTTGAACAAAATGCGGGTGAATTAATTGGATTGGTTACGGCGTTAGGAATTACACCCGAACAAACGGGCATTAGTAAAATCAACGATCCTTGGTTTTTTTATAGAATTGCCAATGCCTATCAACGGTTAGAACAATGGCATAAAGCATTGCCATGGTTTATTAAATTGATGGAACTAAGACCCTACGATTCGGATTTTTCTTCGGAAACAGCAGATATTTACATCCGACTTAATCAATTAGACAAAGCCATTGCTCTTTTGAATCAAATATTGTCAAGACAGCCCAAGCATGAAAATTCGAGGCTTAATTTAGCGTTTGCTTATGCCGGAAAATCTGACTGGCCCTTGGTTCAATTATGGTGTAATAGAACATTGGAACTAAATCCAGATAATATTGAAGCCCATAATTTACTAATTAAATTGTACGAGGCAACGGGAAACCAGGCATCAGCAGTAAAGCATAAGCTGATATTAGCCAATTTACCGCGATGAATGGAGCAAGAATGAATGTGATGTTGTAATTTTGCTAATATGCTTGATAAATTTGGTATTGCGAAACGTATTGCGCGCGAACTTCAGGACGGGTATTATGTGAATTTGGGTATAGGAATTCCCACCTTGGTAGCCAACTATATTCCAGAGGGCGTGGCAGTGGTTTTACAATCAGAGAATGGGTTATTGGGCATGGGTCCTTTCCCATGGGAAGGAGAAGAGGACGCCGATTTAATCAACGCCGGAAAACAGACGATCACCATGACCCAAGGGGCGAGTTTATTTGATAGTGCTACCAGCTTTGGAATGATCCGAGCGGGAAAGGTAGATTTAACCGTATTGGGAGCCATGGAAGTGAGTGATTCTGGAGACATTGCCAATTGGAAAATTCCCGGTAAAATGGTAAAAGGTATGGGCGGTGCTATGGATTTAGTGGCCTCCGCTAAAAATATAATTGTAGCTATGCAACACGTAAATAAAGCTGGAGAAAGCAAACTCCTTCCCTCCTGTTCGTTACCGATAACGGGATTAAAGTGCGTTAAAAAAGTGGTTACAGAATTGGGGGTTTTTGAAATTACCCACCGTGGATTTGAATTGAAAGAAATAGCCCCTGGGGTTACAATAGATGAAGTAAAAGCAAAAACCTTGGGTAGATTGGTGGTAGAAGGTGAAATTCCCGAAGTTCAAATTTAAGTTTTAGTAACTTCGTTTTTCTTGGGTGTAGGGTTAATTCTAGTTACCCAAATTTAGGAGTGAACAACAAAAACAACAAAACGGGAGAACGCTATTGGGGGTTTACGGCATTGGGAATTGCTAAGCGCCTGTATTATATTTCTTATTCCTCGCCGAAGCTTTGTCTTTGTTAGTTTTAAAGGCTTTCAAAACAAAATAAGAGGCGATTATTAATACAATTGTTATTATTATTTCCCACAAAAACATCTGCTGCTTAAATTTTTCAATTTGCAACATCTCTCGCTGTTTAGCCTGCAAGGTATCGTGTAGTTGGGTGGTTTCGGTTGGATTGCCCATATCAGAAATATTAGTGCAAAGATACAGGCAGTGGGGAATGAAATCGATGCTTTTTAACGGAGGAAACTCGTAGTTTGAACGAAAGATTTTAGGGTTTAGAATCCCCTTGCGATAATCGTTGCAGTTGACATTTTTCGGTTGTAAATTGCGGGTATGTCAACCTTGCAATATATCGAACAAAACAAAGACCGCTTTTTAAGCGAACTATTTGATATTCTACGAATTCCAAGCATTAGCGCCGATTCTGCTTATGCCGGTGACGTTCGCAAATGTGCAGAAGCTGTAGCGGATCATTTACGTAAGGCAGGTGCCGATAATGTTGTTTTAGAAGAAACAGCGGGTTACCCCATCGTTTACGGAGAGAAAATCTTGGATGCTTCGCTGCCAACTGTTTTAGTATACGGGCACTACGATGTTCAGCCAAGTGTTCCGAATGAATTATGGGATACACCGCCGTTTGAACCCACGGTTCGTGATGGTAAAATTTATGCTCGCGGGGCTTGTGACGACAAAGGACAGGTATTCATGCACGTAAAAGCATTTGAGACCATGATGCAGACGCAGACCTTGGCTTGCAATATTAAATTTATGATTGAAGGCGAAGAAGAGGTTGGTAGCAACAATTTAGGTACTTATTGCAGAAATAATAAAGAGAAATTAGCAGCGGATGTGATTTTAATCTCTGATACGGCTTTGATTGCTAACGATTGTCCCTCTATTGATGTGGGTTTGCGTGGATTGAGTTATGTAGAAGTAGAAGTTACGGGGCCAAGAATCGACTTACATTCTGGGGTTTACGGAGGAGCCGTTGCCAATCCTATAAACGCTTTATGCACGATGATTGCTAGTTTACACGATGAAAATCGCCACATAACTATACCCGGTTTCTATGATAAAGTAGCTGAAGTTAGCGCAGCTGATAGAGAAGCAATGGGTAAAATACCCTTCAGCGAAGAGGAGTATAAGCAACATTTAGCCATAGACGCAGTTATGGGTGAGAAAGGGTTCACTACTATTGAGAGAACGGGTATTCGTCCAACCTTGGATGTTAATGGAATTTGGGGCGGGTATATTGGGGAAGGTGCAAAAACGGTTTTACCCTCCAAGGCCTACGCCAAAATCAGCATGCGTTTGGTACCCAATCAAATTTCCGATGAGATTACCGAGTTATTTCAAAAGCACTTCGAAAGCATCGCCCCGGCGGGTGTTAAAGTTAAAGTTACCCCCCATCACGGTGGAGAACCGGTTTTAACCCCTACTGACTCCATTGCTTATAAGGCAGCGGCAGCAGCGATGAAAGAAACCTTCGGTGTAGATCCTATTCCAACTCGCGGTGGTGGAAGTATTCCCATTGTTGCTTTGTTTGAAAAAGAACTACAAACTAAAACTGTTTTGATGGGATTTGGCTTGGATTCGGATGCGATCCACTCGCCAAACGAGCATTATGGAATTTTCAATTACTACAAAGGCATTGAAACAATTCCGATGTTCTTCAAACATTTTGCTGCGTTGAACCAGTAATTATTCCCATTATCTATGACCTTGCTACAGGGAGAAGTTTACGAAGCCTATCGGAGCGAATTGCTAAAACGTTATCGGCAACTACTGACTAGCCTTGGCAAAGATCAACCTAAAGACAAAATAAAGCTAGTTAGGGCTGCCTTTGATCTTGCGGCAAGAGCCCACGAAGGCACCCTTAGAAAAAGTGGAGAGCCCTACATTTTCCACCCCTTGGCCGTGGCGCAAATAGCCGTAGGTGAATTGGGTTTGGGTGTTACCAGTGCAGTATGCGCGTTGATGCACGATGTAGTGGAGGATACCGATATTACGCTAGACGATATAGAGCGGAAATTCGGACCCAAAGTTTCTGAAATCATCGACGGTTTAACCAAAATATCTACCGTTTTCGAAAACGTAGATAAAGACGCTTCCATACAGGCAGAGAACTTCAAAAAAATGTTGCTCACCTTAGGGGAAGACTTACGTGTAATTCTCATTAAACTGTGCGATCGGCTGCACAATATGCGAACGTTGGGCTCGGTATCCGAAAATACGAAATTAAAAATCGCTTCGGAGACCATGTACATTTATGCTCCACTGGCGCATCGATTAGGTTTAAACGCCATCAAAGTGGAATTGGAGGACCTGGCTTTTAAGTTTACCGAACCCCTTACATACAAAGATATTTCGGTTAAACTTGCAGAAACAAAAAACTCCAGGCAGCGGTATATTCGAGAATTTATTGACCCGCTTAAGGAGGAATTGGATAATTCTGGCTTAACGATTACGGAAATCAAGGGCAGGCCTAAAAGTATTTTTAGCATAGCCCAAAAAATGAAAAAGCAACATATTCCTTTTGAGGAAGTTTATGATGCCTTCGCCATTCGGGTTATTGTTGATTCTCCCTTGCACCTAGAGAAAGCGGATTGTTGGAAAGTATATTC